>CAZMSP010000079.1:0-9382 GCA_964568985.1 uncultured Pirellulales bacterium
AAGCAAGTTCGCCGTTTTTATCTTTATACTTCCAAAATCTCCAGCCATTCATTGTTTTTTTCTTTGTAATCGAAATCCCGGCCATTGACGGCGAATCGAACAGTTGCCCCGACGGAACCATTTTAATTACCCCGCTTGGCAAAACCTTTGCTTTGTAGTTTTTGCCTTTATATGAACAATATATCCTTTGATATCCCCTCAATAATCCTTTTAGTGGCCGTTCGCCTTTGTGTTTCGTTTTTTCTTTTTTCTTACTCTTTTTCTCGAAAGAAGATGTTCCCTCAAATATTGTTTCGATTTCTTCCCGGCTTTTATTTGCGACTCGTTTTCTCAGGATTGGCAGCAGGTTCTTGGAATTTTTAAGTTTTCCTTTTATAGTATTTCCTGCCGGATATGCAATTCTCAAAAACAGGCCTCAACTCTTCCGGCAGGCTATTTCTTGCTTCCAATTCTTTTTCGCTTCGTTTTTGTTCCATATCCTTTGAATCTACCTATCCCTAATTTTTTGACAGTTGCCTTAGAAATTTTTATCTATTTAGGAGCTGTGACTGTTACTCTTACAGAACCGTCTTTTAATGGTTTATATGTAAAAACTGTTATGTCTACACCCTTGCCATGCTCCACTGCTTGCAGGATAGCCCTAGAAAATTTTATTGCGATATCCTTGTCTTTAGGTTCGAATCTAATGCCTAAAGTTTTATTTCCTGGCCTACCTCCATATACTTTCGTGCTTAAATAAGCAAAGTTTTTTCTCTTCCGTTCCATTTTTCTCTCCTTTCATTCGTCATTTATTTGCTCCCCTCCTTAAAAATTATCGCCGCTTGGCGTTCTTCTTCTCAATCCCTATCTACCTTGCAAAATCCACCTTCAATCACCTTTTATTCTTTTCAACAATTCTGTTTATCTCTTTGCGCCATGTATCGGGGTCATACCAGAAACATCCGAAGCATCCCCGCTCGTCGTTGACTGGAATTTGCGGATCCCACTTTGGGCCACCAACAACGAAGAAATTGATTCCGATAAACGTTCCGCGTTCTCCTGTTTTTGCACAATGTTCGCAATAACGGCTCTTCCAAAGATTATGTTGCCGTGTCAATAGTTGAAACTTTGCGTGCAACTCATCTTCAGACATTTTAGGGTCGTAAGCTTCATTCTTTGACCAACGAACCTGCGGAAACCTGTGGTCAACCTCAAGCTGGTTTGGGACCATTTCGCGAAGTGTTATTGCCTCGATATTTTGGTAATGCTTTAATACTCTCTTTCGCAATTCTCCAGAAAGTTGAAGTCGGACAAAAGAGGGGCTTTCAGGTTCGGTCGAGAGGAGCCGGCGGTGGACAGTTTTATCCTTGCATTTGCTGCAATAAGTGGTTTGGTTTTCAATTTTGAAACCGTGCTGGCGAATAATTTGAATCGCTTTGGCGGGTTGAGTGCCGGGGAGTTCATGTTTGCCGCAATGCCACTGTCCATCAGATAAAATGGTAAAGATTTGAGCAAGTTTTGTTCCTTCGTTGAACGGATGATGTGTCACGTTAATCTGTCTCTCACAATAAGATTTATTCACTTAGGTCTAAGACACTAAAGCCACTCAATCTATCGCTATTGTCGGTCTGAAAAAGAACAATTTGTAAGTTAGCTAGTTTAGAAATTCGTAATACACTTAAATCGCGTTTCAGACGAACTAAATCCTTTCGTTTTTTTTCAAACCAAGGAGAAATTTTCTTCTGTTCGGCATCCTGCTTTGAAAGATACTGGAACTTCTTGCCCCAGCCTCTTTTGGGACAAAGAGGGGGTTCGCGAAGAACTAAAATGGGGATGATTTCGTGTAAATGTCTCTTATATGATGCAACCCACCGGGCATATCCGCTCAACTGGGCAAGGAGGTTTTTCTTCTTAAACTCAAAATTATTTTTCAACTCAATCAGTAAGCATGTGTTTTTGTCGGTAATAAAAAGTAAATCAATACGCTTCTCACCAAAAGAACATATTGACTCATTGGCAATAAATTTTGCGACTCCATAAACGTTGGGACGTAAAATTTCATCTAGAATTCTGTTGCGACCCGCGTTGGCGCAAAAAAAGATACGCAAGTCCTCTTCTGTATGAATTTTATTGGGCACATCACGAATTTGAGGGCTGAGATTGGTATTTCCCTCGTATTTATAAGCTTTATTACATGGTGAGATAATCCCATTGATAAATTGGAACCGTTCCGAAGATGGAAGCATCTCATTGTTTACTGTAATAATCTGCTTTAAAAGTTGGTATTCCTCTTCAGGAATGGAAACGCAGCCCCTTTCTGCTTTTAACTTCTTAAATATCCAAGACCATTGCATATTATAGATTTTCTGATCTAATATCCTCTCTGGATTTTCGAGCGCATCCCATTCATTGACCCCTTTCTTGTATACTCCACACGGATTTGGCTCAAAAAAAAGACGGTACGTTAAAGTTTTGTGGGCCAATTCACTATTCAAGTATTGGTTTCTTGGGTGCTCGTAGAAAACAAGCGGGTCACTTTTAGACTTCACCTTGAAAAAACCGTAGAACCCGTAACCGATCACGTAGAAAACGATGTTATCCTCAGGACGTATGGCCAATATGTCTGCCAGTGCGCCGCCTTGATGCTCAGTATTATCCTTGCCAGTACCTGCAAACATGTAGTTCAAGTGAACATTAAACGTCTGCGCATTAACAGTCAGAATGTGAGTTGCTGCCATTCTTATTTCTTCTTGAATACGAAAATGTATTCATGTTTAAAAATGTAAAATCCGCCAACCAAAGCGCGATATCGCCATAATTCCTTTTGATTCCGCTTACCGAAAGTTTCCTCAAAATTCTTAACGATGATGCTCTTCAGTGAAAAACCTTTTTTCAGAACCTCCTGCATTGTCAAAAACCCTAATGGTATCCATTCACCTTTTGAGTACTTGTCACCGATAACTAATACAAGATAGCGACCTTTCTCCAATACTGCCGAAGCGTTATCAACAACCTTGTTCATCAGTTCTAAAAATCTGTCAACGGTGCCGGCATTACTTAGGTCTTGTGGATCATTGCTGAATTTTATAATATCGAAATAGGGGGGATGCATAACGAGCATTTGCACTGTTTTCTGATGATGCTTGTGCAATATACTTTTTAGGTCAATTGTGGTACTGTCTCCAGTGACGATTTCCGAGACAGTTCCAAACTTGTTGTGTTCGCTGGAAACAAGTTCTCTTGCTTTTTGTGCAACATTGTCTTGAAGCTCAATTCCTATGCAGTTTCTGTCGAGGCGCTGGCTTTCAATGAGAGTTGTTCCACACCCTGCAAAAGTATCAAGTACCCAATCTCCTTTTTTTGTGTATCGTTTGAGCATCTGATTAGGTATTTGTGGAATGAAGTTTCCCCAATAACCTGCTGTGTGTACTCCCGTACTATCACGTCGGTCCATTATCCACAAACTGTCGGTTTTAATATCTTCATATTCTTGCCAGCGGTTTAAATTTATATCATTTATTTGGCTTGTTCTGACTTCGCTAATTGCCTTCTCAAATCGGTCAATGTAATACTTCGCTCTATCTATGGTTTGAGACTCTGCAATTTGGTTCAATTGGTTAAAGATATATTTTTGACTAATTGTTATGGTACCACCATTAGAATCGACGTTCATAACCCCAACTTTGTCGTTTTTAACACTTTGTAGGCTTTTTTCAAGACAGAAAACAGAGTTTTTTAGCAAGGTTAAAGAACATTCGTGCTTTAAGTTTTCAATTAGTTCCAGAATTTTAGCTTTGTTTATAAAAAGGGGCTTGTCAACAGCGATAAAATGAGAATTATCAAACAGGTTTGGATTGTGTGTTAGTTCTTTTGTTGGCACCTGAGTTCTCCACTTACTACAATCGATATTTCCCACATTAAACGCTTGGCTACGCAACCAAGTCTTTCGATTCTATAATAATATCAAAATCTCCGCCGTCCAGCAGATTCCTCAACTCAAAACTTAGCACTGTTTTAATATTTTCTACCATTTTTTATTTCCTCTATTTCCAACAACCAAATTTTACCATCCCATTTTACCCGCAAAATCAAAACCCGCAAACCTCAAAATCCAGAGATTTGGCCTGACCCACGACCCGCCGAAGAGATAATTTCGACAAAACAAAACCCCCAACATAAAGTTAGGGGCTAACCGACCTGCCTGAACGGTCATAAATGGCAAAACTGAGGAAATTGCCGGCCTCCAGACAAAAGTGTTGACCAGAGAGGGACTTATCAGGATAATTAAATCTTTATGTGTATTCGAGCAACCCGCCGTCGCGAAGCCCGCTATGGCGGGCGGAGAACGGTGTTGAGCTTGTATAGTAATTAAGATTAATATTTATGTCAGATAAAACCGAAAAAACCAACTTGTACAAAATCGCTCAAAGACGGAAAGACAGGGCAACTGAAATTGCAAACACCTTTGAATGGCTGATAATCGCTTTTATACTGGCCTTCGTCTTCAGGGCTTTTATTATGGAGGCATTCCGCATACCGACCGGCAGTATGGCCGATACGCTTAAAGGTACCCACTTTCGGCTGCGCTGTCCACAATGTGGATATAAATATGACTATGGTTTCATCGGGAGATACTTTGGATTCCAGAGGGAAGATTATATACCACCATCCGGGAATTTAGGCAGGTTATATCCGTCTCGCTGCCCAAATTGTGGTCACTACCAGCCGACAGGCGGTACGATGCCCGTAGCAAATGGCGATAGGATACTTGTCCTGAAGTGCATTTACCAGTTCGTCGAACCCAGGCGATGGGATGTCATAGTATTCAAAAATCCACTCGAGCCATCAATAAATTACATCAAACGATTAATTGGCCTTCCAGGCGAAGAAATGGAAATAATTGACGGCGATGTTTATATTAATAGGCAAATCTGCCGAAAACCTCCCAAAGTCCAAGATGAGTTATGGATGCCGGTTTATGATAATGACTATCAGCCAGTTCGGCCCAGAGAACCCTTAACTCGCTTTGGCTTTAACGACCACTTCTGGCAACAACCATTTAGGAACATCACAGGTTCAAAATGGATAATCAACAACGAAAATCACCCAACTATATTCTATCTGGACAGCCCCACCGATGAAATCCATTCGTTTTTTTATGATACGTCGGTTGGCAACGATTTCAGAGCGACATACGCTTACGATGATATTAGAGAATACAAATATATGCCATATTGCAGTGACCTGATGGTACGTTTCTATGCTGATTCGATGCAGCCACAGGGCCAAATAGGTGCAGAAATTAGCAAATATGAAACTCATTATAAAGCGTGGGTCGATTTCAACAATGAAGGTGAAATGGTTATCACAAAAACTGAAAAAGATGGAAAAATCACAGAATTAGGCCGTAAGTCAATCGAACCACCAAATATAAATGAACCTACTCTGGTTAAGCTCGTCAACGTTGACCATCAATTGATTTTTCAATTTGGCAGCGAAAATTTAATTCGCGATTTAGGTCTGGACCCCAACGATGCCGGTAAAAGAAAGACAGACCTTCAGCCGCAAGTAAAAATTTTCGGCTCCGGTAAATTAGCACTCTCGCATATAGCAATTTTCAGGGATATTCACTACACTGCCAAAAAGTTTGCCAACAGCCCCAAGCAGGGCAGGGCAATAGAGGGTGCCCCCTTTACCCTCAAAGAAAATGAGTTTTTCGTACTGGGTGACAATAGTCCCTGCAGCGAGGATTGTAGATGGTGGAGCGATGAAGGCGTGGCCAATAGAGGTCTGGGTCACTACCGTGCAGGTATTGTCCCGCGTGACTATCTGATAGGCAAGGCACTATTTGTCTATTGGCCGCAGGGCTTCAAACTATTCGCCAAGGAACCTTTGGGCGTCATCCCTAATGTTGGCCAGATGCGGTTTATCTACGGCGGGTCAAGTAAAAGCGAGTCCGATACTGGATTCTCGATGCTCGATACTCGAGGAGAATCAAGAATCGAGTAACGAGAATCGAGATAGGAGGCTGGCAAATGAACGTACTTTTAATTGGTAGCGGTGGGCGGGAGCATTCAATCGCCTGGAAATTGGCTCAATCAAAAAAACTAAGCAAACTCTATATTGCACCTGGTAATGCGGGCACAGCCAAATGTGGAGAAAATATCCCTATTGGCGCCACCGATATTGACAAGCTCCTGGATTTTGCAAAGCAAAAAACCGTAGAGCTTGTAGTAGTCGGACCGGAAGACCCGCTGGCGGCAGGTGTGGTTAATGCTTTTGAAGCAGCTGGTATAAAGGCATTTGGTCCCAGCAAAGAAGCGGCACAACTCGAAGCTGATAAGGCGTTTGCAAAGCAATTGATGCGTTCGGCTACCATATCCACGGCTGAAGGCAGAATCTTCGACAGATTTAAAGATGCCAAGGTATATATTGCCAGCAGGGACGAGGCGGTAGTAATAAAGGCAACAGGGCTTGCAAAGGGCAAAGGTGTTTTTGTGTGTGATGACCCATCTGATGGTATTTTGGCAGCAGAGAAGATAATGTGCGATAAGATATTCGGCGCGGCAGGTGACCAAATCATCGTAGAGGACAAACTGTTAGGCGAAGAGACCTCGATACTTGCCTTTGTGGACGGTCGAAATATTTACGTTATGGAATCATCACAAGACCACAAGCCCATTGGAGACGGTGACACAGGCCCTAACACCGGCGGGATGGGGGCTTACAGCCCCGCGCCAGTAGTTACCGAGGAAGTGATGAATCAGATTAGTCGTGAAATTCTTGTTCCGGTGGTCGATGGAATGAATCGCAACGGCACTCCATACAAAGGCGTTTTGTATGCGGGGCTTATGATGACCTCCGGCGGGCCGAGAGTGCTGGAATTTAATGTTCGCTTTGGCGACCCCGAAACTCAGCCGATATTGATGCGGCTAAAAAGCGATTTGCTGGAAGTTCTGCTGGCGGTTTGTAATGGTACATTAGACCAGGTTAGTCTCGAGTGGGACCAGCGGCCGGCTGTCTGTGTAGTGATGGCTTCAGGTGGTTATCCAGGGGATTACGAAAAGGGAAAGAAAATAACCGGCCTGGACGAGGCAGAACAAATGGAAAACGTCGTCGTATTTCACGCAGGAACCAAGCTTGTCCCCGCGGAAGCGGGGAATGACGATATTGTTACCAACGGCGGCAGAGTTCTGGGAGTAACCGCTCTGGGTGAGACAATCGCAGATGCAAAAGAAAGAGCATACGAAGCTGTAGACATGATAAAATTCGATGGCGCCTATTGCCGCCGGGATATCGCAGATAAAGCAATACTTCGACTTCGCTCAGCACGGTGAGCCTGTCGAACCGTTACTCGTCAGGGCGCTCGTCAAGGCGGAGCTTGCCGTAGCCTGGGAGCCCGCCGCAGTCCGAAAAAGTGATTCTCGATACTCGATTCTCGTAAAAATGAGAATCGAGAAACAAAAATTATGATGGCTCAACTCAAGACCCAAAACTCAAAACTCAAAACTATGGCTCGCTGGCTTCTCGGGGTTTTGCTGCTGGTTATTGTCTTATGGCTTGTTTTTGTCTTAGCAGGCCGAGCTCTTCCCCATATTGCCATCGGCCAGATTGCTGAACTTACTAATGCAAAGATCCAGGTCAAATCGATAGATTTCAACCTTGATGGCTCTATCTTTATCAAAAAGCTTGTCATCAGCCCTTATCAAAAGCAGGGTCCCAACGATGAAATACTAAAAGCCGAAACAGTATACGCGCGCTTTGGTGTAGGTAGTTTGTTGTTACTTCGACCGCGATTGAAGGAAATAGAGATAGATGATTTTGTTTTCAACGCCCAATACAATTTGGATACAGAACAGTGGAATGTAGCTGCACTTGAAATCAAACCACGTTTAGGTGGCGGTGGTGAAATGCCGCTTGTGCATCTCGAAAGGGGAAAACTCCAATACAGCAAGGTCTCGAATAACCAGGTTAAAGTTATTGCAGAAGTACCCATACGATTTCGGTTTGGCCCTGCTGAAGAAAGACAAGATGCTTACAGCTTCGAGGTAACAACAGCCAAGTTGGCCAGTGGTTTTGGCGAAAGTCATCTGAGAGGATTTTATAAACCGGGCAATATCATATTTGCAGGTGGAATATCGTCAGCTGATATTCCTGCACTTGAGATGGCATGGATAATCGAGGTCTTGGCTGGCGAGTTACAATATGACGGGCAAGATTTCTCATTGAAACTTAGCCTGAAAGACTTCCATTCGAAGCATAGTCCCTCGCTGGATAAAATTGCTCAGCTCGCACCATCATTTCTGCAGAATTTCAGCGGGTTTACTGCTCTGCAGGGGTTCTTCAACAGGTATATTCCCGCCGGATGTATTGACATTAACCTTGAGACATCCGGCAGTTTAAATCGGCTGGGAGAAAGCAAATTGGCCGGCAAAGTCTATTGTAAGGACGTCTCGATTTGCGACCGCAAGTTCCAATATCCCATAGAGCACCTGACCGGCGAAATAGATTTTACCGAGAAAAGGGTGTCGATGAACAATCTTTGCGGCAAGCATGGTGACGTCAGGCTTTTCTTTAACGGCTGGTCCAAGGGCTTTGGACCAAACTGGCAGTACGAAACCCGGATGACAAGTAACAATATGGCCCTGGATAATGACCTCTATGATGCATTAAGCAAAGAAGAAAAGGAGTTCTGGACGACTTTTTCCCCGAATGGTCTTGCAGCGATAGACCAGCGTCTCATCCGGCAGTCTCCAACGGACACGAAAAGCAGCCTGGTCGTTGAGCTGCTTGGTACCGAAGCTATATACAAACATTTCCCTTATCCATTAAAAAATCTTACCGGCAAGCTCTTTTTTGACCGTGATGGCATTACCTTTTCAAATGTGGTTTCACAGATAGACGAAAGAAAAATTGTCGTCAATGGCAAAGCACTAACTGCCGGTACCGAAAACCCCATATATGATGTTACAATTGACGTGAATAATATACCATTGGATTCAACGCTGGAGTCGGCATTATCAGATGTGCAAAGACAGCTGTATGCTCAATTCCGTCCTGCCGGTCTGGCTGATGGTGAGATTAAGGTTTTTACATCCAGAGAGGATGCTAACGTAGCAAACTATATAGCTGATTTGTCTTTCAGAAAATCTTCTTTGGATTCAACTCAAATTCCGCTTGTTATCTCAGATATCACGGCAAAAGCCGTTTTTACAAATGATTCAATCCGCATAGACAGTTTCACCGGCCAGCACGCCGGAGGTTTGCTTGGTTTGACCGGTCAGGCCTGGCCGGATGAAAAAGGCAACCTACGATATAACCTGAAATTAAATGCCAGAGGTGCGCAGTTGAATGAGCAACTGTTTGACTTGCTACCTGAGCCGTTAGAAAAAATCGTCTCGGA
>CAZMSP010000080.1:0-9220 GCA_964568985.1 uncultured Pirellulales bacterium
TCAACACCGTCGTCCAGGGCTCCGCAGCCGATTTGATTAAAGTCGCTATGCTCAATATCCAGCGGAAAATCGAATCTGAAAATCTGCCCGTAAAACTTATTCTGCAGGTCCACGATGAGCTTGTTTTCGAATTACCTGCCAAACAGGCCGACAAGCATGCAAAATGGATTCAGAAAGAAATGACCACCGCCATTAAGCTCGATGTCCCGATGAAGGTTGATATCACCTTCGGCCCAACCTGGCTGGGTTGACGAATGAGTTCGTCCGTTGTTTGTGGTTCATTGAGGGTTCATTTAATTGTTAGCCCCCGTCATCGGCCGGGGTTCTCCTCATTTGATTTTTAGCCCTGGCCACTGGCCAGGGTTCTCCCAAGTCCATTACGGCTGGTTTTTTCTATTTAGCCACGGATTAACACGAACCTGTCCTGCCTGCCCTGCGAAGCCCTGCCATTTAGGGCGAAGCGGGGAGCATAGTCGAATGGATCTGTGGCTGAAAAACCGACCAAACACGCAGGTAGTTGCGCACTAAAATCAAAAATTCTGAAATTTTTTTTATTCCTTCTCTTACAAGCACTTACGTAAAATCCAACCTTAAAAAATCACCCAAATTTCGACCAAATCCGCAGGTTCGTCCAATAGTGAGGGGCAATGTTGCCCCAAATACGAAATCCGAATATCGAAATACGAAACAATGACAGAAATACTAATGTTCAAATCTTCACCACCGGATGCCTTACGGCAAAAACCTCCTGTTTCGGTCATTCAAATTTTGGTCATTTGAATTTGTTTCGGATTTAGTGCCCTGTCCTGAGCAGGGTCGAAGGATTAGAATTTCGAGTTTCCGGCGAATTTTCACCGCACAGGGGTAGGGAACCATCAGAATCATCATAATCACCATCGCAGCTTACTTGTCACGCGTTGCTATATCGCCGGTACTTTTCTATCGCCGGTTGCGCTACGGCTGCGCCTTTCGCCGGCTCCGTATGTCGCAGCCGAGATACGCAAAGGTGGACCCTGCCGATTACAAACGGCTGAGCAAATACGAATGGTTTGCAATAAAAAAGGGGAAACTATATTACGTACGAAGACACGCCGCTGGGGGCAAAAGAAAAAATGGAACACTTGTTTATCTGCATCAGGAGATTATCGATGTTCCCAAGGGAATGTTAATCGACCACATTAATCACGATGGTATGGACAATAGATGCGCAAACTTACGAGCAGCGACACATTCGCAGAATATTTGCCACAGAAGGAAGCGTTCGGATGCAAAGACCTCGAAATATAAAGGAGTTTCATGGAGAAAGGACAATCACAAATGGGTGGCTCGAATTACATTCGAGAAAAAAGGGATACATCTGGGCTGCTTCAAAAATGAAATCGACGCCGCCAGGGAATACGACGACGCAGCTCGCAAATTCCATAAGGAATTTGCTGTATTGAATTTCCCAAATACACCAAAATCTAAACACTAACGACTAAATACTATCGACTAATTCGTCACGGCAAATTCGCCTGCCTGAACTTCCCATCCTAAACGCTATACGCTCTACGCTGTACGCTATACGCTCTACGCTGTACGCTCGCTATACGCTGGTAGATTAATATTCTTTGACTTAACCATCGCCTTCAGTTAACCTTACAGCAACTATGAAAAGATTACTTACGTCTTGTTTCGGTCTTGGCTGGCTGCCTGTTGCCCCGGGGACATACGGCTCATTACCGCCGGCGTTTATCTTTGCCCTGATGTGCCAATTCAAAACATCGGCTCTGGCGATATCCATAGTAATGACGATTTTTATATTGGCCGGTTCTATCATTTGCATTAAATTTTCACCAGCCGTTATTGCCGCGACCGGCAGAATCGACCCATCGGAAGTTGTAGCTGATGAGTTTGCCGGCCAGGCACTTACATTTTTGCCATTTCTATTATTAACCACAGACACATTTTCAACTAAGCAACTCTGGATTATTACAGGGCTTGGTTTTTTTCTTTTCAGGTTGTTCGATGTCATCAAACCCTGGCCGATTCGTAAACTTGAAAAATTGCCCCAGGGCTGGGGAATTCTTGCCGATGATTTGCTGGCGGGTGTTTACGCAGCGATTGTTCTACTAATTTGCATCCGATTGTGGATTGTTAAATAGTTCATCTATTCCACTATAGTGGAAAGGAGATGATAAAAATGTTTAAGTGTACCAGAGCAACCTATATATTCTTTATCATAATTACGCTGTTTTGTTCCACTCTGTCTTTAGCGGTTGTTGGGATTCGTTCGGGAGGCACATGGCCTCCGGATTGGCCAGCCCAGCTTGAGCCTTATCGAAGACAAGCAACAACACTTGAAATTGCAGCAGGTAATCAGGAAAATGTATACGATATTCACTTCGATAAGCGTGATAAGTTTGAGAATATCTGGCCAACAATTTTGAAGTTAAAGAGTAAAGGAGCCCCCCTTCGGCTACGCAGCATTGAAATCCCTTTCAAAGAAGGGGCGTTATTTAACAACGAAAAACCCACGGTGCGTATATATGCCCCTGTATATCCAGCGTATGAATGCTATCGTCCTGGAGGCAAAAAACTTCTGCCGGGACCACCTTGGCCGGATTCAATCAAGTCGCCATCAGGGGAACTGCCGGAATATGTAACGGTATCACAAGACGGTATGACCTGGGAGCCCGTGAAAGAAGAAAAACCTTCTAATGAAAAACCTCCTATAGGTTTCATATATCGCGCACGAATCGAAATCGAATTGGTTGTTGATGGAAAGATTATAGACCTTAACCGAATTCATCTGCCTTCCGAAACTTTAATTATCGATAGACGAAAACTGGAAAAGCAAGACCAACAAAGTAAAAGCGAAGATATCAACGACCTGTAGGGATTTGTGTTAAGTATAAGGAACAAGTATGCCGGTGGAATATTCCATTGAGGTTTGCAAGGAACTTGAGGCGAGATTTCAGTCTGCTCGGTTGTATCGGCCGATGCGAGTCGCCCGTTATGATGCGGGCACTGAGCTTCTCTACAGTGTAACAGGGATTGAAAAAGCAAATAAAGCACGAGTTAAGCTTGTTATTGAAAGATTCGTTGGTGGCGGGTTTGCAGGCCAGGTCTATAAAGTAAAAATCCTAAGTATTGACGATGGACCAATTGCGGGCCTCCAGGCAGGTCAGGTTTATGCGATGAAGATTCTTATCCCGCCTTCGAATTTTTCCCGTCTGTTTCGCAATGTTTTATATTGGATTGGTTTTCAGGGTGCGTTCCAGTTACAGGTCAATCCCGAAGCCGCCCGCGCTGGCGCGCTTTGGCAGAAATTTATCCGTCGGGCAGCGAAGATTAAATTCGGAGATGAGAACACAGTAGTAAATATTTATGGCACGTTTATAGACGAAAAGCTCGGCAGTTGTGGTGAGCTGAGTGAGTGGATAGACGGGCGCACATGGCGGCTGGAGGTTGATGAGCACCTCGATTTGCTGAAGCGTTGGCTCCGTGGCAGACCAGTCGACCAGGAGCAGTTGGGTTCGCCGGAATATCGAGCTAAGCGACAGTTTATGAACGATTTTGTGAAATTCCTGCACGATACGGGAGCATACGAGTTAGCCCGGCAATATGAATGGTTAACCTGCAAAAGTCAGCCAAATTGCCTGAAGCGACAAGGTACAGATGACAATCCATCCGGCGGATTAGTAGCGGTCGATTTCAGGGCGGGTCTGGCATTACTTCCGTTTCTGCCGATGAGCCCCGGAGATTTTAAGCTGATAGCAAAGGGAATCATGCGCGGCTCGCTGGTGCAGTTTGACCGCGGCGATGTAAGTAAGCTGGAGACCTTCATCCGGTTACACGGTGATGAGTTCTCGGATATGGGCGAGATGCTTGAGGAATTGAAGGCGGATGAGCGAGTTTACAGGGACTCGGTGCCGGACATTACGCACAACCATATTCGGCTGCTTTACAGCAAAAAACTATGGTCAACGATTTTTGACAGCGCGGTAACCGGCTGGAAAGTACGGAACCTTGTCGACGAAGAACACCAGCAGAAGCTGCGCAGAAGCAGAAGTCTGACACTATTGTATCTTATAACCGGAGCGATACCATTTTTGCGCACCTTCCTGCGACGAATTTGGGGTCGAGCAGACTGGCGAAAACATTACAGGTCAATCTTGACAAGCACGGATTACTTTTGGCGGTCGGTTCAGGCGAGGATTGCTGAAAAAGTTATCGTCTGGCACAGAGCAGGAAGGATAAGTCCGGAACGAGTGTTGAACTTACAGCAACACATCGAAAAGTTTATCTGTCACCTGCCATTGTCAATTTTACCTGCGGGTCTTCACAGATTTTTGACCGACTGGGCGTTCTTCAAGGATAAGCTTCACTACATCTTTGTTCGGCCGATAAAGCTTTATTTTAACGCCAAATTTCGCGAACAGTGGCTGCGTGACATGGTCGATGAAGGTAAGAACAAGCACATTCTGAGCAACAAGGATGCAGATACAATACTGTCGCAACTTCACGAGCCATACATTCAACGGTACTTAGTTAGTTTAGTTGTACACCTTTTGACGCTGCCACTTACACAGATAGTCTCGGTCATTGTCGCCTGGATATACTGGCGAAAGACCGGAGACAAACTCGGAGCCGGCGGGATACTTGTGCTTTTCCAGATAACCCCGATTTCTCCGGGTTCAATTGCCCGAGGTCTTTACGCGGTAGGAATCGCTATTTACGACCGCAGTTTCAAGGATTACAACATCGCCGTATTTTTGAGTTTCTTCAAATACATCGGTTATCTGGCATTTCCAATTCAGATGACCTATCACTATCCGGCTTTAGCAAGATTCATGGCAAGCCATTGGGCTACTGAAGCTACGCATATTGTCCCTGTGTTCGGTGAAAGAGGGGCGCTATTGGAACATTGGATATTTCGCTTGTTCTATAACTGGCCATTGACGATACGACGCCGGATGCGAAGGCAAGCAGAGGTTCGAAAATCGATGAAGCCGAGATATTGGCATGTTGGTCTGCACGCCCTTGTGGGTGCATTGATAGCCGGGATTGTGGACTTCGCTTACCTTAATAGTCTCGGCAGACTGCCGGGCTTGACGGAGATTTGGTGGCTTGTCATATTGGTGCCGATATTGTGCGGTATGGGCACAGCCGCGGGTTGCGGCGGAGCAACATTAGGCAAACGAATAATCGCTGCGGGCGCCGGCGGTATCGTGCTCGGTATATTTTATACCGCTGTATCCGCTATAATGGGTGAGGCATTTGGGGTATCGCTTGGTGATGTGGCGAAACATTGTGTATTACGGATGTTTATTTTTACTTTTCTTTCAGCTATCGGGGCAATAATTATGGAGCTGAATCAGCCGGACCCGGACCTAACATAACTGTTAGAAATCCGACCCGGCTTCGCCTATGGCTACGCCGAGGCGAGAATCCTAAATGGTTCGACAGGCTCACCATCCTGAGCAAAGTCGAAGGACAAGTCCAAAATACTAATTTCAAATGCTCTCCACAGGATACCTTATGGCAAAAACAAGACATTAATAATTGACAAGGTGTGCGGGAAGTTGTTATTTTATAGGTCAGAAGTGCCTAAAGTGTCTAAAGTGTAAAGTGACTAAAGTTGATTCGCCACAGGCGGATAAAAAGTGGCTAAGTAATGGCGGCGTAGCTCAGCTGGTTAGAGCGTGGGATTCATAAGCCCAAGGTCGTCGGTTCGATCCCGACCGCCGCTATTCGTGGTTTGCAGAAAAATGCAAACCGCGAAATTTCGAAGTGCGAAGTACGAAATACGAAAAAAATACGAATAACCAAAATTCGAAATTCAAAAGTAACCACAGGTTAACGCGGAGAAACGCGGATTTTGATTTGAAAATAATTGCAGGTTTGGGTTTTGTGAGCCACAGAGGACACAGAAGGCACAGAGAGTTTGGCCGGGATGTGTCCTCGACAAAGCCTGTGCTCCAAACATGGTTTGTACGCCAAGTCTTCGTCTCGTCCACCGGGCAGTAAAACTGCCTCGCCTTATCAGGCGACCGGCCTCACTTTATATAAGGAGAACACGGACAACAAGATTACACGGAAAATCTTGCTGTTGAAAATTGGACGATTTTGGGGGTAGAATTGCAACCACAGATTCACACAGATTGGCGCGGATTTTGCCTTTACCATAATTGCAGGTTTGGGTTTTGTATGTCGGATTTTGGGGTAGAACAGTTAAAAGGAAAAAAGAGGAATTATATTCAGTAAGATAGCAGGCGGCAGAGACGTTGGAAAACTCGATTTTCATTGCGGAGGGAACACTGCCAGACTATGATGACCCGCCATCCTTGTTTTCTAAGCAAGCGTGCTATTCTGTTGTCACGTCGCTTATTTCCTAAAATTTTCCGTTTCCAAAATGCTCTATTGGTAGTTGGCAGTTTGGCTCGCTTACAGTTTGCGTGGTGATGCCAAAAACACCCATGTACAAAAATAACGGTTTTCGCTTGATAGATAACAAAATCGGGTCGGCCGATGATAGATTTTACATTACGACGATATCTTACCTTTATTTTACGCAACATACGCGAAATAGTGATCTCAGGTGAAGTATTGCGATCCTTGATGCGAGCCATTATTTCACTTCGTTTGGACTTTGTATACAAATCTGTCATTGCAGGCTAACCCAGAATATTTCGGGGGAACTGCTTTCGACCAGCATGTATTTCATCGTGACACTTGCTGCACATTACTACGAGATTCTGAGCAACATTTGTTCCGCCTGCGGCATGTTCTTGGATATGGTGAAGCTCGAGGATTCTTGGATCTCTACGAGTCCACCTTTCCCTCTGCCACCCACAGAGGCGACATGTGTTATTATCTCTCTCATACACTAACTTCTGAATTTCAAATGGTATGCGGCGATCGTGAGACTCAGCGATTCTATCTTTACTCTCAAGAACATACTCCCCCATCTTCAAATCGGGGCGGCCCGTAAACTGAGTCGCAACAGGATAGCCCTCCTCTGTTCGTAACTCACGGATCCGGCGACCGAATTCACGTGCCCTAGCCACATATGCAAGTTCCTCAGTCGTCACAACTTGGCCGACATTCTCTAATAGATATCGCAGGAGCCGTCCCTTGCTTCCGCCTTGGGTTCCTCTCCTGATTCTGTTAGCAACATGCCATCTGCGTGCCGCCGTGATGTCAGGGTCTCTATCTAGTAACAGGTATTCCGTGGGTTTTAAGGATATTCCTGAATCGGGATCGCTGCTATAACCAGTTAGAATCTTGTACCCATCCTGAACCCGCAACTCACGTATTCGCCTGGCATACTCTGAGATACCTGACACCACCTGAAGCTCCTCAGCAGCGATAACAATACCTACATGCTCCTGAAGGTAAATTCTCAAACGCTCACGTGAACCCAACCTAGCAGCAGCAGGATTACTACTCTTACCAAGTTTCCTAACACCCCCTGCTAGTTCAACCAACAAAAGAACTTTCTGTCTCCATGTCAGACCTTTGTATTTACGTTTGAAACGTGCAAGGTTCTCCTCCACTTCGGCAATGAGCGTATCTATCTTCGATGATTCAGACACAGACTTTCTCCCTTCGACTCGCTCTCAACGGGGACATATTTCGCTTTGCTTTTTTTATCTCCTTCATGACCTCAACCCCAATACGATATGCAAGTAAAGGCGGTACAGCATTTCCTATCTGAATACCTACTTCTATCTTCGTTCCTCTGAACTGGAACTCATCGTCAAATCCTTGTAACCTTGCTGCCTCTCTATGGGTGATGGGCCTATCTTCTTCGGGATGTAGATAACGCCCCTTTTCAGGTTTATAAAATTCGGTTCGTATGGTTACAGATGGATGGTTCCACCATAGCCGCCCGAAAAGGTCCGTTCCTCCTTTTGTCTTTCTTTTCCAACAAGGCGGCATAATCTCAACCGGCAAATCCCAACGATTTCCACCGGCAGGTATACACCGATACCTACGTAATGAAAGCGGTGTTGGATTCCGCCCGATATGCCAATTTCCCCCAGTCGGCATGGGCGGTAAATCTCCTATGGCATCTTTAACAGTGCGCCAATATGGCAAATTTCTAGTATCGAACTTTGGTAGAATATCTGGGTTTCGGTGAGTTGCTTTTGGAAAGGTCGGCCGTCCAACTCTACTGGCTATCAAGAATACTCTTTTTCGTAATTGAGGAATACCAAAATCGGCAGAATTTAAGACACGACCCTCAATCTCGTAATCAAGTTTTCTAGCTTCCCTGCATATTTCTCCATATTCTGCTGATTTCAAAAGCGGAGGTACATTCTCCATAACAAAGATAAATGGCCTCGCATCTCTTACTGCTCGAAGAAAATGCCGCCACAACTGTCGACGTGGATCGTTTGGGAGTTTCTCACCTAAATTACTGAATCCTTGACACGGAGGTCCACCAACTAACAGATCGCAAGATGGGAAGCTCTCCACTTCTTGAATAGCGCACTGCAATATTCTCGGGCTGATATTAACTTTGAAGGTTTCACAACAAGAAGCATCCCATTCCACAGCGAGTAAGTTCTCAAATCCAGCTTTTTTCAGACCAACAGACATTCCGCCACAACCAGCAAAAAGGTCTATTACAGTAGGTTTCCTTAGATCTACTCTATGCCAGTGATCCGGAATATGCGCACCCTCTCTAACATTCTTGCTTTCGAAAGGATATACTCGATAGATGTACTTATCTAACCTCTCGATTGCAACCACATCTCCGGCTTTTAATTCATGTTTCTCAAAGAACTTTCGGACCCACCGCCGATTTCTAAAGAAATTGCGAGGCTTCCCGTTAGTGTCGTTGATTCCTATATCCGTCTTGACTGGTTGCGTCAATCCCTCCACAATTAATGTCATTTCCTTCCTAATACCCTTTTCCTTGCTCGATTGACCATAGCACTCGTCTGGGAAAAAGTCGTGGTGGCCGCTGATATATATATGACTATTTTTTTCCTTAAGGTTGGCTTCTGTAATAGCAATCAACCTTTTTTTGTTGCCTACATTGCCGCTCATAACTGCATCCCTTCAGCAAAACTTCGACATAAGTATAGCACAACGAAAAAAAATAAGCAAGCAATAGAATAGTTTCGCTAAATCCAGGAATTTGGCCTCTCGGCCCGACGAGATAATTTCATATCTCATCCCTGTGAGATGACAACCCCCCAATAAATCCTTCGATGGTTCGACGGGG
>CAZMSP010000081.1:0-9060 GCA_964568985.1 uncultured Pirellulales bacterium
CTTTTGACCATAAACTTAATAAAACCATCGGCGATGAGATGTTTATAAACGCCGCTTTTTTAGTAAGCAAAGGCAGGGAAAAAGAATTTGACAATATCATGGATGATTTGAGTGATGAATACAAAGATAGAGTAAAGTTTATGTACACTGGGCCGCTGCCCGCATTCAACTTTGTGAATATCGTCATTTATCCGGAAGAATGGGAAAAATAGAGATGGATATAGCTACCAAAGAAGGCAAGTATATATATTGTATCATAGACTCAGATAGGCAGCAGTCTTTTGGCCCGTTGGGTATTGGGGGACGAGGGGACCAACTACATACAATTTGTCATAATGGTATAGCTGCGTTGGTCAGTGACGCTCCCCTCGGGAAATACCGGGTTTCGCGAGATAATTCTCTTGCGCACGAGACAGCTATTGAGACGGTAATGGCCGAATATACAGCCCTGCCGGTGAGATTTGCCACGGTTGCAGAGGATGAAGAAAAAGTAAAGAGAATACTGGAAAAAGAACATGATAGATTTAAAGATTTGTTAGACAGTATTGCCGACAAAACCGAGCTTAGTCTTAAGGCAATACTTAAAGAAGGGATTATTTATAAGAACATCCTGGAAAAGTATGAAGATATAAAGGTATTAAAGGGAAAAATTGCAACACTCACCCCTGAAAAGTCTCATTTTCAACGTATGAAGATAGGGGAAATGGTGGAGGATGCTCTGCAAGCCGAAAGAGAAACTATTAAGGCCGATATTCTAAGCACCTTGGGACCTTTGGCTGTTGAGGTCAAAACAAATGATACTTATGGTGAACTTATGATTGTCAATGCAGCCTTTTTCGTAGAGAAATACAAAGAAACTGATTTTGATCAGCAGGTTCAATTGATCGATGAAAAATATAATGAAAAAGTAACATTCAAATATGTAGGGCCGCTGCCTCCATTTAACTTTGTAAATATCAGCATTAATACCGAGGATTACTGAAGATGTTTTTAATCGATAGCATACTGCTTGCACCATTGAAGGGAGTAATATGGATGGGCCAAAAACTCGGCGATATGGCTCAAAAAGAGCTGTCTGATAAAGGGCGCATCAAGGAAGAGCTTATGCGATTGCAATTGCAGTTTGAACTGGATGAAATAAGCCGGCAGGAATACAACAAAAAGGAAAAAGAACTTTTGGACCGGTTGGATGCCATTACAAATGCAGAAGAAAAGGAGATGTAAAAAATGACCAGTATAGAAGAAGCTAAAGATACCGTTGTAGAGTTCCTACAAAAGGCCCTTGACGTAAAGAACGTAAAGGTTATTGGTGCAACAAAGATTGACAACCAGTGGCACATTGAGGCGGAAGTCTATGAAGAGAATTCTTTTTTGAGGTCTCTTGGGCTGCCTACGAGGGTACAGGATAGGAACATCTATGAAATCAGGTTAAACGATAACTTGGATGTTGAATCTTACGAACGTCAAGGTCATACGCTGGCAACCAGCTAATTTATCAGGTGTATAGTGATGGTAAAAAACGGACGGCTTGTCTACTTGTATTGCGTTACAGACAGCGAACCAAAAATAAAGCAGATAGAAGACTCGCAGAATGACCTCTATTCTGTTTGCCATAACAGTCTCTATGCTGTAGCCGCTAAAGTTGAAGGAAACGAATTTGGCGAAGAGGGTCTGAAAAAGAATATGGCTGATTTAGAGTGGGTCAAGACCAACGCTACATTGCACGAGAGAATAATAGAACAGATTATGACAAATACATGCGTAATCCCCTTCAAGTTTGGAACCTTGTTTAATACAGATATTAGCCTGAGGGCAATGCTTGAAGAATACGGGGAGGAATTTAAGGTAATCTTGAGAAAATTGGACAACAAAGAAGAATGGGGAATAAAGATTTATTGTGATACGGAGAAATTAAAGGGGAATGTTATCAACGATGAGCCGGAGATTTTGAAAATTGAGAACGAAATCAATTCTTCTCCGGCAGGCAAGGCCTTTTTTCTTAAAAAGAAGAAAGCTAAATTGTTGTCACAGGTAGTTAACAGAAAAATCAACGAATCCGGCCAGGAAACCTTCGACTCGCTGAAAGGATTAAGTTTCGAGGCACGAATAAATAAGCTGCTTCCTAAAGAAGTGACCGAGAGAGACAGTGAGATGATTTTAAATTCGGCATTTTTAGTCGACAAAGACGAAGTGGGTGATTTCATCAATATGGTCGATGCCTTGAAGGTTCATTATGAAAACAAAGGGTTTTTCATAGATTGTACCGGTCCTTGGCCGCCGTATAATTTCTGTGGTCTTTCAAAACAAAAGGTGCAAAATGTATAACGTTGTAACGCAGTCAAAGGACGTAACTTTGTTAGAAATTCTGGACAGGGTTCTGGAAAAAGGGGTAGTTATATCCGGCGATGCAGTTATTTCTGTAGCTGATGTTGACCTTATATATTTAGGATTGAGGGTTTTGCTCAGCTCGGTGGAAACCATGGAGCAGTTAAGAGGTACGCCAATCACCGGCACAATGCAGCAGGCAAGATAAAAAATGAAACTATATCTATACGGCATAATAGATTCCAGTAACCATGTAAATGAGCCCATTTATGGGTTGGAAGGGTCCTGTGTTTACAATATCCCTTATTGTGATATAGGCGTGGTTGTCAGTGATTTCACCGGTTTGGTGCGGATGGAGACCAAAGACAATGTTTTAGCGCATGAGCAGGTCATAGAAAGGGTAATGGAGCGTTTTATCGTTTTGCCATTTAGGTTCCATACCGTTTTTGATAGCAGAGATGATGTTCTTTCTCTGGTGCAGAGCTATTATAAAGATTTTAAAGATAACCTGGACAGACTCCGCAATAAGGTTGAGTTTGGCATAAAGGTCATATGGCCATCAGATAAAATAAAAGAGCAGATAATCAACACCTGTAAGAAAAGCAACAAAAAAGTGCTTGTATCAGGTGATTCGTCGAATAAAAGATTTATAAGAAAAAAGTTTGAGAAGTATGTGATAAACGAAGAGTTTCAAAAGAAGGCAAATAAATATATTAACGTTATGGACATGTTTTTCAGTAAGTTTGCCGCAGAAAAGAAACTTAAAAAACTAAAGACCGAGGATATGCTTCTGGATGCGGTTTACCTTGTTGAAAAAAACAATCAGAGCGCTTTCAGGGAGGCTTTTGAACACATTAAAACCATTCATGCAGGATTCAAATTTCTATTCAGCGGCCCTTGGCCTGCCTACAACTTCGTCATTTTACAGAAGAAAAACGACTTGCTTAAAGATTCTAAGAAAGAAGATTTATTTGATAAAGTAATCCGACAGAGGGATTTGGTAGGAGCTGATAAGATATGACATTAAACAGTGTGGTCGAGACAGATTTTCCTGAAGAGTTCATCGAAGAGATAGAAAAGGCACAGGATTGCCTGCCTAAAAAAATCGACGCCAACCCCAAGACGGTAGAAAAAGGGTTGGCTAAGCTGGTGCTCACACTTATAGAGCTGATAAGAAAGCTGTTGGAAAAGCAGGCTATGAGAAGAGTAGAAGCGGGCTCTCTTTCTGATGAGGAAATAGAGAAGGTGGGTGAGACCCTGATGAAATTGGAAAACAAAATGGACGAATTGAAAGGGATATTTGGGCTTAAGGATGAAGAACTGAACCTGAATCTTGGGCCTTTAGGAGATCTGATGTAGGAGAAACGATGTCTAAAGAAAGTGCCAAAATAAATTGTCCAACGTTTCAAAAGCAGGAACCGGTGATTGAGGATATTACAGCTAAAATCAATGATGCCAAAGGAGTATTAGAAAAAGCTGATTTTGCGAAAGAACTTCAACAGGAAGTAAATGTCCTTCTCTCCTGCCCGGATTATAACCAAGAAAGTACAGATTGCAGCAACTGCCGTTTTATTGCAAATGTGCGTAAAAAGACAGCAGATTTAGTTATAAAGGCTAAAAAATTAGCATGATTATAAGGGAGCAAGCCAATGGCTGAACAAAAAATGATGCATGCCACTGAGGCAACCAATCTTGCTGATATCCTTGAGAGGGTATTGGATAAAGGAATTGTCATCGCAGGTGATATCAGAATTCAGATTGCTGATATCGATCTTCTCAATATTAAAATAAGACTTCTGGTTGCCTCCGTGGATAAAGCTATGGAAATGGGCATAAATTGGTGGCAGCAGGACTCGTGTCTTTCGACAAAAGCAAAAAAAGCAGACATTGAGCAGGAGAACAGGGACCTGAAAAGGAGATTGGAACGCAATGAGGAGATTAAGAAAAGATTGGAGCGGACCGAGACAGCAGCAACGTAAGTGGAATCCTTATGAGAACACTGATTTATGTACCTATTATACATACCGGTGCCGACCTTGGCTCTATAGCCGAACATGTAGATAAGAAAGGAATTGCTAGTTTAGGGCAGGAGTTTTGGGAAAAGCATAGAAGGACAATCGAAGGTTTTTGGAATGTTATATCAAACTGCTTTGACTCTATAGATGTCAATGGACTAAAAATATACCAGGATGGAATGGTCGGCGAAGACGAAGTCGGCAGGAAAATAGTCGAAGATACCGCTAAAGCCGGAAGCAGAAATTACCAGCTGGTATCAAGGCTTCTTGAAAGAGGGGCTGTTTTAGTTAAGACGGAAGACTTTAAGTTCGTTAAGCAGGAGTATGATAGATTACTTGCCATAACACAGGCCAAATCTATCATGCGAAAAATAATTGCATTTATACGGTATAAGGCAGTCAAATCTGTGCTCTTAAATAAAAGAGATGCGTTCATTGCCAAAAGGATAGACGAAACACTTGAACCTGATGAAAAAGGGATTTTATTTATTGGTGCCTTCCACAAGATTAAAAAAAGACTTCCTAAAAGCATCCATGTTAGAGAAATAAAAGATACAAGCAAGGTAAGGACATATCAAAGATTACTGCCTTTTCATAACAAATATAGAGAACAATTTGACAAATTGGGCAAATACCTTGTTTCGGAGGTAACTTATGAGACGGTATAAGGTACTCAATTGGGGAGCAGTTTGGACATGGAATTGGGGATGGGTAAGTGTATGTCGTCAGTAGACTTGCAGGCTGAAGCAAAAGAAGGTCATCCCTATATTTTCATTTCGCACGCTCATTTAGTAAGGATCAAGCACCGCCAAGTTATAGGCAGGTAGAATCCGCAGTCGGAAATCATCAACAATCTGATGAAGAGCTTCCGTGATATTCGCCTGTTGCAGGTGTAGCTAAGTGCACGCTGCATGATCTTCGTTGTTCTGCTATTACAAACTGGGCCAAGAAATTGCCGATGCAAGTAGTGCAACAGCTTGCAGGACATGCCGACATTGAACAACAAGGAAATACTGCTTGTCCGTGCGGTCAGAAGACTTGGCGTCCGCACGCGGGTGTTGAGTAGTATTTTGGTAAAGATTCAAGGCGGCCGATACCAAAATGACACTTTTGAGTGAAATTTGCTCTCTATGCAATTAAAAAGTTTGACAATGCTTCTGGCAAGTTGTTACATTGTAACAAGTTAAGAGGATTTGCGCCCGTAGCTCAATTGGATAGAGTGCCGGACTTCGAATCCGAAGGTTGCAGGTTCGAGCCCTGCCGGGCGCGTTGTTGTAACTTACTTTCACAAAACACCTTACGTTTTTCCTTGGAAAGCCCTTTTTCCCGGTAATCTCCTCTGCCGCCCGATTAAAAGAGGTTATCCGCCAATCCAGGTCAACAGTGAAGACGCCTTCACTTATCGAGTCCAGAATAACATTTTGTTCTTTGGATTGCGTTCCACTTGCCATAAATTACTTGTATCATAAAAAAATAAATTTCGCAACCATTGTGCCAAATTGACTTGGACAAGAAATCCTGCCGGAAGGGATTTGCGTCATCGAGCAGATTTAGATATTATGGTATCAAATAAGCTCGGCGGTACAGTTGAGCAGGATTCACTCAGCAAGGACAGGCAAAAGATAGGTTACTGGAAAGGATAAGTTATGATTGCCAGGATTTTATTGGGAGTGTTAATTGGAGGGTCAATCGGTGCTCTTCTCGGTTATTTCGGCAAGTGTTCCTCCGGCAGTTGCCCGCTGACGGCAAATCCTTACCGTGGGGCGATATACGGCGCGGTAATGGGGGCTTTACTGGCCTCGGTGTTTTCACCGAAACCGAGAGAGAGAACGGAAAGTTCCAACATTGTCCACATCAATAGTGAGCCTGCTTTCAAAGCTCGGGTGCTTGATACAAATGGGATTTGCCTTGTGGACCTATTCTCTGACCGCTGTCCTCCCTGCAGGGTTCTGGCTCCAACCATATCGTCACTTGCCGATAAGTACGCCGGCAAGGTCACCGTGTGCAAGGTAGATGTGGATAGGGTACCGTCAGTAGCCCGACAGTACAGAGTTATGGCAATTCCAACAGTGCTAATTATTCAGAACGGCAAAGAGGTGGGACGTCTGGTTGGGCTGCAACCTGAAACCGAATATGCTGCACTTCTGGACAAGTTAGTTGGCAAGAACAAAGATTGATACCGAGAAAATTTGCTTGTCTTCTTACTTAGTATCGTATAAATTCTATTGACAAAATCGGCAATACATGAAAAATTTACAGATATTTGTGAAGAACAAGTTTGTTCATATTATAAGATAAGGACGTGTAAATGTCACAAACAGCCCGTTCAGCGGGAGAAAAGGTAAAAGGATTTGTTTGGCTTTTGGTGGTCACTTTTGTTTTATGGATGGCTTTGAGCTCGAAATTAGACTGGCCGGAGTTGGTTTGTGGAGGTGTGGTTTGCCTGATTATTTCGCTCTTTGGAGCTGGTATTTACTCTAAGTTAGATTTCCCGCCGCTAAGTATAAAGAGAATTTTATTCTCCCTAATATATATATTTGTGCTTTTCTGGGAGATAATAAAGGCGAATTTTGATGTTGCCTATCGGGTCATCCACCCCAAAATGCCTATAAAACCAGGTATTGTGGTTATAAAGACTTCCCTTAAATCTGATGTTGCAAAGCTGGTTTTAGCCAATTCGATTACCTTAACCCCGGGAACGTTTACATTAGATGTTATCGGTGATAAGCTCCTTATCCACTGGATAAATGTGAAAACCGAAGATATTGATGAGGCAACAAGTCTTATAGGCCAGAGATTTGAGAAATATTTAAGGGTGATATTCACGTAAACCAAGTCGGAATTTTCATGAGCAACCAAGAAAGAAAAGGTTAAGGTTCAGCAGTGCCAGTAAACTACGAAAAAGTCGGTGAAACATTGAAGGCCCTTGCTCACCCAGCAAGATTAAAGATTGTGACCGGCCTTCTCAAAGACGAATGTAATGTTGCCCAGATCCAGAAGGTATTAGGATTGCCTCAATCTACGATTTCCCAACATCTTGGGATATTGAAAAATGCAGGTATCATTAAAGGCAGAAGAGAAGGAACCAGGATATGCTACAGAGTAATTGATGCGCGAGTAAGAAAAATTGTGGAAATAATTCAGAGGAAATAATTTTTTGGGTATATCTATCGCCTTATTTGTATATACAAATAAGATAATAGATGTGAGTATTTTATATGAGTGAAACTATCTTTCTTGCGATTATAGGGCTGGCGATTTCATTGTGCCTTTTACGTATGCTCAAGGGCCCCACTGCCCCGGACCGAGCGGTAGCGGTGGATACCATAGCTACGATTACCACCGCTTTGCTTGTTCTTTTAGGTTATATTTTTGAAAGATATGTTTATTTGGATGTCGCTTTGGTTTATGCGGTTCTAACCTTCATCGGTTCAGTGGCTATTGCAAGATTCTTGGAAAAGGGAATTTAAATGCAGGTCATAGGGATTATCATTACGGCAATCGGGATAATATTTCTCTTTTTAGGAAGTCTGGGTTTACTCAGGCTGCCGGATGTCTACAACCGTCTTCAGGCAGGAACAAAGTGCACAACCCTGGGAGCTTTTTTGACCATCATTGGCGTTGGGATAACCCAGCCCGATTGGTTGCCGAAGACATTAGTAATCGCCCTGTTTATCCTTATCACCAATCCTATCTCTAACCACGCCTTGGGTAGAGCATCCTGTAAGAGCGGTGTCCCTCTGTGTGATAGAACTGTTGTAGATAAAACTAAGGATTTTGAGCAGTGTAAACCCCTTCACGATGAGTCGGAGCAAGACGAGGAGATGCAATGATATTTGTTTTCTTTTTAATACTTTTAATGCTTGTTGGGGCAGTCGCGGCCTCTATTTTTAGAGATTTAATTAGTGCGGTAATCGCTGCAGCATTGGTAAGTCTGGCCGCTGCGATACTTTTCTATTTTCTGCAGGCACCAGATGTGGCAATGGCTGAAGCTGCAATTGGCGCAGCATTAACTACAGCCATCTTTATTATTGCTATAAGAAGAACGAAAAGGTACGAAGAATGAGAAGGACAGTCACCATCCTTTTATTAGTAATAGTGGCCTTGGGAATTAGCCTGTCGCTGGCAAAGATTCCTTTCGGCGTGCCAAAATCGAAAGTAGGTAAGCATTATATTAACGAGGGTGTAAAAGAAACAGGAGCTACCAATATAGTCACCTCAGTTGTGGTAAATTACCGTGGTTTTGATACGTTAGGTGAGGTTACGGTTTTATTCATTGCTGCAATCGGTTTAGGCGCGGTGTTAGCAGCCAGCGGAAGGGAAAAAATGAGAAAAACAGAACCAGCCAGCCTAGTGCTCTATACCGGATGCAGGATTTTGTTCCCTCTTATTCTCGTTTTTGGCACCTATATCTTCATTCACGGCCACCTTACCCCCGGAGGAGGTTTTCAGGGAGGAGCGATTATTGCGTCCGGCTTTCTTTTAATTTATCTGGGCTGCCGGGAAAGAAGAATTAGCCGGGTCGCATTTAATCTTGCAGAGTCTTTAGGAGGTCTGGTGTTTGTAATAATAGGCCTGCTTGGTTTGGCTTTTGGCGGCTATTTCCTCTTAAACTTTTTGCCTAAAGGAACAGCGAATACGCTCTTTAGCGCCGGCATTATCCCCATTATTTATATTGCCATTGGATTTAAGGTCGGTTCGGAATTAGCCGGTATTATTG
>CAZMSP010000082.1:0-8928 GCA_964568985.1 uncultured Pirellulales bacterium
TATCGATTCTGCCCGGCTCGGCGAAGGCGTCCTTTATGGCTGATTTGGTTATAGCATTGAAAATCACACGATAGGTCTTTTCCTCCGGCACGCCGAGAAGCTGCGCAAGATGCCACGCAATCGCCTCGCCTTCCCTGTCGAGGTCGGTTGCGAGGAATAGTTTGTCGCATTTTTTGGCGGCGGCTTTTAGGGAAGTTACGGTGCGTTTTTTGCCGGGCATTATGTCGTAGGTGGGCTCGAAATTGTTTTCTATATCGACGTTTAGACCCTTCGAGGGCAAGTCGCGGATGTGGCCCATGGAAGACTGGACGACGAAATCGGAGCCGAGGTACTTGTTAATCGTTTTGGCCTTGGCCGGCGATTCGACTATTACCAGAGATTTCTTATTTGAACTCATTTCTCCACTAATCGGCGTTTTTCACAATAAAATTTAGTGGACTTGGCCTGCCTATGGCATGGCATAGCCAACGTCATACGGCGAAATGGACAAGTACCAGTGCTCTAAAAAAATACTGTTTTCAACGATTTCTTTAAGGAACGGGGCTAGGTTCGTAGCCCAGCTTCCCCCAGACGGATTTCTGCACCTTATGCAAATCTACATTGCCCGGCTGGGGAATTTTGTGGTCATCCCAGGTAGTCTCTGAAGTACGCTTGTCGTGCCACTTCCAGTATTCACTGTGTCCATCTGCGAAAGAGAAGGTTGTCCCTTTGCTGTGTAGCTTCGGCGGAGGGTCAAACCACGCTTCCTTTGAATACAAAACACCCCAAGTTCCTTTACTCGGCGGGCATTCATCAAGAAAGACCATCCTCTCAATCGGTCTGAGAATCTGATTTCTATTTGTAATTTTTAGGTCTGGAGTATGGAGATCCCAGCCGCAGAAACCATTCATCGAATCGGCTATGGTGTACGTCAGGCCGTATTTCCTCGGCGCATTTGGGCACCTGTAAAGTTTTACGATTTTGCAATATGGATACAGCTGTCCTTCTTCGATGGCTATGTGCCATTCCCACATAGTACTATCTATGTCGTTAGTGGGCCAGTGCACCCACCAAGTAGTCACGGGTGGCTTGCCTTCGTAACTTACATCACTGTTTACGAGCTTTCCACTGTTGTCATCTGCGTACAAAATCCATGCCAGTGTCAGCTGTTTCAGATTATGCAGACAAACAGCACGTTTGCCTTGCTCTCTGGCTGCTTTCAATGCCGGCATTAATATCGCCATTAATATCGCAATAACGGCAATTACCACCAAAAGCTCTATTAGCGTGAAAGCTCTGTATTTATTCATAATATAACTAATTACCGATTTTACGAGGTATTCTTTTTACCAAAATTACACCTTTAGAACAAGTTAACTGTAGGCCATAAACGTGATTTTTCCTGAATAGCAATTCAAGGTGTTTGCTGATAAACTAAAACCGGCCTATATGAGCGCAAACAGAATCGTAAAGATTTTTCTTGCAAGACCAAGGAAGCTTTCATGCAGGCATTGTATCTAATAATTGCCTAAGGAGATGTTTTAGTTCTCGGATGGCATTGCCACGATGAGAAATCGCGTTTTTTTCCTCGCGAGGCAACTGAGCAACGGTCTTATTCAAACTCGGCACAAAGAAAATCGGGTCATAGCCGAAGCCGTTTTCCCCGATTTCTTTGTCAGCAATAAGGCCTTCGAGCGTTCCTTCGGTCTCGATAAGGATTTTTTCGGGGTTTGCCAAACATAAACAGCAGACAAATCTGGCCGTTCTTTTTTCCTTCGGTACAGATTCAAGAAGCCGTAAGACCTTGGCCATATTCTTGTGGTCGGTAGTTCGTCGCTCGTCGCTTGTCGCTCGTCGCTCGTAAAAACGGGCCACGCGGGCCGAGGCATGAGTCATAAATGCGCTGTTTTTGTCCTTCGTGCCGGAGAATCGCGCAGATTTAACGCCGGGCAGGCCGCCGAGTGCGTCAACTACCAGGCCTGAGTCATCGGCGATTGTCCATAGGCCGGTTTGCCCGGCGTAGCCGAGGGCTTTGGTGCGGGCGTTCTCCGTAAAGGTTAGGCCGTCTTCTTCAATCTCGGGGATATTTGGGAAATCGGACAGGCCAAGCCATTCGACATCCCCTCCCAGCATTTGCCTTATCTCTGCCAACTTCCCCGGATTTGTGCTCGCTACAAGTATCCTGCGTCGGCCTTTCAATTTTTTTCTCCTAGTTGCATCTTCTTGAGTCTTTCAATCTCGGCCTCAATTTCTTTCAGGACTTCCTTGTTCGCAATCTCATCATCAACGCTGAAAATAATAAACACTTTTCCCCCGTATTTTCGTTCAAACTCTCTGAAGCTTGCTTTCATCCTCTCGGAAGGAGAATAGTTGCCGAAGTTTGCTTTGGCAGTTACAGGTTTTATCTGTATCCCGAATGCCTTATCACCCACCCAACCCAAATAGTCAATATCACCGGCATGGTCAAGCTCTGGGTCAGATTCAACAAATTTAACATCTGGAAATTCTTTTGCGAGATTATAGGTTACAACAGATTTTTCCCTGTTGAATCCATCATATGTCCTGTTGATGGTCAGGTTATAGATATAGTCAATACAATCCTGCAGCGTCAATTGATTAAATGCCTCCTGCCATTCGGGGATAACTATCTCTTTAATTTTTACATATAACCTCTCACCAAGCTCTTTGAGAACGTCTTTTGTAACTTTGGCAGGGTTTTTGCTGTCAGTATAGGCATTTCCCAAATACCATTTTTCCCATTCTTCTATAGATTTTGGCTGACATTCCCTAATCAGGGACATTACAGCCCCAACTTTGTTAGGCCGTGATAATTGGTAGGTTTGGCAGGCATAATTTAATACCTTTTCTTTTTTACCAAAATTTTTTGAGACTTTCATCTCTGATATGCCTCCTCTATTCCTGCCATGTTCGTAAATCTCTCTTTATATTCGAAATCCATTTCAGTATCAATTGATACTAACCCTTCTTTAACCAGATGAGCATTGATGAAAGTTTTGTTCTGGAGATACAAATAACATAACAGGTTATTTTGGTTGTCGTGTTTAACCTGTCCGAATTTCATAAACACTTTCTGCCCCTTTGTTTTTGTCTGCAAAAATTCAATGGCCTGAGCCTTCTTTTTAGTTTTTTCCTTTATTCCGAGCAGACGTATTTTCAGGCCGTTATCAAGTTCAAGTTCAGTAGGAGAGGTAACCTTTTTTACACAATGATAGTTTTGTCTTTTTTTGCTGTTGCCATTGATTTTAGAGCCAAAGTGCAGTTTTCTCGGGTCGATTTTTTTGTCGAATTTTACAGGGTCTTTGAAAATATAGGGGAGTTTTTTTATTTCCTCCTTCCAGTTGATGTCATCTTCCCTGTTCTGTGCGAGTCCAAAATTAAACTTGCCAAAGAAACCTTTGTCTTTCAAAGCGAGTTTTTCTTTTATGACAGATACATAATCAGGATTTATCTCGTATCCTATCGAATTTCTTTCAAGATTCTTTGCTGTTAGTGTAGTTGTTCCACTGCCTAAGAACGGGTCAAGTATAGTATCATTAACAAAACTAAACATTTTCATTAGGCGGCGAGGTATCTCTTCAGGGAACACTGCTAAATGCTTATCTTGTTTTTCTCCCGGGATGTTCCAATGGCCGGTAAACAGTTGATTCCACTCGTTTATTGTCAGCTTTGATTTTTCTTTGATTTCTTTGCTGACTCTTGGAGGATTACCGGGTTTTTTGAAAATCAAAATGAATTCATAATCAATCTTGACAATGCCATTTCGCGGATATGGAAAGGAACCCATTATCGTTGCGCCGCCGGTGGTATTGCAGGTCGTAACCTTTTGCCAGATTACCGCTCCCATATAATCAAAACCGATAGTTTCGCAGAACTTGATTATTTCAGTTCTTATAGGGATAACTTTGTATCTTCCGTAGTAAACTGAGCGAGCAAACTGGTCTCCAATATTTATACATAACCGGCAGCCGTTTTCGAGGGCTCTATAGCATTCATTCCATACAAGGTTCAGGTTATTTATATAATCCTCGTAAGTATCGTCAAAACCTATCTGGCCGCCGTTGCCGTAATCCTTTAGCTGCCAGTAAGGCGGAGATGTAATAACGAGCTGAACAGACTTATCGGCCAGTTCAGTCATTTTTCTCGAATCACCGATTATGACTCTATGCTTTGTCATAGATTTAGCTCAAAAGTTTTTTCAAAAGCGCCCGTTGGAAGTGGAGGCGGTTTTCGGACTGGTCGAAAATAATCGAATTGGCTGACTCGGCAACCTCGTCAGTGATTTCAGACCCGCGGTGAGCAGGCAGACAGTGCATAATCTTAGCATTGGGCGCAGACTTGACCAACTCGGCATTTACCTGAAAACCTTCAAAATCTTTAATACGTTTTTTCTTTTCCTCTTCCTGGCCCATACTGACCCAGGTGTCGGTATAAATAATATCAGCGCCATTGACGGCGGCTTTGGGGTCGCTGGTCTGGCGGACACTATCAGCTGATATCTGATTGGCCTTTTTGATTGATTCGGCATCAAGTTCGTAACCAGCCGGCGTCGCAATAACCATTTTCATACCCAGCTTGCTACAAGCAAATGCCAGCGAACGAGCAACGTTATTGCCGTCGCCAATATAGGCGAGCTTTATGCCTTCCGGTCGGCCGCAATGCTCTTTAATGGTCAGGGCATCAGCCATCGCCTGGCAGGGATGTAACCAATCTGTAAGGGCGTTTATTACCGGCACAGTTGCAAATTTTGCTAACTCGGTGACAGTTTCGTGCTCGAATGTCCGCGCCATTATGCCGTCAACATATCGGCTCAGCACCCTTGCCATATCCTTGATGGGCTCACGCTTGCCGATGCCGCCGATATCTTCGGGCTTAACGTAGATTGCACTTCCGCCGAGGTCTGTCATAGCAACGTGGAAGCTGATTCGTGTTCGCAGACTCGGCTTCTCGAACAGCATTGCCAGGACCTTACCCGAAAGGCATAAATCATTGCCGGCTGCGCCATATAAGTTCTTAAGTCCGGTACTTATACGCAGCAGCTCTTTAAGCTGCTCTGTGGAACAATCATATATGGAAAGAAAATCTTTCATTTTTTTACTTTTAGCCACAGAGAACACAGAGGTCACAGAGAAAAATAAAAAAAGAATATAGATTCCTGCTTTCGCAGGAATGACACATAAAAATATTTGTGCCTTTGTGTCTTCGTGGCTATTCCCTTTCAGTCAAAACTGTATCGAGGATATCGATGGCCTGGTCGAGCTGGCTTTTATTTACAATCATCGGCGGCATAAATCGCAGTACGGTGTCTTGTGTGCAGTTTATGCGCAGGCCTTTCTCGAGGCATTTGTCAACTATTTCTTTGCCTGAAATATTCAATTGGACACCTATCATCAAGCCGACACCACGGACGCTGTCTATAATGTGATGTTTTTGTTTTAACTGCTGGAGCTTATCCATAGTGTATTGGCCGAGGTGCTCTGCGTTTTCCAGCAGATTCTCTTCTTCTATCGCTTCAATAACCGCAATACCGGCAGCGCACACCAGCGCATTTCCCCCAAACGTCGAGGCGTGTTTGCCCGGGACAAGTGAAGCTGCCACTTCTTCTTTGGCCATCATAGCCCCTATCGCAACGCCGCCGCCGAGCGCCTTTGCCATCGTCATAATATCCGGCTCAACGTCGAAATGCTGGTAGCCAAACCATTTGCCGGTCCTGCCGATACCCGTTTGAACTTCGTCGAAAATCACAAGCGCTCCATTCTCATCGCAGAGCCGGCGTATCGCCTGCAAGTATTCTTTCGTGGCCAGATTGATTCCGCCCTCACCCTGAATCGGCTCGACCATCACCGCCGCGACCTCATCACTAAAAGTCGCTTCCAGTGCCTTGGCATCGTTAAACGGCACATAGCTGAATCCCGGCAATAGTGGCAATAATCCCTCGTGATGTTTCGACTGGGCTGTTGCAGTCAGTGTTGCGAAAGTGCGGCCGTGGAAACCGCCCTTGGCCGTAATAAACTTGTATTTGCCTCCCGATGTATGCAGACGTGCCAGTTTCAGCGCCGCTTCGTTGGCCTCTGCGCCGCTATTGCAGAAAAAGCACTTGCCTCCGAAGGCCCGTTCGCTTAACAGTTTTGCGAGTTTGCCCTGCGGCTCGGAGTAGAAGGTATTATCAATATGCAGAAGCTCTCCCGCCTGCTTTCGTATCGCCTCGACGACCTTCGGATGGCAGTGGCCGAGCGCACTGACGGCCCAGCCTGGAAACATATCCAGTATCTCATTGCCGTCGGCGTCATATAGATAGCAGCCCTGGCCCTTAACGATTACCCGCGGCAGCCGGCTATAATTGCCAATAACATATTTATCAAACAATTCGATTGTCTCCTTAGTATTCATAATTCGTATCTCACACTCAGTCATTGCGAGCCCTGCACCAAATTGGTGCGGGGCGTTATAGTATCAATTTCTAACTATCTGCGTTCCTATTCCTTTATCGGTATAGATTTCTAATAGTAAAGAATGTGGTATTCGGCCATCGATAATATGTGTCTTTTTGACCCCACCATCCAGCGCCGTAAGACACGCCTCAACCTTCGGGAACATCGCATCGGTTATAACGCCGGAATCAATCATCTCTTTAATCTGTGCCTCATCAAGACTTGAGATTGTACTTTTGGGGTCATCGATGTCAGCCAATATCCCGTGGGTGTCGCTTACAACAACAAGCTTTTCAGCGGTTACTTCAGCAGCAACTTTGCCTGCTGCGCTATCAGCGTTGACGTTCAGCCTGCCACCCGCTTTATCTCTGGCTATCGATGCAATAACCGGTATCGTCCCGTCGGCACAGAGGGTCTTTAATAAATCGGCATTTACATTAGTTATTTTGCCGACCAGGCCGAGGTCGATTTTTCTGCCGTTTTCACCTGCCAGTCTCAGGGTTTCCGCAAACAACACACAACTACTGAGCGAGTGCATTCCCATCGGCTTACAGCCCAGTTCACCGAGGGTCTCACAGATGGGAGTATTGATTTTATGCACGAGCGTATGTTCTGCTATGGTCAGGGTTCTCTCATCGGTATATCGTCGGCCCTGTATCCAGACCGGCTCAAGCCCCGCTTCGTTCATTGCCTTTGTGATGGCCTTTCCGCCGCCATGCACGATAATAGGCAGTATACCCACCGTTGACATAAAGGCAATGTCGGTTAAGAGCTTCTTTTGCAGACAGGTATCGTCGAGGATACTGCCGCCGAGCTTGACGACCACGATTCGGCCTCGAAAGCGGCGGAAATATTGCATCGCCTCAATTAGAGCACCAGCTTTTGCGATAGCTTCTTTCACCTTCTTAATTCCGAAAAAAACAATAAAACAAAAAATAAATGTATTATCTGTCGTGCGAGTCGTCAAGCCATATTTATCCCGTTAGAAAAATAGCTCGATGCAGGTGAGGTGTTTGGGAAGGGGAAAATATCCGGACAGCAACTGGCAGATTATGCTTGCTCGGGCATATTCCTGCTGGTTATAATAATGTTATGACCAAATCATCGACCTTAATTCTGTGTGTTTGTTTTCTTGTTGCGGGGTGCGACAGTCCGCAGAAGTCAGAAAGCCCTTATGATAAAACCTCCCGCGAAATAGAGCGGCTGAAGGCCGAATCGGAAAAGGCCGCTTCTATAGGCGACAATATCAAGGTGGTCGTGAATTTGCTGACGACAAGTGCGGCCGACCGTTCTGCTGTCGATTCTCTCTGGCGGTATGTGGATAAGAATGTCGCTGTTACTAAGCGACCAGAGGTCTACAAGCGGTCCGGTTTGCAGATTGGATTGGCCGGCGAGAACTTTGGCGCCCGGCTTGACATCACAAAGCGACAACTGAAGTCGTCCGAAGAAACGGAGCTTTTCCTGGTGCTTGCCGATGGTGCAAGCGGCTATATAAACATCGGCAAAGAAATTGCTGTGCCACGATTTTATTATCTTGGCCGATGGTACACCGGCGTTGGGTACGAATTCCGACAAGCCGGCAGGTCTCTGGAAGTTACTGCCCGCAAATTACCATCGGGCCTGATTGATATGGAGCTGACGCCCGTCTTCTCTAATTTCTTAAGCGATGGGGGGAATCTCGAACTGACTGAGCTTTCAACGAGGGTAACAGCACGTCCGGGCCAGACACTTGTTATAGGCGGCGGCGACAGCTCTGGTGAAGATGTGGCTACGGCCCTGCTGGGTTACAGTAAGATGGGCGAAAAGAAGCAAACGCTAATCACCGTTACTGCTCACGTTAGAACCGAAAGCCCGTAAGTGTAAGCAATGTATAGAGTAGCGGTTGGAATGGGAGAAAATGAAATGGGCAGGGGCGGATTTGAACCGCCGACACACGGATTTTCAGTCCGTTGCTCTACCAACTGAGCTACCTGCCCTGTACATTTCCAACATTTCTTATAATTTTTGCCACCAAGACCCAAAGAAAAGAGAAGTGAACTCTCGTCTGGGCGAAGCCCCCAGCCGTAGCCCGGAAAGTGCCTAAAGTGAACTAAAGTTAGAAATAATCCACAACTTTAAGCACTCCAAATTTTAGGCACTTTACACTTTTTAGTGTCTTTGTGACTTCGTGGCTGATCTTGATACTAACAAGCCCTTATATATACGTCAAGTGCATAAGTTACAAAAAATGGGATTAGAAGCAGGTATTGTATCAACATCTCCATCCCATACTTGGCAATCCTGGTACTTGACAAGCCATATATTACTTGTTAAAGACATTTTTCAGTGTTTGTTCTCCGAACAATTCTGAGTTGCTTAATGAAAACCGACAAACGTATCGGCCTTGGTTGAGGGAGCTTAGCTGACTAAAGCTCAATCTGAGATACGATATGCAGGATGCGAAAAACAGCTTTGTTCTTACCACGTGCCCGTTTTGCGGATGCGGATGTGGATTGTACCT
>CAZMSP010000083.1:0-8891 GCA_964568985.1 uncultured Pirellulales bacterium
TCAATGAATCAGCATATTTTCTCCGCGGCTCACCGGCATGTATTGCTCTGGTCGATAAGGATTTACCGCCGCGTTTATTTTTGCGTTTGCCGGACGATTTAGCCATTGTTCATTTGTCCTTAATAAAATTCAATTTTTAAAACTTCCCACCCTAAGGCAATACTCATACACCCATCCCCATTCCTGCAGTTCCAAATTATACACACCCCGGCCGCAGATACAAGTTCTTAATTTTTGGATTTCGAAATTGTCCGTTCTCCGTAATTGCTACTCTACGAAGCACAAGACTACGAAGGATGAATTTCGAATCTTGTCCGCCTTTGGCGGATTCGATGCTTGTCTGACCCGCTGCCCCCCCACTTTTGTCTTCGACAAGAAGCCGTGGCGGGAGACGCAGGGGAATGCGACAGCCAAGATTTGAATTTTGCCGGTGGTTATTCTTATTCTTTAGTCACCTTCTCGCCTGCTGGTCGTGGTTTCGGTGCAGACTTGCCGGAATAGACTATCACTCCTGTCGGGCATTTATTCATTGCAGTCTCCGCTTGCCCGCCATCTGTGTGGCGGGCATGTTCTGTTGGTTGATACTTTTCATAATCTACGTGGGCTAAATTATCATCCACCGAGAAAATATCGCTTTGTTTGGCACACATACCGCAGCCGATACAGCCGACCTTGCACATTGTCCGTGTCACCTTGCCGGCCTCTCTGCTTCTGCATGCCACTACCATCATATTCTCTTGTGAGAATGGTATCATCTCTATCAGATTCCGCGGACAGGCCTTAGAGCAGGCACCACAACCCGTACATTTCTCGTAGTCAATGACCGCTAAACCTTCAACTATATGCAGGGCATCAAACTTACAAGCACTTACGCAGTCACCAAAGCCAAGACAGCCGAAGTTACACGCCTGTACGTTAGCCAATGCATTTGCCGCAAGACAGGTTTGTATGCCTCGATATTTTGCGTAAAATGTCTTATCAGCCGTATGGGCCCTGCAGTGTATAATTGGTCTTTTGATTGGGCCTGATTCACTTATTTGCAGATTGAGTATCTTAGCGATTTTACTTGTGGTTTGATGACCGCCGGGGGTGCATCTGCCGAGCAGGTCCGTATTTTTCAGAATCGCCTTTGCATATTGACCACAGCCGGCAAAGCCACACGCACCACAGTCAAGGTTCGGCAGCGCCTCATGGATTTGTTCTATCTTCGGGTCAACTTTGACCTTCAGTTTTTCGCTTGCTATCAAAAGCACAACTGCAAAGCCGCTACCCAGCCCAAGCATTATCAGGCCTGCCGGCCACGCACTATTCCACAATTGATATATATCTGCTAAAATCACCGTAATGAAAAATTAAATATCAAACATTAAATATCAAAATCACATATCAAAATGCAAAGTGTCATTGCGAGGCAGCAATGCTGCCGAAGCAATCTCTATTTTTGATTTTTGCTTTATAATTTTACATTTTGATTTTTACATTTTACACTTCTTATCTAATTCATCCCCGCAAAGCCCATAAAGGCCAGTGCCAGCAGCCCAGCCGTAATAAGGGTAATCGGTGCGCCTTTTAGGCACTCCGGCACATCTGCCAATTTTAGATTTTCACGAATACCAGCCATAATACAAATAGCCATTGTAAATCCGATCCCTGCTCCGAAGCTGAGAACCACCGCTTCGAGCAGGTTATCGATTCCCCACAGATTTATAAACAGGCACAATCCCAATATCGCACAGTTCGTCGTAATCAGCGGCAAAAATATCCCGAAGCTCTCGTATAGCGAAGGGAAAAACTTCCGAACATACATTTCTACAAGCTGTACGGCCCCGGCGATAACCAATATAAAACACACATATCGTGTTACTTCCAAGTTCCGAGGCATAAGTATCAGGTTGTCGATAAGCCAGGTCAGAGTCCCGCTCAGGGTAACAACGAATGTCACCGCCATCCCCATCCCAAACGCCATATCGATTCTGCCCGATACTCCAAGATACGGACAGATACCGAGAAATTTGGTAAAGACAAGATTATTGATTAGAACAATTGATATAAAACCAACAATTAAAGTATTAACCGTATCCATATATCTTATCCTTTAGCTTGTCTTTTGGTGACTGCATTAACCAGTCCCAATAATAGTCCCAGAGTTATAAAAGCTCCTACCGGCATACTCATTGCTGCCCAGGGTACGAACCAGCCGCCTTGCGATTGTAAATTAAGAATCGGTATTTCAAAAACAGCGCCGGTTGAAAGAATCTCTCGCAAACCTGCTAATACACACAAAGTAAGCGTAAAGCCGACACCCATCCCCAGCGCATCGATAACGCTTACGCCCAAGCTGTTTTTACTGGCGCAGGCCTCCGCGCGACAAATGATAATGCAGTTGACAATAATCAATGGTACGTAAGGCCCGAGCCGTTCGCTCATCTCCGGCACAAATGCCTTCAAAAACAAATCTGCTATTGTTACAAACGTCGCGATTGTTACCGTGAACATCAATATCCGAAGATGTGCCTTGAGCAGGTTTCGTATCATACTGACCACAATATTGCTGCAGACAAGTACAAAGACTACGCTAAGTCCCATCGTAAGGGCTGGCTTGACCGCCACCGTAACTGCAAGTGTAGGGCACATTCCCAGCAGTAGCCGAAAGACCGGATTCTCACGCCAAAGACCTCGAAAGAGTGTCTGCTTATAAATACCCGCCTGTGCTTTGCCGTTATTTGTCATTCGTGACTAAACCTCTGCTCTGCAACTGCTTTTTGACCTGCTCAACATAATGATTTATTATTTCAACTACCGCTTCACTACTCACCGTAGCGCCGCTTATCGCCACAATTTCAGAGTCTATAACTTTGGGATTGCCTGTCTTGGAAAGTTTAAGCTGCTCAGCCGGTACACCGAAAAACTGATTTCGATAAAAAGGACTCTTTATCTGGTCGCCGAATCCCGGCGTCTCATTGCTCGAAAGTACCCCGAAGCCCGCAATCTTTTCAAAGCCGGCATTAATTGTCAGCACAAGCTTTATCTTATCTGCGAAACCGGACCCCTCGCAGCTAAATGCCCAGCCAACGCATCTGCCGTCAGCCGCTATGGCTTTTTTGATATCCATCTTTATCTTTTTGCCCTTGGCAGATTGCAGTTCAGCTTCTTCGATGGCCGCTTCAAAACTCACCGCTTCGGTAAGCATCTCTTTGGCAAGGTTATTGAACTTATCTTCTTCGTTTTGCTCTATCCTGTCTTGCCAGGCCGCATTCGCTACTGCTATCAGCAAACCAAAGAAAAACGACACAACAATCAGAAGCCAGCTCTGCTGAATAAAATGTTTTATCCTAAACATTCCAAAACCTTCTTTGCCACCAAGGCAGTAAAAGTGTGAAGTGTCTAAAGTGTAAACTACTTAAAGTTTAGCAATATTAATATTCTTATAACTTTAGGCACTTTAGCTCACTTTAGGCACTTTTAATGCTTCGGTTTACCTCCCGCCGGGACCCACTTGCAGAATCTGTCAATCAATGGCGTCACGGCGTTCATTAAAAGAACCGAATACATCACACCTTCCGGGTATTCTCCGATTATTCTTATAAGCATCGTTATTGACCCGACACCGATACCGAAAATCCACATCCCTTTAGGGGTCAAAGGAGCGCTAACAGGGTCGGTCGCAATAAAAAATGCGCACAGTAAGAGCCCACCGCTGGTTAAATGAAACACCGGCTGGGCATATTTTTCAGAATCGCTCAGGTAAAAAATCCCTGCAAAGGCAAAAGCAGATAACAAAACCGCCAGCGAAATATGAACATTTATTGTTCGTCTTATCAACAGATATAGTCCACCGATTAATAGTGCAATTGCGCTTGTTTCGCCCAGGCAGCCGCCGACCTCGCCTGTGAATGTCGCTTTCAACTGTTCATTAACGACTTCAATTCCTTTTTTGCCTTTTATGGCCTCTTTACTAAATGCCAGTGGTGTTGCCTGTGTCCTTGCGTGTATCGTATTTTCCGGCGCAATTTTGGACATTGTAGCGTCGATTGGGGCCGGTATTGTCCATGTAGTCATCAATGCTCCGAAAGAGACTGTAAGGAAAGCTCTGCCGGCCATAGCGGGATTGAATATATTGGCGCCGAGTCCGCCAAAGACCATTTTGCCTATTGCAATGGAAAACACGCTGCCGATTATCGCCGCCCATACAGGCACACTCGGCGGCAGCGATAATGCAAGTATTATACCGGTTACGACTGCGCTGTAGTCACCGAGTGAATTTTCCTTTTTGCGAATTAGATTGCAAAGCCGCTCGGTTGCTACTGCTGAAATAATACAGGTTGGAATTAGGATAGCTGCATAGTTTCGGAAGTAATAGACCGCCGCCGCCATAGCTGGAACCAGACCGATTATGACGTCTATCATTACACCGCGAGTCGAACGGTACTCGCTTATATGCGGCGAACACGATACTCTCAAGTCCCTCAGCATCTACTTACTTCCTTACTTTAGTTCACAAAGGCAGTAATACACTAAAAAGCGTGAAGTGCCTAAAGTTGCGGATTATTTTTAACTTTAGCTCACTTTAGCTCACTCTTATTCTCTTTAGCTCACTTTTATTCTCTTCGTGGCAGAACCTTTTCATTCCGGTATCTTTTTCTTCTGTCTTGCGAGGGTTATTTTACCTGTTTTTATGTATCCTGTTACTTCTATATTGGCCGGGCAAACGTAGCTGCAGCAGCCGCATTCGGTACATGCGCTGATATAATAGCTTTCCGCTACATCCAGAAGATTATTTTTTACAGCATGGGCGATTTTCGTCGGCATCAGGTGTTCGGGGCATACTTCCAAGCATCTGCCACAACGGATACAGGCAGTTTGACGTCCTTTATATTTGGCCCTGCCAATTTGTTTTATCGTCAATACTGTTATTGCTCCGGTGGTTTTCGTAATCGGCATTGTCAAATCGGCAATTGCTATTCCCATCATTGGCCCACCGACAACAACCTTTGCGCTTTTTTGGGTAACACCGCCGCAGAAATTTATAAGCTCTTCGACCGATGTTCCTATCGGAACATAGTAATTACCCGGCTTGGCGATTGCTTCTCCGGTAACTGTTACGACCCTGTGTGTCAGTGGCCGTTTGCAAATGACCGCCTCGGCAACCGCTGCAGCAGTTGCAACATTAAGCACTACCACACCTATCATCGGAGGAATACCTCCCGTGGGGACATTCTTATTGAGTATTGCTTTGATAAGTTGTCTCTCACCGCCTTGTGGATATTTTGTTTTGACCGCAACTACCTTGATATCATCGCCATTTGCGAATTTTTCTACTGCTGCGCTCATAACCTCTATCGCCTTGGGTTTATTATCTTCGATGCCGATAATGGTTTTTGAACAACCGGACGCTCTTCGAGCGAGTTTGATGCCCGCAATAATTTGGTTCGTCCACTCGAGCATAATTCGGTAATCGCAGGTGATATACGGCTCGCACTCACACCCGTTGATAATTAATATCTCTTTGGGCAGGCGTGGATTTGGCTCTATCTTTACCCTTGTCGGAAAACCGGCCCCACCCATACCGACGATACCTGCCTCTCGAACTGCATCGCATATCTGTCCCGCCGAATATCGGTTTTCGTCGAAAGCTTCTGTAAATTTGCCGGCATTTAGTTGTTTTGATGTATTGTCATCGCTGTCAGCTTCTATAATCACAGCCGGGCTGCGCCCCAGAACTGCGTGCGTTTGTAAGCCGATTGCTTTTACCTTGCCGTTTATAGGCGAATGGACCGGTGCTGAGACAAACGTATCGCTATCACCGATCTTTTGGCCCGTTTGAACCTGTTCATTTTTTTCGACTAAAGGCCGGCATACTGCTCCAAGATGCTGGCTGAGCATTACTGCTACCTGTTTAACTGCCGGACCCTTCTTTATTTCGCTTTCACAGGTCAGCTCTTTCTCTTCAGGAGGATGTGCCCCTCCGCTAAAAGTCAATCTGCCTTTGGTATAAACTTGCATATTTGGTAGATTATGAAATTATTTGTTTTTGTATAACCGCTCGATTATCGTCTTTACAATAAATACAAGAGAGAAACTTACCGATATAGCCAATAGAAAGCTAAGGAGTGTTTTGTCAAAGATTTGCTCAAAAACCGCTAAGCAGACGATGAAGACCAATAGGGGTAGCAAAAATGCAATAATAACTTTTACTACCACTGAAGGGCCTTTGCTCTGGCCCAATTGCTGGTAAATCCTTCGGCAATCACTAATCTGGCTACACCGCTTACAAAATTTTTGCTCATCCATGGTTTTTGCTGCTATATAAGATAAAACAATGAATATAATAAATAATGTTGAGATTTTCAAACAAGAATTTTTACATTTGAGGGCATAATTATGCATGATATGGTTAAGAAGCTGAAACTTATGATATTAAGTTTTGCCTTTTGTCTATCAACCGGCTGCGCAACCAATCCCATTACTGGCGAAGAGCAGCTTATGTTGATTTCGGAAGACCAGGATATTGCAATCGGACGTGAATACGCTCCTGAGGTCGAAAAGCAGCTCGGAGGCCGAATTAGAGATGAAGCTTTGCAAAACTACATCGATACCGTGGGCCAAAGAATTGTCCGCATCAGCCACAGGTCTAATTGGCAATACCACTTCACAGCCGTTAATCACAGTATGGTAAATGCAATGGCTTTGCCGGGCGGTTATATCTTTGTCACAAAGGGAATGCTCGAGAAGATAGCCACTGAGGCACAGCTCGCAGCCCTGCTTTCTCACGAAATAGTGCACGTCGTGGCACGCCACAGCTCCGCTGCTATGAGCCAGCAGATTGGGATGTCTATGTTAATTCAGGGCGCAGGTGCTTCCGGTGCATTGCCTAATTCCGAATCGGCTTATCAGCTGACGCAGCTCACTTTGCAGCTTATTGGTCTTAAATACAGCAGGGAAAACGAAAGGGAAGCAGATTTGGCCGGTATGGACTATATGGTTCAGGCCGGCTATAATCCTTATGGTGCTGTTGAGCTTATGCAGATGTTGCAGCAGCAGGACCAGTTCAAGCCTGTTGACTTTCTCTCCTCGCACCCTTCTCCTGAAAACCGCATTTTATATCTTACCACAAGGGCCCAGTCGAGATATGCTAATGTCACGAATCTGAAAATCGCAAAAGAAGATTATCAAAAGAACGTCCTTGACAGATTGCCTGAAATTGAAGCCAACCAACCCTAAATATCGTCATTGCGAGGCCTGCGAAGCAGGCCGTGGCAATCTTATATTTAGCCCCTCAATTTATTGAGAGGTTTTCGTTTCCCGAAATTTATTGCGGCGTTCCCTTTACGAGTATCGAGAATCAAGCATCGAGCATCGAGTACCTATTTATCGAATGGTAACTTAACTCCTCCACTTCTGGTTCTGGTTACATCAGGTTTCATCCCGACTTCTTCAACTTTTTCGCTCTTTCTGATTCGGCAGATAAGACCTTTCGAAATCTTCGATGCATCTCCATTAATGACTTTCGAAAATGACATCTTCTGCGCCACTTTTTCGACCCTCACAGTTGCTACAAGATTTTCAATTTTTCCGAGCGACTCTTTAGTATCGTGGTCGAAAATTTCCTCGCCCTCGGCAAAAATATCCAGCAGCATACCCTCGGAAATCCTGTCGCCGCCCTGGTTTATTACGACCGTGCCGTCTTGCTGTATTGTTGCGATTCGTATTGGATAAATCCGGGCAATAATTTTCCCCACCACATCATTGGCGATGAGAGTAAGGATGCCGTCACGAATCTGCCCGGCATCCCATTCCGCCGGGTTCTGCTCATCGGCGATTTCTCTTATCTGTTCATTTTCAAGATACTTTTCTGCCGTCTCAGCCAGGATTATCTGTCTTGTAAAACCTGAAATAAGCCGGTAATTAAAAGCGAATCTGGCCTTGTATTCTGTAACCGTATAATCAGCCGCCTTCAGGTACTTCTCTTTTTTCTCCAGTTTCCCCTCGGAAATATTGCCTACAAGCAGGTAATCCGCACCCAATATTTCTGCTAATTTCGCTGTTTCTGCAAGCGGCGTCTCTTCTGTAAGTAGTATCCCTTTTTCTCTGGCAAACTCAGCCAGACTTTCCCTGTCAAGAACAGCGAACTTATTGGTTTGTGTCAGTCCGACGGCGATTCTCTGCGTAAGCAGCGACGAAAGCACTCCTGCCGGCACTGACGTATCCAAAAATGGATAACTTTCCTTCATTGTTCTGACAGGCATTAAGGCAACTTTGGACCTTTTAGCATCATCACGAGGAGCATAATCATGAACTGTCACTTTAAGCTTTACCTGATAAGTGGAATCGTCGATTTTTTTCTCTTCGAGAATGTCGTAGGTCTTGACTGAGCCGGTAGTTCTGGTTGCATAAGCGGTACCGGTCGCTGCAACTGACACCGAGTCGAACGTAATCTTTTTCTTGGCCTGTCCACTGTCGATATCGACACCGGCCTCGGAAAAACCAAAATCGTAAGTCCCGGAGCCAACGTCAACGCCTCTTACCTGGCTGACAGCTATGTACAGAGCATTTCTTATCGCTGCATCTCTACTGCTGCCCTGGCCGACGACCTCTCGCACAACAACATCATTTGCATCTGCTGCATATAAATTTGCACAGAGCAAAAGACCAACTGCAAATATAATATGAGCCCTTTTCATTTTTCGGCCCCCTTAAAAAGTAGTTCATTTTTTTTACCAGGCAACAGACTTATTGCTGCCTCTTTTGCCGACAATAATTTCCTTTTGCCAGAATCTCAGCCCCGTTTTTGCGTCGCTGAGTTTCAGCTGGAAGTAATACTCGACCTGCTGGCGCTTCTTGTCATAGCGGATATTTCTCTGGAAAATTTTACCGGAAATACTAAGCTCCGG
>CAZMSP010000084.1:0-8813 GCA_964568985.1 uncultured Pirellulales bacterium
TGCCTTCCACTTGCCGCTGACACAGCCGAACATATTTTTAACCGCAAATGTCGCCGCCAACTGCTGATGCGTTTTGAATTTTGCCAGATTGATAATTTTGTCGGCATCCAGAGCAATTGAGCTGATGCCCACTTTAGTATTGTTTGCTCCGACACGACACCATTTTGGTTTGTTAAGCTGCTTGACCGGCACGGATAGCTTTTTTAACGGCTCTTCTAATCTCAATGCCTTTACACACGTAAACACATTACCCCAGGCAGGTGAATCACCGATGAATGGTTTTGCACCGAAATCTTTTAACAGCCGGGCAGTCTCGATAATTACTGCTGGATGTGTTTGGGTGGCATGTCGGAGAGACCTCGGGGCAATAAAATTCGGCTTAAGCAGAACACTATCGCCTCTGCTCACAAATTTGTCCAATCCGCCGAGCAATTCGAACTGTCTAACAATAGCTTCGGAGATTTTGGGCTGGCTGTAGTCGCTGCATCGAATCAATGTAACTTTTGCCTCGGCCATATGCTGACTCACACAAAGTGAAGGTAGTTAATCGCTTATAACGGAACAAACCAATATGAATATCCTGATAGCCGGTTTAAGTTCAGTTTCGCTGAAAAAGAAGCTGCTTCTTGGTTTGTTAAAGAACAAGCCGCTTAAAGTATTTTGGTCACTGATGTATCTATCAGGACCCAACAGGACAAAATCCCCAGGGCTCATTTTCAATCCGAAGGCCACAGGGGCAAAAATAAATTCATGCCTCTGTGCAAGCTTAGACAGGTCTGGGATTGGACTTCTTATCGGTAGCGAAAAAGCCGGCTCGGCGATGACGTTGCACATATCTCTTGAGCCGGCGGTTTTACCGGCTCGTATCCGCAGGAAAAGTATTCCCGGCCCAACGGTCGTTTTATCCGTTAATCCACCGCTTGAGATATAAAGAATTTCTCGCTTGGTGTTTAACTCGGCCACTACGACGTTACTGGCCTGACCGTCAGCTATCAACAGTTTTATTGTTACTATCTTTTGTCCGTCAGCGTTGCGCAACAAATCAAGCATATTATTCAACATTAGAGTTTGGCCGAAGCGGACGACAAATGAATTTGCTCGGAAAGCTTTGTAATCCCGAAATCGCAGGGGCTGAATGTATAGAGTCTTCCAGATATCATCCAGTTTGTCGATGTTTTCAGCTGGGATTTCAAAGGTATGTACGTCAAAATTTATCGTCTTTAAGAATTGCGGACTGGCCTGTTTGTTGCCGACGGATGGGGCTATATCGCCGATTTTGACCTGCTCCCATATCGGCTTGTTTTTTTCAGGGATTTTACATCCAGTCACCAGCAGGCACACACAGCTTAAAACCACAATTTGTCTGACCCGCTGCCCCGACTTGCGGCGGGAGACGCAGGGGCATGCGACAGTCAAGATTTCAAAAACACGGGTCATAAGCGTAAATTATCAATAGAATAAGTAGCTGTCAATGGACAGCTCATTGTTTAATACCATACACTTGTCGTAATATTGAGCAACCATTATCCAGTATCGGGAAATTCTTGACCTGTTATCTTATTTGTAATATGATTGTTTACGCAGACAGGATGCGAATTTGAAAGGTGCATAAAAATGAAAATCAGCAAACGTGCTCAGGATGTGCCTCCTTCGGCAACTTTGGCTGTGACCAGCCGAGCTGCAGAACTGAAGGCTAAAGGTGTGGATGTAATCGGTTTTGGCGCAGGCGAACCAGACTTTGATACCCCTGACTACATTAAAGAAGCTGCCATAAAGGCGTTGAAGGCAGGTAAAACAAAATACACCTCTTCCTCCGGCATAGTTGAGTTGCGGACCGCAATCGCCGCAAAGCTCGAAAAGGAAAATGGCCTCAAATATACACCTGACCAGATTATCGTTAACATCGGCGGCAAACACTCGGTTTACGAGGCAATGCAGGCCGTGCTTGACCCTGGTGACGAGGTTATCTTACCAACGCCGTATTGGGTAACATATCCGGAGGCAATAAAGCTTGCTGGTGCTGCTGCAAAAATTCTTAAAACAGATAAAGATAACAGCTACAAAATTACCCCTTCGCAGTTGAAAGAGGCTGTCACAGATAAAACCGCTATGCTGGTGCTGAATTCGCCTAATAATCCAGGAGGCTTTACTTATACACCGCAAGAGCTAAAAGCTATTGCAAAGGCGATTGAAGAGACAAACGTGTATGTGCTTTCGGATGAGATTTATGAGAAGCTAATCTATGGTGACACCAGGTTTGTCAGTTTTGCTTCACTGAGCGAAGACGCTTACAATAGAACCCTGACTCTCAATGGATTCAGCAAAACTTTTTCTATGACCGGCTGGCGCCTCGGATACACCGCAGGGCCGTTGGATGTTATAAAGGCGATGGGACGGCTTCAATCTCATATGACTTCGAACCCTGTAACCTTCGGCCAGTATGCGGCAATCGCGGCACTGAATGATACGAGCGATACTGTGGAAAAGATGCGGAAAGAATTTGAGCGTCGAGGCAAATACATGGCCAAGCGACTAAACAGTATTGATGGCGTGCAGTGCACCGAATCTACCGGCGCTTTTTACTGTTTCCCTGATGTTTCCAGCCATTATGGACGAAATATAAATGGTACAAAAATCAACGGTAGTATGGACTTTGCGAAAGCTCTTCTGGAGCAGGCCAATGTTGCCCTCGTTCCGGGCCTGCCATTTGGTTGTGATAATAACATTCGTTTGAGTTTTGCCTGCTCTCTCGATAATATTACCGAAGGATTAGACCGACTACAAGAATGGATAAGTCGATAAAGAGAAAAAAACGTATCTCCTCTCAAGACCCGTACCAGAAATTCGAAATTCCAGGTCAAAAGCCGGGCCGTACTGCTTTTTCCGGCTGGCCTATGATTTTCGGCTGGCTCGCGATGATGATTTTCGCCTTTCACGCCTGCACACATATGGTTGCTGCCGGGGATACCTGGGTCGCAATGGCTTGTGGCCGACATTTCGTAAATCACGGAGTCGACACCATCGAACCGTTCAGCGCTAACTCGCATAAGGCAGGACCAACGGAAGAAGAAATAAGAACCTGGCCCAGATGGGCACAATGGATTACCAACACCATTGGTATCGAGACTGTCAAAAAATGGCATCCTACCGGCTGGGTCAACCAGAACTGGCTGACGCATGTTATCTTTTATTCATTGGTGCCTAAATCATCCTATGCAGATGGTATAAGTTTTACTTCCAATGCGCTGGTCTATTGGAAGTTTGCAATTTATCTTGTGACCGTCATTTGTGTTTATTACACCTGCAGATTATTAGGTGTCAATCCGGCGCTATCTGCTGTTTTTTCCTGCTTTGCAATGTTTGTAGGCCGCTCTTTACTTGACGTTCGTCCTGCTGGTTTCTCGAATATGCTGGTAGCGGTTTTTCTCTTGATACTTGTCCTTGCTACTTATCGAAACATCTTATACATCTGGCTTATCGTCCCCATAACTGTCTTCTGGTGTAATGTCCACGGCGGATACATCTATGTATTTATAACGATGGTGCCTTTTATCGGCTTACATCTTTTTACTAACTTAAATAAAAAATGGACCGTCATCGTGTATAACCTTGCTGCCTGGCCTTTTCTTTATATCGTCTTTTCCAAGGCCGGCCTTACATTAGTCACATTTCTGTTCCTCGTCTTGGTAATAGTCTTGGATATAGCACTGGTCTTTTTCAAAAAAGACCTCGTTTCCATTGGATTGAAAGGCGTCTACCACTCAATCGCTGCGTATATCGTCGCTTTCATGGCTGTGGTCCTGTTCAATCCTTTCCATCTGACTAATCTGACTCATACCTTCATCATCAGCGTCAGCAAAAACGCAGAGCGCTGGCGGGACGTTCACGAATGGCATCCGGCTTTTGACTGGAAAAATCCTGTTGGTACAGCGGTGCCTTTCGCAGTAATGCTCGGTATTGTGTTAGCAACACTTGGGTTGTGGATAGTTGTCATGATAGTAACTTCCAGTCTCGCCAAACGGTACCCTAAACGAAAAGAGAGCAGTTCTGAAGAGTATCAATGGTCTAAAATCGATTTCCCCTTGATGGTTATCGCTGCCCTTACCATTTATATGGCCATTCGCTCCCGCAGGTTTATACCAATCGCGGCAATTGCTGCCTGCCCGATTATAGCAATGTTTATTGACCGGATAATTCGTATGATTTCGGCAATGTATAACTTCCGAAAACACAGTCCTTTGACCGTTTCGCCGATGCCGCGTGTCTTACAATTACTTTTTATAGTTGCTGGTGCTGTTGCCGTCTTATTTTTTGGTACCTGGTGGGGCCTTAAATTTAAGCGTATTTATCTCGACCCCTGGGCCGGTGACCCAAAATTAACCTCTGTTTTTATGCGGATGACTGCCTCGGATGCAAAACCTTTTTACGCCGGCAAGTTTATAAAATTGAATAAATTAAAAGGAAAAATGTTTAATTACTGGACCGAAGGCGGCTTTATTGCTTGGGCACAGGAGCCGGACCCGAATACCGGAAAAACGCCTCTGCAGTTGTTTATGGATGGAAGAGCTCAAGCTGCCTATAACCGAAGAACGTTTGATGTTTGGACAGCCATTATGTCTGGAGGCCCAGTCGTACAGAGCGCCCATATAAGAAGACGCAAATTGACCTTTGCAGATTACAAAGAAATCGGCCAGTGGGTTGATGAACAGCTAAAAAGGCACAATGTCTGGGTAGTCTTAATGCCCGTCGCTCAGCTTAACGAACCTCTTGCAAGGGGACTTGGTTATAATCCCGATTGGCAATCTGTCTTCTTTAATAACAAACAAAAATTGTTCGTTGACATTACAACACCTCAGGGAAGGGAACTGTCCGATGGTGTATTTAATGGAAAAACGCTTTTCCCGGATGAGTTCTCCGAGAACCTTGTAAAAGCTCACTATTGGCTTTTATTTGCCAAAGGACAAAACGTAGAGCAGCAGGGGCTTGATTTCGCTTTCAAGGCCTTCAATTTAAACCCCTCACCAGCCCCATTAGTGGAAATGCTCGGAAATGCCACAAGATTCGCAGAGCTGAGACCTTATATTGCGGATTTCTGTAAAAACTATGTCGACAGCTTCATAAAAAATGGGGATGATTGGGCAAAACAGCACGGCTATCGATACAGAATCGAAGCTGCTCGGATAGCAAGCATGCATTTGCGGCAGCTCGCTAAAGTAAGGAAAGATGACCAGCTTGTGAAATTTTACTCTGATCAAATAAAAAAATGTTCAGATGAACGCGTTAGATTGTATAAGATCAGCAGGTGGTAAGGCGGGATTTGCCCCCACGTCTTCTTGTCCCGTTGCCCCGGCTTGCGTCGGGAGACGCAGGGGCAGGCGAAGACAAGAGTGGGGGCAACTAATCTGGTGAACTACGGGCGACAAGCCATGTTAGAAGTTCTGCAATGGGAACAGACAATATAATTAAAAAAGAAAAAATTTCTAACGAGTCGGGCAATAAGCTGCGAATGACGAATTCTATAAGCGTTTTTTTCCCCTGTTATAATGAGCAGGATAATATAAGCTGTACAGTTGAAAAGGCAATTTCCGTCCTGGAAAAACTAAATGTCGACTATGAAATAATTGTCGTTGATGATGGCAGCTCCGACTCGACAGGGCAAATTGCTGATAAAATAGCCGACCGAAACAGCAGGGTAAAAATCGTTCACCATCAGACCAACCTCGGTTATGGTGCCGCACTGAAATCCGGCTTTAAGGCAGCTACAAAAGAGCTTGTTTTTTATACTGATGGTGATGGCCAATTTGATATTAACGAATTGTCGCCATTGCTGCCCTTGATAAAGCAGTATGATATCGTTAGCTGCTACCGGTTAAACCGTCAGGACAATTTAATACGAAAAATCAATGGCTGGGGTTGGACGAAGCTCACTTGTCTTCTCTTTGGTATGAGAGTTAGGGATATCGACTGTGCTTTCAAATTATACAAAAGGGAAATTTTTGATAATATCGAATTGTCGAGCTCAGGTGCTCTTATCGATGCTGAAATACTGGCTCGTGCTGTTCGAAAGGGCTATAGGATAACTCAGAAAGGCGTGCATCATTATCCGAGAGCTGCCGGCGCACAAACAGGTGCTAATCTGGGAGTGATTCTTCGTGCCTTCAAAGAGCTGTTCATGCTATACAACCGAATTCGAAAAGAAAACTCCGGAACAAACACAAGTAGTTAATAGTATTTAGTGGATGGTTGATAATGTAACTATGCGTGGTCAGTATTGCTTGAAGGGTTAGTGCAATACGACATACGAAATGCAATATATGAAATATGACCGAATCGAAACTCAATCTCTTTATCTATGGCTCGCTGCGTGACCGCAGAATCTTTCAGTCCGTCAGTGGTCTAAGTCTTACCAGAAAGCCATCTAATATCAGCGATAGGGTTCTCTTTACCGAACCAGCTCTGCTGCCACACTATCGAAGGGTCAGCCCCGACAACGTCTATTTTTATGCCGTCGAAGCGCCATCTTCGAGAATTGAGGGTTTTCTAATCCACGATGTCCCTGACTGGGCAATGGCTGAAATCGATGATTATGAGGGCAAACGCTACGAAAGAGAAACCGTACCGGTCAATACATCACATGGCCCCGTCGAGGCACAGGCTTATTTAGTAAGTCACGAGTCAATGCAAAAGCACTTCGGGGATAGATTTCATGTCAATTTGATACACGAATTATGGCTGCGAAAACGCATCGAAAAATTCATCAAAAAGCACACTCGCCCCGGAGAAAAAACCGTGGACGCTGAATTGGAACGCCGAGCTGAAAGGGAGCTGCTCGCAACTACCGAACGTGACCTTGTTATGAGCCATTATCGAACCGATGCCGTCAGCGATTATTATCTCGAACACGAGCTTGACCGTCCCAGACCGAGCATAAAATACTTATACGACGACCCACAGGCAAAGCCCTTCATCAAAAACTATCTGACTTTAGCAATAAAGCAGGTATTGCTAAATCAACTCGATGAAAAAATTCAGGCCCAATATCGTTTCCAGCTCGAGCGTATGTACGCCTCGCAACGTTACTTCAGACGCTCCTCGGAAAGATACTTCAAACGTTCCGTGAGTCTCCTTATAGCCCTGCAAATGTTAAATGCGAACAGCCCCGCCGTTGATTTGGTTATAGAGAAGTGTCTGGAAACGATGCCATACAAAAACCACGACCTGATCGACTATATTAAATATGCGGTACATGCAGCCGGCAGCTTTTTCGACTGGCGTGTTGTCCGTTCGCATTTGGAGCGAATCCGTTCGAACATTCAGCCGGGACTTGTCCCTCTCGGGGCTGAAATCGAATTAAGCAATCTCGGATATGCAGCAGTAGAGCCGCAAAGAACAACTCAAAAGGCCTTTGACTCGAAATATGATGGTTTTAAATACTTCCATGATTTCCACCTGGACATTCTATCCTGGAAGCTCGGCGGATATATCGATGACCACACCGGCGCAACCGACCAGGCGCGACGCTCCGGATTTCTGGAGCTTGCTCCCGGAAGATTAAATGTCGAAGGCGAACTATCTCGACCGGCAACGTCAGACCCCTGGCTTCTTAATCAACTGATTCACGAAATCGTCGCTTTTTATCCTGTTCGCCCGCACAGTTTGCATTTGTCTTTTCAATTACGAAAACGTCAAATCGGAAAACAAAAAATCCTGCCTTTAGGTTTTGTTAAATGCCTGCTCGTCCTCGGCGGAGGAACCGAGGTAAAAAGCACAGGTCATTTATGGGTCTCAAGGATGGGTTATGATGAAATAAAGCAATATGATTACGGTGAGGAGCTTATCTTCGCCAGGACCAGCAAACGCAGATGGTATCTGGGCGGAGATGAAATCGCTGACAAAACCCCGGCACAAGCAACCACTCATGTCCAGCAGTATAAGTTTATCCGTCTCGAAGAAAGAGCAAACTATGAGCCGTTAATCCTCTGTCTTAAAGGCCTGCAGTTGGCCTACAATCCTGCTGATTACTTAACAGCCGAGCAGTTAAGAACCAGTAAAAAATTACAGCGAGAGTATGATGAGTTGAAAAAATGGGCTGTCGAACCTACTGAAATTAGCCCACAAACGATAGGAAAATTCTTAAATACCGTCCAGAGCGGCTTAATGAACGAAGGGCACCACCAACCCGTCCACGAATTACACTATATTGATTGGGTACTAAGCGCCATTGATGTACAGCTGCGTATGTTCAACAAGCAGCTCAAAAAAAACGCAGAACTATAGCGCAAAATTCAAAAATATATAGCAATAAATCTCTCCGACCCCTCTTTACTACACCATTATGTAGGTGCTCTCCTTCTCGTACTCTTCAACTAAAGTCCCAATAAGCTCTTTAACAGAGATGATTTTATCTACCCGATAGGCATTAGCTCCCGCAAAAGCAAATCCATTTTCAATATCACCTTTTTTTGCATTCGTTAACGCAAGACCAATACAATACGGCACATTTTTAAAATCACAACTTTTCAGACACTTCCAGGGACATTTGAAAGTTTCTTTAACTCCTGACGAGACCCGCTCAAGAAACTTATTCCGTATCGCTCTTCCCGGCAGTCCAACTGGGCTGTCAATTATGACAATATCTTCTTTTTTACAGTTTAAATACGCCTCCTTAAATTCCATCGAAGCATCACACTCATAGGTTCCGACAAATCTGGTTCCCATCTGTACTCCCTGAGCTCCTAACTGCATAAATTTATGAATGTCCGCACCTGTATATATCCCTCCTGCGGCGATTACCGGAATGCTTCTATTGAATT
>CAZMSP010000085.1:0-8795 GCA_964568985.1 uncultured Pirellulales bacterium
AGCGGCCTGGTTGAACTTCTTTAAGTTCCGGCTCGGCAGTCTGACACCGTTTATCGTTGCAACCTATCGGGCAGCGAGGATGAAATTTACAACCCGATGGAAAGTGCAACGGGTCCGGTACGTTACCTGAAATCGTATGCAGACGTTTGCCTTCAAAGTCCAGCCGCAGCAGCGATTTCAACAGCCCCTGCGTATAAGGATGTAAGGGTTCTACGAAAAGCCGCTGCGCATCAGCCACTTCCACTATTCGCGATGCGTACATCACCGCGACATCCTCAGCCCGCTCTGCCACGATGCCCAAATCGTGGGTTATCAGCAAAATACTCATTCCATTTTGCTTCTGCAATTCATCCAATAAATCCAGTATCTGCGCCTGAATCGTCACGTCCAGTGCAGTCGTCGGCTCGTCAGCTATCAATAATGCCGGCTCACAGCTAACTGCCATCGCTATCATAACCCGCTGCTGCATCCCTCCTGACATTTGATGTGGATATTCGACAGCCCGCTGCTGTGGGTCGGCGATACCGACTTTCTGTAGCATCTCGACTGCATCTATCCATGCCTGGCTCGTGTTTTTTTTCTGATGAAGCGTTATGGCCTCAACTATCTGGTTACCTATCGTGTAAACCGGATTGAGACTGGTCATCGGCTCCTGAAAAATCATTGCTATTTCATTGCCACGAACCTGTCGCATTTGCTTTTCGCTGAGCGCTAATAAGTCCTTTTGCTCAAAGATAATTTCACCACTAATGATTTTGCCCTGCGGTGCTGGAACCAATCGCATAATTGATAGTGCCGTTACACTCTTACCGCATCCGCTCTCACCGACAAGCGCAAATGTTTTGCCGCTCTTTATCGAGAAGCTCACATCCTGCACCGCCTTTATGACACCGGCTTCGGCGAAGAAGTGTGTAGAAAGGCCTTTCACCGACAATAATGTCCCGTTGTTATCCATTGTTTCCCGTCTCACTTCAGGGAATACACTTTCCATATTATTGAATCCTCAGCTTTGGGTCGAGTGAGTCCCTTAGCGCATCGCCAAATATATTCAATGCCAGTGAGATGAAGAATATCGCCGCCGTTGCCGCTACCATTTGCCACCATACGCCTCTGGAAAGCTCTATTCTCGCATCATTTATCATCGCTCCCCAGCTCGGGCGCTCAGCCTCGCCCAGGCCCAAAAAACTCAAGATAACTTCCGCATGAATGAATGCTACAAACCGCAGTGAGAAGTCAATAATAACAAGGTGAAAAACATTAGGTATCAGATGTCTGAAAATAATTCGCTGGCTGCCGCATCCATAACTTTTTGCAGCTAATATATACTCTCTTTCCTTGTGCTTGATAACCTCGCCGCGGATTAACCGGCATATCCCAACCCAGCTCGTAAGTCCTATAGCCAGATAAACCGTAGTAATACCTGTAAGCTTATAACCAAAAATCGTCTTGTCGCGCAAAACAATAGCAAAAGCCAATATCAGCAGAATATAAGGAATCGAGCTCAAAGTGGAATAAATCCAGACTATTATTTCATCAACAAAGCCGCGAAAATATCCTGCGATAGCCCCTAAAGGAACACCGATAGCAATGCTTATAAGCGAGGCGCACAACGCAACTGTCATTGATATTTTTGTTCCGTACAGCGTTTTCCGCAGAACAGACTGCCCGAATATATCCGTCCCGAATATATTTTCCCGACTGGGCGGCTCGTAAGATTTGCTCACCTCCTCATGCCACCGTATAGGACCAACCTGCCAGTCAAACAGCTCTGCTAAATATATAAAGCCGGCGAGTAAAAAATATGACACTATCACGGCAAAACAGACCATCACCAGCTTGCGCCTGCGAAGACGCCTTAAGCCGTCCTGCCATAGACTTCTGCCCTTCGGAAGCCCCTTCTTTATTATCTGCTGATGTTCACTCAAATGAAACCCTCGGATCTACCCAGGCATAGCATATATCTGTTATCACATTAAACACCACAAACAGTATTGCACTAATGTAAGTCATCGCATTTATAACAAAATAATCCCGCGAACCAATCGCCTCTATCATCAGATACCCCAAACCCGGAATGCCGAAAAATCTTTCCAGCAGCAGGGAGCCGAGGAACAAAAATGGTATCGCCAGAACCACCCGTGTAATAATCGGTATCATCGCATTCTTGAGCACGTGCTTGAACAGAACCCGCCTCGTTGTAAGTCCTTTCGCAAAAGCCGTCCGAACATAATCGCTTCGCATCTCATCGAGCATAACTGTTCGATAAAATCGCAGATTGCTTCCCAGCCCTGTTACTATACCAATTAACACCGGCAAAGTTACATACTGGGCTGTTGACAAATCCGGCGAAAAGAATACAGGGAAAAGACCCCATTTGTACGCAAGAAAATACTGGCCGAAGAGGATAAAACTCAAATAAGGAATGCTCATCCCAATGATGCAGATAACCACCGCTAAAATATCCCAGACTGAACCGCGAACAAACGCTACAACGAGCGACAAGCTTACAGAGATTATCATAATCCCCAAAAACATCGGCACCGTCAACGCCAGAGAAGGCCCAACTCCCCTTTTGATTTTGTCAATAACGGGCTCACGGTCGCGTGCCCTGCCGAAATCAAATGTCAGAGCGTTTTTGAAGTGGTTTATGAACTGGCTGTCCCAGGAGAGAAACAAAGGCTTATTAAGGCCGTATTCTTCCCGAATCTCCTCGATTGTCTCAGCTGTCGCATTTTTCCCTGCAATCTCAATCGAAATGTCACCACCGACAAGCGTGAACAGCACAAAAGTAAGCAGCAGCACGCCGAATACAATCGGTATGGTGTACAAAAGCCGCCTTATTATGTATGTGGTCATTTAATCCTTTTTAAGAGTTCCTTATACTCCGCCCGTTTTTTCATATCGATTTTGCGATACTTCGACAGGCCTTGTGTGAAAACATTCGGCTTGTAATTCTTGTACCAGTCATGATGAAGCGAGTAGGCAACGCGATGATTTAAGAACGCCGCCGGACAATCTTCCAGAACAATAAGCTCCATTTTCCGATAGAGTTCGCGGCGTTCGGGACTGTCGAACATAACCGCTATTTTTTCATACAAACTATCGAACTCTGGATTGGCATAGTTGAAACTATTTGAGCCGGGAGCCCAGAATTTACTATAAAAAGATTGAAGTAAATCTTGAGCATCGGGCAGGGTTGCGCCCATACCAGATGCGAACATCTGGAGACTTCTGGTATGGAGTTTTTCCCAGTAGGTAGGCCCATCCATATATTCGATTCCCACGTCCAGGTTGACCGCCTCCAACTGCCTTTTGAAAAATTGACCAAATTGACGAAAGAACGTATCTGTTCCAGGCATACCAATTTTCAGTGTCGGCAACTTCCCGCCATGAACTTTCTCTGCTTCTTTAAGCAGGCTTCGGGCCTCCTCGGGGTCATAACGCGCATACCCCTTTTCTTTTATCTGCGCATCATACGAAGCTATAAGGGGAGGGATAATGCCATGAGCCACAACGTCCCGATTATTTCGGAACAGCTCTATGAATTTTTCGCGGTCGATAGCACGACTTATTGCGAGTCGCAGAGGCCTGTTATTACCAAGAACCGGGTCCTGCATGTTAAATCCAAGAAAGAAAGTTGTCGGATCCAAAAAGGTCTTCAAGTGGATACCACGGCGCTTCATTTCCGCTGTTAATTCACTGCTTCCGGTAATCACCTCGCTCCAGTTATCTTTGGGAATTACACTGGAGTCCAGCTTTCCCTGCAAGAACAAAAACCAGCGAGGCTGGTCTTCCTCGATGACAGTCCAGACCACTTTGTCGGCGAAAGGCATAGTTTTGCCGGCATCGTTCAAATAGCCGGCTTCGGCATCACCCGCCTCACCTTCACTTGGATACGCCTCACCCCTGAAAGTAGGGTTGCGCACAAGCACGATGTAACTACGACGACGCCATTCCTTCAACCTGAACGGTCCGGTACCAACTGGATGGCTTATAATGTCCTTGCCGTAGAAATCGATGGCCTCTTTGGTCACAGGCGCCGTTGCCGTATCCGACAGCGCATAAGTAAGCAGCTGAGGCCAGGGTCGCTTAAGCTTTATGACAAGAGTATAATCATCTGGTGTCTGTAATCCTTCAACTTCCCTCGAATAATCAACGTCCTCGCGCCTTTCGCAGCTCTTAGTATATTCGCGGAACTCGTCAAGCCCGACAATCTTATCATCAAAAATAGACCAGTTTTGACTTAAGTTTTTGATATTGGCTATTCTCTTGATAGCGAAAACAAAGTCCTCGGCCTTGACCTCCCTGCCCTTGCCACTCCGAAAGCATTCGTCATCCTGAAAGTAAACGCCCTTTTTGATTTTTATTGTATAGGTGAGTTTATCATCACTAATTTCAGGCATATCTTCCGCCAATAGAGGTACAAGCTGATAAGGCCGCTTAAGAAAGTGATATTGATAGAGGGGTTCAAATATTTGGCTTTTTATCGTAAGAGCGGTAACGTTGCGCTGGTCACCGGGATCAAGGCCGGTTAGCCTCGTGGCAAGGGCGTGGTGCAAGACCATTTCGTTCGGCTCTTCAGCGGAAGATGAATCGCGACAGCCTGTAAGTGCAAAAACTGCGGCAATCACTGCTATGGCCAAAAATTCCTGTCGGTGCTTCATAGTAAACCTTTCTTATTTTTTCTCTGGTATGCAGCGCGCCTGGCGGCATTTACTCCATAATACTTTGATAAACCATATCCAAAAGAGTTCGGCTTGTAGGCATTCGGCTTGAAATTTCCTATCCATTCGTGGTGCATAACATAAAAAATGCGGTGGTACATAAATGCGCAAGGCATGCCTTCAACGAGGACACGCTCGGCCTTTCCGTATAGTCTGGAGTTAGCCTCAGACGGCGAACGGTCGCATCCGGCAAGAGTCAGCAACGCCGTTGTAAACACAGTGCTTAAAAACTTCAACGCAAAATCCATTTGCTTTAAGCTGCTTACTCTACTTGAAAATAAAAATACAAGACATAAAAAGTTAAAAACGGCCTGGTTTCTTCAGCCTTGGCTTGCCTGCCTTACTCACCGGCTTCGGTCTTCAGGTGGCTCCGGCAAAGGAGCTGGTGCGGTTTTGCTGCCGCCGGTGTATTCAAATTTGAGTTTCGATGGCAGTTGTCCTGTTGATGTTTCATCGCCAAGCAGCCTGTCGTGTTCCCGCAAAAGGGCCGTTGTATCATCTGCCTCAATAGCTCTTTTTATCCCCGTTTGTGTTCTGCCAAGAAGCTTGCTGATGCACTTATCCTCTGTCTCGACTATTACCGAAGCCAGCTGACCTTGTTGCGTATCGCTTAAAAGCTCCCTACCTTTGGCGTATCTTTGTATCACGTAAGAATACAATTGGCTGAAGCTGCGGACAATAGCAGTGTTGCTTGGGCCTGCAGAAGATATCCTGCTGCAGAGTGATTTTAAGATAATATCATCCAAAGGTTCAAACTTCACTTTCCAGTCAGCATATCTTTTAATCCGCATATTGGCTATTTGCAGCAGTAAGTCCTGCGCTTGCTGAATCTTCACATTAGCAGCAAATCTGGTCATTAAAGCTGTTATCTCAGGGCCGCCGCTTTCAACCAGCTTGTTAAGTACCATTACGATATTGCGTGCCAGTTTTAAATTAGATTCTCCCCCTGAATTCAACTTTTTTATAATACCCGGGGAAGTTACGCAGTGAACCGCCCAGTATCTAACAACCTCGCTCTTATCTGTCAGCTTACTAACAGCCAAATTTGCCAATCGCAGGTATTCCAATCCATCTATTAGAATCAGAAGGTTGACTGTAATTACCACTCTTCTGTCTTCCGGCGTTAATCTCGATGCTTCTTGAAGACCAGAAGAGATATGTTTATGGGCCGATTCAGAAAATTGCTGAGCATACTGGCCCTGGTCACTTTGTCTGCTGAGGATGACCATACGGTTCTGTGCGATGTCCATAAGGTCTCTGGTCTGAACCAATTCTCGCACCGCTTCACCAATAAAATCGTCAATAATCTGCAAATCCCGGCTGTCGAGCACCCCTTTCCTGAGTACCGCGTCAATTTGCCTTGTATCAACGGCCTCTGAGCCAGAATCCACCAAGACTAAAAATGCCGATAGAACGGCAAAAAACAACCATTTTAGCTTCATTTTATTAGCGTCCGATGGAAAATTTCTTTTAGATTAAACACTTCAAAGCTTATGCATACATTCAATATTATCCATCTTAACTTTACAAAACCCTCTTGTCAAGCAAATCCAAAAGATTCGTCTAAGCGAAGCGAGGGAACAGAAACATCTCTTTCCAATGTCTCTTCGGGTACTACATACAGATATTCTGAGCATATCGAAATTTATTTTATTTGTGCCAATTCGCGTCTGCCGCGGTGCCTGTCGCGACGAATCTGCGACACAGCGGGCAGACACAGCAGACAACACAATGAGTTAATTCGTAACAAAAAACCTCTTCACCCTATTTTTTCGTAAAACGCTTCCTTGAAAATTAAGATTTCTCTGTAAAAGCATGAAAAAATAGCTATGATATCACTATGTAAACGCTTATTGGCCCTAACTATTAATCACTTACGAATGTATACAGTTTTAGCAAGAAAATACAGGTCGCAGACGTTTGATGATGTCATCGGACAGGATGCTATCAGCCAGACTCTCAAGAACGCCATAAAGACCGGCAGGGTCGCTCACGCATATTTATTTACCGGCACTCGCGGCGTTGGCAAGACTACTATGGCAAGGGTGCTGGCAAAATCGCTTAATTGTCTCTCTGTTGATGAGCCGACCACAAAACCGTGCTGTAAGTGTGATAGCTGCGTGGCGATAAATATCGGCGAAGATATCGATGTTATCGAAATAGATGGAGCATCAAACCGGGGGGTTGATAATGTTCGCGAGCTTCGTGAAAATGCCATTTTTCGCCCTGCCCGCTCACGGCTCAAAATCTACATTATCGACGAAGTTCACATGCTCACAACCGAGGCCTTTAATGCGCTGTTGAAGATACTGGAGGAGCCGCCTTCACACGTTAAATTTATATTTGCCACCACCGAACCGAACAAAGTCATCCTGACCATTCAATCCAGATGTCAGAGATTTGATTTTAACAATATTCCCGCCGGCAAAATTGCTGAGCAGCTAAAATCCATCCTCAAGCAGGAAAAGATAAAATATGAGGATGATTTAATTTTGCCTCTTGCGAAGATGGCAAACGGCTCGATGAGAGATGGCCTGAGCCTGCTGGATAGACTAATAAGTACCGGCATCGAACCTTTGACAGCTGAGCTATTAGAGCAGTATTTAGGCAGCCCTAATAGTGAAAAGATTTACAATCTTATCGCCAGAATCGGCGACAGCGACGCAGCCGGAACACTTGCATCCATCGAAGACTTAATTAATACAGGTGTAGGCGAGGTTCAGGTCGTTGATTCTCTTATCGACTATATGCGGGATTTGATGGTGGTTAAATCCACGTCAGCCGACAGCAATCTTCTGGCTTTGACAGCTGAGCAGCGAAAAAAGGCCGGCGAATCAGCTGAAAAATTCGATACCGCTGCGCTTATCTACAACATAACCGCCCTTGAGAAATTGCGATGGACGCTGAAAAACAGCGACACGCCGAGAGCGCTTTTAGACGCCCTGCTGCTGCGGTTTGCCCTGAGCGAGCACTTTTTGAATGTTGATGAACTTCTGTCGCAGTTGCGAGGCGGCTCTGCTCCTGACGTTAAAAAAAAACGGCAGAGTGCTGAGGCACAAAGGCACAAAGGGACAGAGATAGAAAGTAATGAGCAGCAGGTAGCAAATAGCGAGCCACGAGCGACGAGCGACGGGCGACGAACTAACAGCCGGAGGAAAAATGAGATAGTCAACGACCCCGCAGTTAAAACCGTCCTCATCGGCCTCGACGCTACAATAACCGGAGTCGAGGAGGACTAAAAAATTGATTATGAGTGGCGTATATACAGAAACTTTGAACAAACTTATCGAGGAATTCGGCAAGCTGCCGGGGATTGGGCCTAAGACGGCGGAAAGGCTGGCTTTTTATATATTAAAGGCCAAAAGCGACGAAGCTACAGCCCTTGCAGATGCCATCCGGGATGTCAAAAACAAAGTCAAACGCTGTGAGGTATGCTATAACTACTCCGAGAAGCGAATTTGTGATATTTGCTCCGATGAGCGCCGGGGTAAAAGCATAATTTGTGTTGTTGAGCAACCGAAAGATGTAATAGCCCTGGAGAAAACGGGGACCTGCAAATGGGTTTATCACGTCCTCGGCGGCCACATCGCACCTCTGGACGGAGTTGAGCCGGACGACTTGACTATCGACAAGCTCATCGAACGAGTCCGAAAAGGCGATGTCAAGGAAATCATAATGGCCACCAATCCCAATATGGCCGGTGACGGAACAGCCCTTTATATAAGCTCGTTGCTAAGAGATACCGGCGTAAAAATTACCCGGCTGGCGAGGGGCCTGCCCACCGGCAGCACTATCGAATACGCAAACGGTAAAATGCTTACCGACGCTATAATCGGCAGACAACAATTAGAGTAATTGGGGATTTTTGAATCGGCACAAAAATCTTGACGAAATCTTTTGGTGCTTTTATGATATAATAATGAAAGCAACTGCTATGAGCATTAGTGAAGGTTCAGAGTAAAGATTTTTGTCAGGTGTTTTTATGAAGTTGGAGATGAGAGGTGACATGCGGCTGGAGCAGCGGATGAAGCTCGCTCCACATATGATTCAATCAATGGAGATTCTCCAGCT
>CAZMSP010000086.1:0-8555 GCA_964568985.1 uncultured Pirellulales bacterium
GGTTTGTGGAATCGATGTATTAAGCAAAGTATTTGCCTGCCATCTTGCGAGGTAAATTGTGATGGTTCGGTACTGTCATGGATCCAGCCATATCCGGGATAGCACACCCGAGGCCGATGACCCAGTATACCACCAGGCCTAGACGAGCAATACACGATATAAACATCCGCCCAAGCCTTAGTTGCAGTATTAATATATCGTCGACTCAAAAAATCATCCGCGAAGTTCCTCTCCATATATTCCTTGGTAGTATTAGGAATGGGCAGATCCCTGCCGGACCAGTTGCCGATTTGCACTGGGAAAGCATCGAGAGGAACAGGCAAGGTAATGGGGGTATCAACAACGAGCTTCAATTGAGAGGCCAAGACTCTGTACACTATGCCGGATAACAGCAATGCTAAAACGGCCAAAGTACAAACCAAGCGTCCTGTGATTATGCCTTTTTTTTCACAAAGAGGCCCGAAAGCTTCGTCCGATTTCACCCAACATTTGACTCCATTCAAATACATAAAACTATATATCCCTAAAGCAGTACTCTAAAAGTAAAAATCAGCGTTGCTTATTTTCTCATTTACACCCTTCCGTGGGCTATGGGCAACTCATCAAAAAACCCCGGATAACGTGCATTGATGTCGCCAAGCACATTAGCGATTTGTTAACATGCCTTCGCTGGGGGAAGCTTGGAAGGACCTCCTCCTTGCTGACACCAACGATAGGGCAGATTATTTCACCAATTGCTTTTTTGTCAACTCTTTTATCTATAAAAGATTAAAAAATCTGTAAAAAGTAAAATAGGTAAATTTACGCATGTCCGATAACATTGGAAACTCGTGGCAAGTATGGGTCTCTATCTATAGATAATGCGAGGATATCGCCAACAAGCCATTATATTTGTTATATTCGATACAATCGTCTTTGTTTTTATCAGGTATGAATCCGTGAAAATTGAACATATTTAACCTTTCTACATTCTGAACAAGTATCTTTTATAATCCCTTGATACAGCCGATATATTACGGGTGCAGCGTACGTAGAAGGGCTGTGTTTGCCTTTGCTGAAATTTATTCTTACTATTTATAGTGGGAAAATGTACAACAAGACATTTCCCCTGGAACCGAACGTTTATATGGTAAATACAATGGATACATCTAAGCCAGCATACGGGCAGAAGCATGTACGCTCACGGGTATTTTTTATATTTTGTCTGCTGATTAGCGGCTTGCTTTCCCTTAGTGTGTCTACAAGCGTGGCAAGCGCAGCAACTTATTACTGTGATCCCGTCAGCGGGAACACAACTCAAGGTGATGGCTCGACCGAGAGTCCCTGGGGTACTTTGGAATCAATCCTTACATATCCCAACGTCAAGATTGGAATTGGTAAGACCGTTGTGGGTGGAGATACCGTAAAACTCAGGACTGGTTATCATGGTTTTCCCTCAAAGAATGGTGTTCATAATGATGGCTATGTAACTATTGAGCCGGAGGAAGGAGAATCGCCCACTTTGAAGGGTATTAACTTACCAGGTGGCCAAGGGTTCATTTTTTCGGGACTTACGATAAGTCCTGAGCTTGCCCCGGTGTATGCACAGGTAGGCTACCTTATTAGCGTAGTTGACCATCCTTCAGACGGAAATGCTTTTAATATAATTGTTGAAGATTGCAATATTTATTCTGTTGCGGATACTACTGGTTGGGATGCTAATGCGTGGAATGCTAATGCTTGCAGCGGAATAAACGTTGAAGGGCCTAATAACATTATTCGTAACAATACTATAAAGAATATAGGTATGGGGATTCTTGCAGGTGGCGATAATGTTTTAGTAGAAAATAATACCATTACAAATTTCTCCGCCGATGGTTTGCGTGTTAATGATGGTGATAACCAGGTTTGGCAATATAACACTGTTAAAAACTGTTATGATGTTGGTGCTAACCATGACGACGGATTGCAGGTTTATACAGGGGGAACAGTAGTAAATAACTTAACAATACGAGGTAATTATATCCTTGAATATGAAGACCCTGAACAGCCGCTTAAAGGCCCCTTGCAGGGGATACTATGCGCCCAGGGCCCAGACACTAATTTTGGTTGGATAGTCGAAAACAATGTTGTCATTGTAACTTCGCATGGTATTTCTATAAAAGATGCTGCAAATTCAAAGATAGCGAATAATACTGTTATGAGACCACCAAATTCACCCTACGATGATTACTATCCTGAGATAACATTGTATGCAGATGGCAATGCTGTTCAATATGGTTCTGATACGGTTATTAGAAATAACATAGCGGGACGATTTCCAGAGCCAAATGAGACAGACGGTGTAGTAGTAGATTACAACTTAGACATTGATGATTATGACCCCAACGTGCTTTTTGTTGACTATCAGAATTTCAACGTGCATCTCAGAGAAGGAAGTCCGGCAATCGACGCAGGAAGCAGCACTTTGGCTCCTGATATTGACGCGGATAAGAATACTCGACCACAGGGTACTGGATTTGATATCGGTGCTTATGAATATATTCCGTCGGATTCTAATAATCAAGCTCCGGTGCTGGAAAATATTGGAAGCAAGTCCGTCAATGAAGATGCCCTTTTAACTTTTACGGTAACCGCAACCGATGCCGACAGTGATACAATCACATATTTGGCTTCAGGTACGGCCATTGATGCTGGCGCTGCACTTAGTGGCCAGACATTTAGTTGGACGCCTGGATACGACCAAGCAGATAGTTACCAAGTTACGTTTATTGCAAGTGATGGCCAAGCCCAGGATTCTGAGACGATCACCATCACAGTGAACAATGTGAACCGAGCACCTGTGCTCGATGCAATTGGTGATAAATCAACCAACGAAAATAGTGCTTTGAGCTTTTCAGTAAGCGCCTCCGATGCCGATAGTGATACGATAACATATTCGGCTTCAGGTACAGCCATTGATGCTGGCGCTGCACTTAGTGGCCAGACATTCAGTTGGACGCCTGGATACGACCAAGCAGATAGTTACCAAGTTACGTTTATTGCAAGTGATAGTCAGGCACAGGATTCTGAGACGATTACCATCACAGTGAACAACGTCAATAGAGCACCGGTTCTCGAATCAATTGGTAGCAAATCAATTGACGAAAACAATACATTGAGCTTTTCAGTGAGCGCATCCGATGCTGACAACGATACAATCACATACTCGGTGGAAAGTTTGCCAAGCGGTGCAGCATTTGTCAGCCAGAGCTTTACCTGGACACCAGGCTATGAGCAGGCTGGAACCCATCAGGTCACGTTCGTTGCCAGTGATAGCCAAGCGCAAGATTCCGAAACGATAACGGTAACAGTAAACAACGTTAACAGAGCACCTATACTGAGTACTATTGGCAATCAATCAGTTTATACAGATGATTCTTTAACTTTCACTGTGAGTGCGACTGACCCCGATGGTGATACAATAACGTATTCAGTAGAAGGTTCGCCCAGCGGAGCGACGTTTGCTAATCAAACCTTTAGCTGGACTCCAGGTGATAGCCAGGTGGGTAGTTATGAGGTTACTTTCGCTGCAAGCGATGACAATGCCCAAGATTCTGAATCGATTACAATAACTGTTAGTGCTGATACGTCCGCACCGAGCGTTACTAATTGTTCGCCGGCTGCTGGTGATATACAGGTGCCCTTAAATAATCTGATAATTTTACATATTGTCGATACCGGCAAAGGCGTTGATGCCAATTCGGTAGCGATTAAAGTCAACAATAATACTGTCTATACAGGTAATACAGCCGACTATAGCAGTGAATATGGCCATTGCCGCAGGGTGGGCACGAATGCTGATTATACATTTATTTACCAGGCGAACGACATGTTTGATTTCGACCAGACCGTTACCGTTACGGTAAACGCCACGGACATCGCAGGCAATGCTATGAGCGAGTATTCATATTCCTTCAAGACCGAAATGCGTTCATTTGGTCAAAATAAAAGAGTCAATTCGGATTCAGATAACTCAAGTAAAAACAATCCTGCAACGGTGCGAGATACCAGCGGTAATATTTGGGCAGCCTGGCACGCAGGACAAACGGGTAGCAGAGATATTTATGTTGGCAAACTTACAGCAGGAGAAGACAGTTTTGACAACAGTGTTCAGCTAACAAGTAATGCCGCCGACCAGTGTAATGCTGCTATTGCGATAGATACTGATGACAAACTCTACGTGGTATGGCAGGATAACAGGCAAGGAAATTGGGATATCTACATATCGACGTCGGCTGATGGAACAAACTGGTCTACTGAAAGGCCGGTTATTGATGCAAATGATAACCAGATTAATCCTGCCATAGTTATAGATGGCTCTTCATCGAAGAATGCATACATTGTCTGGCAGGATGACCAAGCAGGTAATCAGGATATCTACGTAGCTTCATCGAGCAACGATTTTGCAACAAAAACAACTTCACAAATAACTTCTGATACCTCCGACCAGACCGAACCAGCCATTGCTGTAGACCCTGACAATACGATTTACCTCGTGTGGACAGATGCGAGAGGCGGTTCAAATGACATTTATGGAGCGGCTTCAAACAATGGTCCCTGGACTAACGTGGCGATAGTAAACAATGCAAATAACCAATCAAATCCTGCAATTGCTGCTGAAGCCGTTGGGTCCATTTTGCATTTGCTATGGGTTGATGATACATCCGGCGACAGGGACATATATTATGCATATTCAAATGGCCTGCCAAGCAGTCCTTTAACAGGTAGTACTATTATAGACGATACCGCCAGCGCCGACCAGTTGGAACCGGTTATAGCTGTTACAGGTAGCACAGGTAACAATTTAAAGGTTTTCGCGTGCTGGCAGGATGAGCGCAATGCAGATACAGACCTGTACGTTGCTGAGGTAGGTTCCGGCAGTGAAACAAACGTGCTCGTAGATGACGATGGCACAAATGCAAACCAAAGCAAACCGGCAATTGGAGTAGACATAAACGGCTATCCGTATCTGGTATGGGCTGACAGCAGAAACACAAATGCAGATATTTATTATGTTAAAAGCACGTTCGTAGAATCCAGCGCCTTGGCATCGACAGATGTTTCTATCTCCGCAGACACAACAGTGGGAACCGAGCTTGGCGCTATAAGCAGCGTAGACGATGTTTCCGTCATAGTGCCGGCAGGGGCTTATGCATGCGATATAAAGATTACGATTTCAAGGGTAAAAAATCCGCCAGCGTTTACGCTGGAGAGTTTCAGCCTGCCCTACGAGTTCGGACCAAGTGGGATAAATTTTGACCAGCCGGTTACAGTCACTATACCATACGAGGTCTCGGCCTCTGGTAATTCAGCCTCAGCATACTGGTATAATCCACTTACCGGCACACTTAGCCAATATGGAATAACAGACATTGAGAACTTCGAGATATCTTCGAGCTTACATGCTCTGCGTTTCAAGACTACGCACCTGACACAATTTATCGTTGGCGGTACTATTGGTGATATCCTCGGAGGAGGAGGCGGTGGTGGCGGTGGCGGAGGTTGTGCGATATCCCCTAACAGCCAAGGCAACATTGTCGAATTTTTACTGCCATACGCGGGGTATATTGTGGTGATGATAGTAATTAAGTGCCGAGATACACGAAAGCGGAAAGCACGCAATATGGTGAGCAACAAATGTTAAAAATGGACTATCTATCCAGCCAAGTAAGTGGGTTCTCACTTTGCTATCATTTTGTCCACAGGACGCCTTACGGCGCGAAATGGGTTTCTAAGATTACTGATTTACTACCGACCATCTGGTCGGCTCAACTTTTTAGTAACAGATTAAAGCGACTCGATATATCTTTGCTCATAGAGACCACCTTCGTAACGATTGCTGCAATTCTGGCAATCGCGGTCTTTAACCGCAATCCTTCTTTCTATGGAGCTGCCTGGTTTGTAACTCCAGCTATTCTGGTTGCTGCGGCAATTATCCCAACAGCAATTAAGAGAAGGAGGTTTGCTAAGATTGGTTTTAACGCCAAGCAAATTAGATATTCGCTTACGGTACTTGGCTGGACTTGTATGGCTGTTTTTCCCGCTACTTTTTTTGGGTGTTGGCTGCTAAAGTTCTTTGGATTAAACTTGCCTCTGCGTCCTGTACAGCCGTGGGGACAAAGCCTAGCTTGCTGGATATTTTATCAGTTTATGTACGTTGCTGTAGCTGAAGAAGTATTTTTCAGATGGTTTCTGCAGGGTAATATCCTGAAGTTAACAAACACAGTGATGCAGGGCCAAGGCAGGCGACAATTGTGGATAAGCATATTAATATCGGCTGCTTGTTTTGCAGCTGCTCATATCATAGTTCAGGGCCAGATAATATCGGTCTGGACATTTCTACCTGGTCTGATTCTTGGCTGGCTGTTTATCCGTACCAGGTCGCTACTAGCGCCAATCTTGTTTCACGGCCTTGCTAATATCTGCTATTTCATGATGGCTGCAGCGCTTGCTTAAGGCCCAAAGTGGACTATTATGCGAGTCCGTCCGCAAGTGCCCACATAGCCCCATAAACAGCCTCATCATAGCTACAGCATTGCCGTGAATGGCATATAAAGCTTATGGGAAGGGTCCGGCTTAAGTGCATCGGATAACAGGTCGATAAATTTTGAGTTGGAGAAGGTGTGCTCAAATGAAGAAAGATAACAAATTGTATATTCATAAAGTTTTGTCTATAAGCAAGTTAACACTTGTCTTGGTGCTGGGTTATGCGGTTGTCAGAACAGTGTTGTTGCCTGAGCACATAGAAAAGAGCATAGTCCCAGCCTCGGCACTGGGTGGGGACAAAATCTATGTAAGAGAAACGATTGAAGCACCTGTTTTGTCGCTAAAAGATTATGCTGATATCATAGAAAGAAATCCATTTGGTACTTCAGAACAAACGAACATAGGCAAATGGTCATCGATGAGTAATCTTACCGGCTCCCAGGATTCAGTTTCTGAGGAATTGGGGTTGGCATTATTCGGCACCATATCCGGCAGCCCGCCACTTGCAAGGGCTATCATAAAAGACCTCAAAACCAATGAGTTTGACCTATACAAGATAGGTCAAACGGTTGGAGACTCTCGTCTTGAAGGCATAGACACAGATACAGTAATTCTGGTACATAATGGAGAAAGAAAAATATTAGGTCTCAACATCGGAAAGTATAGCAGCAATGATGATAATAATGCCCGGGTATCTTCATACCGGACTATCAATAACAACCCCTCAGGGGTGAAAACCAATTCGCCACATGAGCAAGACCCTGTCAAGGTTCCAACCAGGATAGGATGTGTAGAGACAATACTGAAGAAGGCGTTCATTGAGCCTTGTGTTGCTAACGACCAGGTAGAAGGACTTAGAATAACAGGCTTGGAGAACATACCGGCGGCGAAATATATCGGCATAAAAAACGGTGATGTTATTCGTGTGGTTAATGGCCACCGATTAACAAGCAAGCAGAAAGCTTACCAGATTTTCAAGAAAGCAAGGTCACAGGCAACTATGAATTTAGAATTGTTGCGTGGTAGTGAAATTAAAAGATTCTCATTTTCTTTGCAGTAAATTATTAGCAGCACGAGGACTTCAAGTGAGCAGGTAAAACTGATGCTCCTAAAGAATCTAAATATAAACAGGCAAAAAGTACCACAGTTGTTAACTCGTCTGGGCGGAGCCCGCCGTAGCCCGAAAAGTCTTTTTTGGCTTATGTGTATATTTTGCATAAGTTTTGCGGGTAGCCATACTAACGCCGCAGAGCAATCTTCTTCTGAGGCCCCCGCTGCTGTCTTGCGACAGCAAGACGCGGGGGTAAATCTGCCTGTACTTACTAACCCTGGTATGGCTGATGAGCTTGTATCTGTAAACTTTGACCAGGTTGATATTCGGATTATGATAAAAACTATCGGGGATATAACCGGGATTAATTTCGTCGTGGACGATAGCGTCCGCGGCACTGTTACGGTTATGTCGCCTACGAAGATACGTCTTGGTGAAATTTATAAGGTTTTGGAATCGATTCTGGAAGTAAAAGGCTATGCAGCCGTGCCGGCTGGAGACCTTGTGAAAATAGTCCCAAGAGCAGAAGCTACCAGGCGCAATTTACAGGTTCGCATTGGTAGCAAACCGTCAGAAATCCCTGAAAGTGATTCTATTGTTACTCAGATTATTCCGTTGAAATATGCTGATGTTACAGAAGTAAGTCAGATTATTAAGCCGCTTTTAGCTACAGGCTCACATATGGCAACCTACCCCCGAACGAATTCGATTTTGATTACAGATGCATCTTCAAATATACATCATGTTGCCAAAATTATTCAGAAACTTGACGTAACAGGGTCAAAAGAGCAAGTTGCCGTAATTGGATTAGAATATGCTTCCGCACAGGTTCTCAGTGAACAAATAACCAGCATAATGCAGAAAAGCAAGTCTGTTCCTTTACAGGCGGCACGCAGCAGGGATGCTCCACAGATTAACAGAGGTATCCAAATTTTACCTGATGTAAGAACAAATTCTCTTATTGTTGTTGCTAACTCTCAGGACACCGAAACAATCA
>CAZMSP010000087.1:0-8487 GCA_964568985.1 uncultured Pirellulales bacterium
GCATTATGCTGTCATTTCTCTAAGACAATCCGGACAAATCAGTTGGCCTGAGTCAATTCTAAATAGCTGCTTCTCTGAAAAGCCATCTTTGCCACAACATTCACACCCTGCTTTTTTAACCGGAATTTCGCGAACTTTGATTTGTTCTGCTACGGCTCGCGCTTCGTCTTCAGCTCTCAATCTTGCCCCGCTACGGCTTCGGCCTTCCAGAGCTACGGCAAGGCCTTCGCCTTGACGAGCGCCGAGACGAGCTGCAACTTCAGCTTTTAGCTTTTTCTCCAGCTTAGCCCTAGCTCTTACTTCTGCCTTTAAGTCTTTCTCCATTTTCGACAGGGCCTTGGCTTTTAATTTCAGTGTTTCCTCAGCTTTGGCTCTGGCGGCGGCTTCGGTTTGCGCTTTTTCCTCGGCCTGGGCCCTTGCCCTTTGTTCTGCTTTTAATCTTTCTTCGATTCCGGCTAAAGTCTCACTGTAAGCCATCGCTTTTTCCTCAGCTTCTTCTTTGGCCTGTCTTTCGGCCTCAGCTCTTTCCTCAGCCTTCGACCTTGCTTTCAATTCTTCTTCTAATCTTTCTTCGATTCTGGCCAAAGTCTCACTGTAAGCCATCGCTTTTCCCTCAGCTTCTTCTTTGGCCTGTCTTTCAGATCCAGCTCTTTCCTCGGCCTTCGTTGCCCTTCGTTCAGCTTCGGCTCTTGCGTCGGCTTCCGCTTTCGCTTCTGCCTTTGCCTTTTGTTCGGTCAGCTCTTTTAGTTTCTGCTCTATTTCGGTTAACGCCTCTTCATACGATTTGGCTCTCTCGTCCGCCTGTGCCCTGGCTGCCGTTATCGCTTCCTCAGATTCAGCCTTGAGTTTTTCTATTATTTCTGCAGCTTCAGTTTCAATTCCTGCCCTCTCTTCGATTTCGGCCTTGAGTTTTTCCTCCACCACAACTCTTGATTGCGTTTCGGCCTCGAAGTTTTTCTCCATCTCGGATAGCGCATCAGCCTTGATTCTCAGTTGCTCTTGTATTTCTGCTGTTGCTCTTGCCTGCGATTCTGCTCTTTCCTCAGCCTGGATCCTTGCTTCAGATTCTAACTTTAACTTTTTTTCCATTCTGGCTAACGCTTCGCCGTAGGCCCCTGCCCTCTCTACAGCTTCAGCTTTTGCTCGTCTCTCGGCCCTTGCTCTTAACTCGGCCTCTTCCCTCGCCTTCTCTTCGGCTCTTGCTTTTGACTCCTCTTCCGCTTTTGCTTCTGCTCTGGCCCTTTGTTCGGCCTGGGCAATCAGCCTCTGCTGTGCTTTGGCTAACGCATCGGAGTAAGACCTTTCCTTTTCCTCAGCATCTTTCCTGACTGCCGCTATCTGCTCTGCGAATTCGGATTTGATATTCTCTATCATCTCCGTAGTTTCAGCTTCAAGCCTGGCCTTTTCCTGGATTTCGACCTTGAGCTTTTGCTCTGCCTCGGCTCCGGCTTGTGCCTCTACCTGCGCTTTTTCTTCAGCTTTTACTCTTGCTAAAGATTCAGCCCTTAGATTTTCTTTAGCTTCTCTAACAGCTTTGCCATTTGCCTTTTTATCTGCTTTTGCCTTAGCTTTCGCTTCAGCTTTTGCTGCCCTTTTCTCAGTTTTGGCTTTTGCCTTTACTTTTTTCTTATTAAAACAAGGAACTAAAGGAGGGTGAGGCCAATGTTTTTCTTCGCATATATTAGAGGTTGGTATGGATTTCTCATTTGAGGCCCGGACCGTCTGTCGAGACATTTCGGTACCCGATTTGCCTTTATCCTCAACTGTCTTTTCAACACCCATATATCACCCTATCGAAACTACTGCCTAATCCTTAACATCTGATGGTCGTTAAATAGGGAAATACAAACCTTTCCCCCGTCAAATATTATAGCTTCTCAGTCTCGATTTATCAAGCATTTTGAACAATGCAGAGCAAAATTTACAATCCATCTTGCCTAAAGAGTAATATTCCTCGACTTTATCTACCTTTTGTTATTTCGCAGCTTAAAATTTTTGTTCACCAAAAACAATTTTTACGACTCAAATAAGGTCTTTTATTAGAGACACCCATGAGTTGGTAAACAAATTTTTAGAGAAATTTAAAACAATTATTGATAAATAGGAGTAGGTACTATATAGTAGTAAACATAATACAATTTATTAGGATAGGAGCAATATGCAGCAAAAAATGCGGGCCTTTAAGGAAAAATGTCGTCAAGCAGGTCTAAAAATGACACCGCAGCGGATGGCAGTTTACAAAGCGCTGCTCGAAACAGATGAGCACCCTTCAGCGGAAATGGTTTTTAACAAGGTCAGGCAGCAAATGCCCACCATATCCCTGGATACCGTTAATAGAACCCTGTTGACTTTAGCCGAGATAGGCACAGCTTTTATCGTTGAAGGTTCGGGCGATGCCAAGAGATTTGATGGGAATCTCGAAGCTCATCAGCATTTTAAGTGCATAAAGTGCAAGAGAATTATTGACTTTCATTATAAATCCTTTGACAATATTACTGTTCCCAAGACAGTTAATAAGAGATTCACTGTACTGAGAAAAACGGTGTATTTTGAGGGCATTTGTGATTTATGCATCGGGAAATAACGACTTTAGCTGTTTTATGTGAAAGTCGCATTATTTAATTTTCAAGAGAGGTAAAATGCAAATATCAAGGTCAAAAGTTGCCATAGTAGGCGCTGGAAGTGTGGGCAGCACCTTCGCCTTTTCTTTGATGATAAATTCAGTCGCCAGAGAAGTCGTTCTTGTTGACGCAGACCAAAGGCGTGCTGAAGGTGAATGTATGGATTTAAATCACGGTGCCAGTTTCGTTCAGCCGGTAAATATATATCCAGCCGGTTTCGAGGGCTGTGAAGGAGCTGATGTGGTTGTTATCACCGCAGGTGCCAAACAGAAGCCCGGCCAGAGTAGAATAGATTTAGTTCAAACAAATGCCGAAATCTTTAAGGACATCATACCTAAAATAACAAAATTTGCCAAGGATGCTATATTGTTAGTTGTTTCAAATCCTATGGATATTCTCACATATATAACTTTGAAGATATCAGGCTATGATAGCAGTAAAGTTATAGGTTCAGGCACCGTTTTGGATACATCACGATTTCGGTACTTAATAAGCGAGCATTGCCAGCTGGACCCGAGAAATGTCCACGCTTATATTATCGGCGAGCATGGCGATACAGAACTACCCGTCTGGAGCCACGCCAATATCGGCGGAATGGTGCTTGCTAAATATTGCCCTATTTGCGATGAGCATTGTGATTATAAAAAAGAGCTGGGTAAAATTTTTGACCAGGTAAAAAATGCAGCTTACCAGATTATCGAAGCAAAAGGAGCAACCTATTACGCTATAGGACTGGCGCTTGTGAAGATTGTCGAAGCGATATTAAGGGATGAAAGTTCCGTGCTGCCTGTCTCCGGCCTAATCAATGATTACTATGGAGTAAACGATGTGTGTTTAAGTATACCCTGTACAGTCAACAGAAACGGAAGGGGAAAAATTTTAAAGCTCGAGCTTTCTGAGATTGAGCAAAAACAGCTAATTTATTCAGCAAAAACATTGAAAGAAATAATAAGAAACATAAAGCTTTAAAAATAAAGAAAATTGATATGACAAAAGACCCAATATGTGGAATGCAAGTTGACAGTAAAACAGGGTTAAGATTAACTCATAAAGGAGAGACTTATCTGTTCTGTAGTTCTGGCTGCATGGAAAAGTTTGCTAAAGAAAACAAGATTTCAAAAGAGCAAATTGCAGCTTGCTCAATTGAACCTAAAAGGCGCTTCTACAAAAATAAGACCTTCATCGTTGTTAGTGTTTTGATATTATTAGTTCTTTTGTCTTATGTAATTGCTTTTCTTGAACCTTTCAGAATGTCTTTATGGATGTATTTTAAGATTCTATGGTGGGCCATCCTGTTGGGGCTTTTTCTCGGCGGCGTCATTGACCACTATGTGCCACGCGAATATGTCTCACATACTCTTTCAAGCCCAAGAAAACGGACAATTTTCTATTCTGTTTTCTTAGGTTTTTTAATGAGCACCTGCTCACATGGAATATTGGCGCTATCTATAGAACTGCATAAAAAGGGAGCATCTAATCCCGCTGTAGTAGCATTCTTGCTTGCCTCTCCGTGGGCAAATATGACAATTACAATAATGCTGGTAGGATTTTTCGGGGCAAAAGCTATTTTTATCATACTCTCAGCGATTATTATCGCCATAATTACAGGATTTATTTTTCAGATACTTCAAAGGAAGAATCTTATAGAGAGAAATGAGAATTCTTTAGGGAGCAAAGAAGGATTTTCTATCATAAATGATATTAAGAAAAGGTATAAAAACTATAGATTTTCTATGAAGACAGCTAAAACTGACATGAAGGGAATATATAACGGTATTGTATCTCTAAGTAATATGGTGCTATGGTGGATTTTGATAGGTATGGGTATTGCCAGCGTAGCAGGAGCATATGTACCCACAAATATATTTCGAAATTATATGGGGCCAACTATAGCAGGTCTGAGTGTGACGCTCGTCATCGCCACAATAATTGAAGTCTGCTCTGAGGGCTCGGCTCCAATGGCATTTGAGCTCTTTAAGCAAACGGGAGCTTTAGGTAACAGCTTTGTTTTTCTTATGGCAGGAGTAGTTACTGATTATACAGAAATAGGGTTAATATGGCACAATGTAGGCAAAAAAACTGCTGTCTGGCTTCCTATAGTAACTGTTCCACAAGTCATTTTATTGGGAATTATTGCAAACATCGTATTTTAAAAAAATGTAAATGGAGGTTACCTATGAATCTAAAAGGTACACAAACAGAAAAGAACCTGTTGACAGCATTCGCAGGCGAGTCTCAGGCAAGAAATCGCTACACCTACTTCGCGTCTCAGGCAAAAAAGGAAGGCTATGAGCAAATCGCTGCCATCTTCGAGGAAACAGCCAACCAGGAGAAGGAACACGCCAAGCGTGAGTTCAAATTCCTGCAAGGCGGCGAAGCGGAAATTACTGCAGCATTTCCCGCAGGCGTCATTGGCAGCACGTCTGAGAATTTAAAAGAAGCAGCAGCAGGTGAGAACTATGAAACGACCGAGATGTACCCCAGCTTCGCTAAAGTCGCCGAAAAAGAGGGCTTCTCGGAAATCGCAGAGGTATTTAGAAACATAGCCGTTGCTGAGGCCCGCCACAGAGACCGTTACATCGCATTGGAAAAGAATATCGCTGCTGGAAAAGTCTTCAAGCGAGAAAAACCGGTCCGGTGGGTCTGCAGAAACTGCGGTTACGTACACGAAGGTACAGAAGCTCCGGATGAATGCCCTTCCTGCGCACATCCGCAGGCGTATTTTGAACTGGAGGCAACTAACTACTAAAGCAGGAAATGAGTATCTGATTAAGTATCGTTAAATGAAAGAAATTGATATAGTCAAATTCTGAAAGGGGGCAAATTATGGCCGAGGAGCTTCAAATCTACAAATGTAATGTATGCGGCAATATCGTGGAAGTGCTTCACGGTGGGGTCGGCGAGCTGGTTTGCTGCGGCAAGCCGATGGAGCTGTTGATTGCAAAAACTGCCGACCAAGGCAAGGAAAAGCACGTGCCGGTGATTGAGAAAATTGACGGTGGAATCAAGGTACAAATCGGAAGCGTCCCTCACCCAATGGAAGAAAAACATCATATCGAGTGGATTGAGGTCATTGCTGACGGCAAGGCATATCGGCAGTTCCTAAGTGTCAGCGACGCACCTGAAGCCGTCTTTAATATCCAGGCAGGGACCATTATTGCACGGGAATACTGCAATATTCATGGGTTGTGGAAAGGAAAGTAACAATGATTAGTGAAAAAATGCAGGATGCCATAAACGAGCAGATTAACACGAAAACATAAGGAGAAGAAAAATGCCTATGCCTTTTAATGCAGATGAAGTGTTCGAGATGGCCGAGCAAATTGAAAGAAACGGAGCGAAGTTTTACCGCGCTGCAGCGAAGAAATTTACGGACATCCGTCAGGTCCTGCTTGACCTTGCTGCTATGGAAGATGAGCACCTAAAGACTTTTCAGACTATGCGCGCCGAGCTTTCAGCTTCGCAAATGGAACCGCCTGTCTTCGACCCTGATAATCAGGTCCAGATGTATCTCCAGGTAATGGCGGACGGACACGTTTTTGACATCAAAGCTGACCCTGCTGAGAAACTAACCGGCCGGGAAACAGTGCAGGATGCTCTCAAAACGGCTATCGGCCTCGAAAAGGATTCCATCGCTTTCTATGTCGGCCTGAAAGAGTGCGTTCCAAGTAAAGCCGGCAAGGAAAAGGTCCAAGCCATAATCAAAGAAGAGTTGGGCCATATTGCCGTCTTGAACCAAAAAATGGCTGATTTATAATAGCCGGATATTGCGCTACTAAGCAATCACCGCAAAATGAAGCTGTTTTCAAGAGGGGCAAATGGTTGATTTAGAGACCCTATTCAAGCTAAGCTATGGTATGTGTATAATCAGCTCGAAGAAGGATGACCGCATCAATGGTTGTATCATCAACACGGTATTTCAAATTGTTCCTGAGCCGCTGATGATAGCGGTCAGCGTAAACAGAAAGTGTTTAACTCACGAATTTATTACCGGCAGCAAAGTTTTCAGTATTTCTATCCTCTCGCAGCAAACGCCGATGCCTTTTATAGGAAAATTCGGCTTCAGGACCGGCAGGGACATAGATAAATTTGAGAATATAAGATACGAGACAGGCCAGACAGGTGTGCCGATAGTCCTCGATAACACCGTAGCAGCCATTGAAGCGGAGGTCGCCGAAAGTATTGATATCGTAACCCACACGTTATTCATCGCAAAAATAGTCGCCTGCCGGACGCTTAACGATGCCGCCGAACCGATGACTTACGCCTACTACCGCGACATCAAGCAAGGCAGAACACCGGAAACCGCCGCTACGTACATCAAGACAAAACAAAAGGGTGAAATAAAAAAAGGAGTAAAAAATATTATGAAATACAAATGCAAAATATGTGGATACATTTACGACCCCGCTGCAGGCGACCCCGAAAATGGAGTAGAACCGGGAACCACCTTCAAAGATTTGCCGGATGACTGGGTCTGCCCGGAATGTGGAGCCGCCAAAGACCAGTTCGAGCCCGTAGAGGATTAAGCATAAAGTTGCAGGATATGCGCTATGCAGAAAATTCAGCCATCTTTAACTACGCAGGATATTCTATGTGCAGAAGTAGCAGCCCCGCCGAATGCCCTAATTGTCTTTGGTGCATCGGGCGACCTGACCCGGCGCAAACTGCTGCCGAGCATCTTCGAGATTTTTACGCAGAACCTGCTCGATGAAAAATTTTACCTTTTAGGTGCGGGCAGAAAAAAACTATCAGACGATGACTTCCGCAAAGTCGCTCAGCAGGCGATACGACAGAATTCTATTGATGCAACAACGAAAGATTTAAATTCTTTTACAGAAAAGCTCTACTATATAGATGGTGATTACAGTGATGCTGCCTTTTATGCTCACATTAAAACAAAGCTCACCGAATTAGACAAAAGCCACAACGTTGATGGCAGCCGTGTTTTTTATCTTGCCGTTCCCCCGCCCCTGTACAGCACAATCGTCGAGCATCTCGGCCAGGCGGGATTATCGTGTCCCGGCGAACCATCCTCACGGCACAACGTCAGGTTAGTCGTGGAAAAACCCTTCGGCAGGGATTTGCAAAGCGCTACCGAGCTAAACAAAATAATCCACAATTGCTTCGACGAGTCGCAGGTCTATCGTATCGACCACTATCTCGGCAAAGATACTGTTCAAAATATCCTGATGTTCAGGTTTGCAAATGCAATCTTTGAGCCGGTCTGGAACCGCAATTTTATAGACCACGTTCAGATTACAATAGCTGAATCGGTCGGCGTCGAGCATCGCGGCAGCTATTACGACAAAGCCGGGGCGATGCGGGACATATTTCAAAATCACATGCTGCAAATGCTCGCTCTCGTAGCGATGGAGCCGCCCACTTCATTCGATGCCGACCATATCCGTGATGAAAAAGTCAAACTGCTGCGCTCGATTCGGCCGTTAAAAAATGATTCTTTCGTCCGGGGTCAATATGGCCCCGGCTCAATAAACGATAAGAAAGTTGTCGGCTATCGGCAAGAGCCGGAAGTTGACCCTGACTCCAAAACCGAGACCTTCGTCGCCGCAAAGCTCTTCATCGACAATTTGCGATGGAAGGACGTCCCCTTTTATCTGCGGACCGGCAAACGGCTGGCAACAAAAGATACCGAAATCGCCATTACCTTCAAAAAAGTCCCGCACTCGATGTTTGCTTCAACCGGCCTCGGCGATATGCCGCCCAATATCCTGATACTGCAAATTCAGCCGGAGGAAGGGATTTCCCTGAGTTTCCAGGCCAAGCGGCCCGGCTCGAAGATTTGTATGAGCACGTTGAATATGAATTTTAATTACAGAAGCGTTTTCCTTACCGATATGCCGGA
>CAZMSP010000088.1:0-8341 GCA_964568985.1 uncultured Pirellulales bacterium
CAGGAAATGTGAGGCCATTTGCATCTGTGATTGTAACAGTATTATCAGGTCCCCAATTTTCAGGGTCTATAATATTCACGTCATTTATCCTTACCAGGCAAGCCTGATAGTATTCACAGCCGGTCAGCCGGGTCTCGTCGAAAATATATTGGTCACTGCCGTCCTTTACCATATCAAGCGTGATGAGATCCGGCTGAGGCAGCCCGGCTGCCGGCTCGAGCAGCTCGACCTCGAAATCGTACATTGTTTCAACCTGGTGCTTCTCATTGACGTTAATCTTGCCCTTGTAGAACTTGTACCAGCCGGTAACTTTCACTCTATCTCCCGCAGCAAATATATAACTCGTATTCGGGTCTCTGTTTATGCGACACATTTCATCCAGCAGTTCTTCATCTGTATAGTCACCTGAACCACCGGCTTTAGTATAATTTTGTCCGTACCAAACAGCGGTGCCGGCATGGTCGTTGCCTTCGCCCTGGATGTATATCTGCCACTCACCGCCCATACCGACTGTGCTAGGCGTGGGATTGAGTATTTCCTCGGGGTTATTGAGGACAATACCCGTGATGATGACTTTATTCGTAGCGTCATATGTTCCGACGCCATCAGCATCGACCGCCTGAAGCTGCCAGTGTGTTACTTCGGCGATAGTAGGTTCATCACCCCTTGCTGCGGCAATAAGTGTCAAAGACAGAATTCCCACTAAAATAATTGTTCTATTCATAACTAAATCCTCCAAAAAAGTTAATAACTGATAGTTGACTTTGCGCATAAAAAAATTTAAATCGTGCTACGAAGCATAAAAATAAAAAATTCGTGTTACTAAATCAAGGAAAACTTGACAAAAAAGTAAAAAATTTTTAATATGTTATTTTTATTGTTAAAATTGCTGTTTTTAAGGGAATTATATGCGGTCGTCAGACAAAGTTCTTGTCATAGATTTAAATGAACTGGCCGAGTATCAAAGGCTTTTGGAAGGCCGGCCGCAAACCTGCGGGATGCGCTCTGGCAGGGTTTTTTTGCATCCCGGCCAGAGTTGCGGCCAACATAGTACTGAGAAAAAAGAGGAAATGCTTGTTTTCCTCCGCGGCCAGGGCATACTTCTGATTGGCGAAAATGAATCCTTTCCGGTTGGCCAGGGCAAAGTTTCCTATATTCCGCCGCATACCGTCCACGATGTTGAAAATACAGGCACAGAACCGCTTGTTTACATTTATTGCGTTGCTCCAATAAATGCTGAAAAACAGGAAAAATCGTGAATCCCCCCAAAAGGGCTTTGCTGGGCCAGAGTACCTTTTTTGCCTTTTTTCGGGGCTTTTTCGTTACTAATGCTGTTTTTAAGGCCGAAACAGGGTATTAACAAGGCCTAAAATGGGCAACTTGGGGAGGTTGAATAAAAAAAATTTCTAAAAATCCAAAAAAATGCTTGCAAAGGTTACGAAGAGTGTTATAATAATAAGTGAAAAAGAGTTGTTCTTTTCTTCTTATATCTTGGTTAGAGTGAGGCAGTAGTTTATAAGTGTGCAATCTATTTGTAAACTGTCTCACAAAGGCTGGAGTTGTCACAACCCCAGCCTTTTTTATTTAATTAGCTAACCTTTTGTTTCTCCTGCTTTGGAATCGTCGTAGAATCAGATTTTGAGTGCGTTGATTTCCTAAGATAGGGCAAAAAACGCAAGAAATTCGAAAAAATAGGCAAAAAAACCGATATTGAGGGAACACAAAACTGGTTTTGCGCATCTTGTAGGTGGACAGAGAAATAATAATAACAAATGTGTTTATGTTGACCGATATTATTGATTTATGAACGTACTCTTGCGATTGGGTCGTTAGAAAGGTTGGCCCCAAAAAGCTCTGGAAGCTGAAGTGGCAACGAACTTACGACATAAGCGCTTCGGTGCCTGTGGGGTCGCAGGGGATGAGGCATTATAAAGATTGCTGAAAAATCACCATTGACAAAAGCAGACACAGAGGTTATAATTTTGATTAAATCATAGAATTGAAAAAAATAATGAAAATATACAGTAAGGAGAATCATTATGAATAGAAAAAGAGGGTTTACATTGATAGAGTTGTTGGTGGTTATTGCTGTTATAGCGATACTAATGGCGATACTGATGCCTGCACTAAAGCGGGCGAGGGAGCAGGGTAAGCGTACCGTCTGCCTTAACAATCTCAAACAGCTGACTCTTGCCTGGGTTCTGTATTCAGATGATAATGATGGCTTGGTTGTTAACGGATCGCCAACAGAGGTAGGGAGCCATCAGGAATCAGTAGGTCAAGCCCTTCCCCCTAATGATATAGGTAACTGGCTCTATCCCTTTCATGAAAACGAGGTTCCCTGGGTAGGAGTGGGCTGGGCTGAAAACTACCTTGTAGATCGATTAGACAAGGAAATACAGATGTGGGCGATTGAAGCAGGAGCTCTATATACATATTGTAAGAATGTGAAGCTTTATCGTTGTCCAACAGGTCTCAAAGGAGAGATGTTGACGTACGCGGTAATGGACGGCATGAATGGTGTTCCCAGAGATGGGGCAAACAAAGACAATCCGGGTGTCTGGATTAAAAGAAGGACGGAGATCCACAACCCACCGCCGGCATATAGAATGGTTTTTATTGATGAAGGTTTTGTAACGCCCGACAGCTTCGCCGTTTATTATTCGTCAGAAAAGTGGTTTGACAACCCCCCATCGAGACATGGTAACGGAGTGAACCTGTCCTTTGCAGATGGCCACAGTGATTTCTATAAGTGGAAAGGTTTTTGGACGATAGAGTACGCAAAGGCAAATGCGTTTACAGGAACTTCAACCCAGCGGAAGCCGGGCGAAGATATCGATATGACACCTCATATCACAGATGATGATGTGGTTAAGAAGGTAACTGCTACCGACAAAGACTGTGAGGATTTACACTATATTCAGAAGGGTTGCTGGGGCAGATTACATGAAAAGTATGTGTTTGATTGCCCACAATAGCAATGAGGATAGGTTATACGCAAACTTGCAATAGACTTTTTGTGCTTGCTGCTTTTTATTAAGACAGGTGAGCAAGTGGAATGTTTTGGATTTCAGGCGGATCTACGATCCGCCTTTTTAATTTATTTGCAAGCCCCGGCGGAGCATCCTTTATTATGATTATAATATTTTTTGTATTGCTGGCCCTTGTGATTTCGGGGCGTCAGGGGCTTTTTAATTGTGCAGTCTGGCGTTTATTAGTGCGGCTAAAAGGATATGTCTTAATCTATCAACACTGAGGTCGTCAAGGTAATCTTCGGTAAAATCCAGCTTAAATCGACCTCTAAAATTCTTAATGCGTTTGGTAAGTTCGTTCCTGCCTAAAGCAGCAATTGAAGTCGCCGTTTGTTCAAAATATTGTCTCGAAGCCACTGTTTTGACCTTTGGAAAACTGCTATCAGAAGTTGGATTTTCAACATCAGTATCGTCCGTTGTGTTAAGCCACTTTTATGAGAAATCCTGCATCACAATAAAAGCCCCTAAATTAGTTTATTATTGGCCTAAAATTTTTTTGTTATTTTTTTGTGCGTCTGATAACCTTTGGTTATGAAGACAGATATGCTAAATTACTATTTGCCCCCTGAGTTGATTGCCCAAAGGCCTCTTTCCGTTCGAAGCGATTCGCGATTGCTGGTTTTTAATCGTTCTGACAGCAAGATTATCGACAGCCAATTTAGCCAGCTTGGTGATTTTTTATCCTCTGGCGATTGTCTGGTTCTTAACGATGCAAAAGTTTTACCAGCCCGTTTTTTCGCCAGGCGCTGTAGCGGTGGCAAGCTCGAAGGATTGTTTCTGGCTGAAAACAGCACTGGTGTTTGGGAAGTGATGCTAAAAGGTGCCCGTAGGGTTAAACCTGGCGATAAGTTGTTCCTGGCGGACAAACAAAAGCAGAATTTTTGTACAGTGGTTGTACTCGAGAGGATGAATGGAGGTGAATGCCGGCTGAAGGTAGATGCTGATGGCGGTGCAGAAACCATTCTTGATAGAATTGGCTTTCCGCCCTTACCGCCGTATGTCAAACGAAATGATGACCCTCGTGTTGCTGCTGTAGATAAACTGCGATATCAAACTGTTTACGCTCGCAAACCCGGCGCCGTTGCAGCACCCACAGCCGGTCTGCATTTTACGAACCGTTTAATCCAGCAATTAAAACAGGCCGGTATCTGCTTCGCATATTTGACCTTGCATGTAGGAGAAGGGACATTTAAACCGATAACTACTGAAAATCTTGAAGATCATCAAATGCACGAGGAACGATTCGGCATCGACCAGGAAAATGCTCGGATAATAAATGCAGCGAAAGATAAAGGTAGCAGAATAGTAGCTGTCGGCACAACCTCAGCCCGGACTCTTGAAACGATTACAGCCGGTTCACAGGTCATAGCTGCCACGGGTGCAACAAGTCTATTTATTAAACCCGGCTATAAATTCAAGAATGTCGATGCGATGATAACGAATTTTCATTTGCCCAAATCGACCTTGCTTGCGTTGGTAGTTGCCTTTGCCGGGCTAGAGAACATATTGGCCGCATATCAGTATGCAATTAAACAGCGATACCGTTTTTATTCATACGGCGACGCAATGCTGATAACCTGAGGGGGGCATGCTACATATTTATACATTACATCAAAATACTGCTGGGTCTTCACAGCAGCGCCTCTGACTATATCTTCGGCTTTAGCAGTTTGGCGTGGGTCCAGTTTTTATTTGATAATTGACCATTAAAAATTGGTGAGTTTGGGGGTTTCATCTGCCAGGGTCAGACCTGTAGCAAACTCGCGATGACCTTTTATACCAATCACAGGTAATCTATTCGCTCGCTGAATATCCACGATTTCCCAGCGGAATTGCCGTTTTCTGATGATAGCAATTTTGCTGAGGCATTAAGCGCACTTAAGTTATGGGATTCAATTAAAGCGGCTGCAGAAAGCCCAAAACCGGAAAAACAATCAACTTGTGCTACGTAGCGTACTTCGCAGAGTAGCATTAGCGGATAGTTTATAAAAATTTTTCTTGAAATTAAGGCCTCTGATATGGTATAAATAAGACATATAAAGCTTGTGCTCACGTAGGCGGGTATACATGGATTTGTGATTGTCTAATTTGCTGGTTTTTTACAGTTTTTTGGCAGAGGAGGTGCTGTTAGGCAAGGTACAGAGCCTGGTTTGGGTTCTGCGCCTCGCTATTTAGATAGTTCACACCTGATTGTTAAATAGCTCATAATGAGCATTGATGGAAGGAGGTAAGGCCGGGACAGAGAAAGGTTGTGCTGAACAATCTCGTAATTCGGTGAAAGAGGAATTATTATAGGTCTTTTTGTTGGAGGTTGTTTGAGGTAGGCACACACGAAGGATTCAGAAGTCAGAATTGAAAAATTATCTTTTATCCTACATTCTGTATTCTGCCTCCTGTCTTCTTTATTTGCTACCTGTTGAAAACAACAAGGTGTTTTGGTGCGTGGCCAAAGAGAGTAAATTATAATTATGGTTTAATTTTTAAAGGAGGAATATTATGTGTAAAAGATTGGTTTTCTTAATTTCTTTTGTTCTTGTGTTAGGTCTGGCTGGTTATGCGTCCGCCACGGACGCTAATGAGTTTCCAGCATCGGCAGCTCCAACTATCGATGGTATTAAAGAAGATGCATGGTTGGCCTCAGATGAACAAAAGTGCCCATACACAAACTGGGTCAATGGAGAATCCGAACCTGAGAGCGATGCTGATCTTTCTGCCAGCTGGTGGGCCCTGTGGGACTTAGACAATCTTTACGTATTTGTGGATGTAAATGATAGCGTCTTAGTTAACGATTCTGGGGAGGGCTGGCAGGATGATAGTGTAGAGGTTTTCATCGATATTGGCAATGACAAGAATGGTGAGGATCCTGGCTTTGGTGAGGATGACTACCAATATTGTATTCCCTGGTATGTTAATCTTAAAGATAAGGAGATAACGGACCTTCATGCTCCCAGAAGCCTCAGTGGCGTGGAATTTGCCGTTGCAACAAAGGACGCTAATGATGGATATACCCTCGAGATGAAATTCCCATGGGACACCCTGGACTTTTATGGTAATGGTGTTGGATTATATACTGAAGTGGGTTTTGAAATACAGATTAACGATGATGATGATGGCGGTGTCCGTGACAGCAAAGTAGGGTGCTTTACAGATCAGGACCCATGGGCAAATCCGAGTTATTTTGGGACAGTTGTACTTGCGCCAGGTCTTAAGGCCTGCCTGCCTAACCCGGCTAATGATGCCGATGGCGTTGTCTCGGGACTACTGTCTTGGACACCAGGGAAATTTGCAGACAAACACGATGTGTATTTCGGCACTGAGCCACCGGGGGAACTGGTAAGTGATAACCAGGAACTTAACAATTATACTGTTAGCCTTGAACCCAATACCATTTATTACTGGCGGATTGATGAGAGCAACGACGCTGGTCCCGACCCGTGCTTCTGGGAAGGTGACGTCTGGAGCTTTACCAGTGCGCCCTTAACAGCACATCACCCTGACCCTTATGATGGTGAAAAATGGGTAGATGTCGACAAGGACCTTACCTGGATTAGGGGTTTGAAAGCGCAGTCACATAATGTGTACTTCGGTACCGATCCTGAGAATCTGGAGCTTAAAGAAGATGAGTCGTACACTACCACTTATGACCCATGCACTATGGATGATGACAAAACGTATTACTGGCGGATTGATGAGGTCAACACTAACGATTCCAATCTCTGGCCAGGTGACGTCTGGAGCTTTACTACTCTCGATGATGCTGCTGGTATAAAGGCCGATTACTATAACGGCACACCCTATTTGTCAGGCAAACCGGGGCTTAGACGTACAGACTATAGCATAGACTTTGACTGGAGTTACGGGCGTCCGGACCCAAACATTGGCTTAGTCGCCTTAGGAGATCAGTGGTCAGTCAGGTGGGTCGCTGAAGTAAACGTGCCAGATACCAACACTTATACCTTTACTTTCCTTCGTAATATAGGCGATGGCGTCCGATTGTATATAGATGGACAACTGGTTATCAAGAATTGGCCTGGAGACGACGACATTCTGGAAGATACGGGCACTATCGACCTTACTGCCGGGCTGGTACCTATTATGATTGAGTTCTATGATGAGTGGGGACCTGCAACGGCACGTTTAAGCTGGGAAAGTTCATCCTTACCAAAAGAAGCTATCCCGAGAGATGCATTCTTTCTACCAAGAAGGCCCGTGTCTCCAGATCCGCCAAGCGGTGCGACAGATGTGCGTAGCGACCCTAATCTTAGCTGGGAGGCGGGAATGTTTGCTGATACACGCGATGTATATTTCGGCACCGATGAAGACAGAGTGACCGACGCCAACAGAGACAATACACTGGACGTACTGGTAGACTTTAACAAGCCCAGGGACGTTAACTATTATGATCCTGGCCTTCTCGAATTCAACAAAACCTACTACTGGCGGGTTGTTGACGTCAATGCAGATACCCCCGGCGGCCCGTGGCCAAGCAGTGTCTGGAGCTTTACGGCAGGCAGCTACCACGTCGTGGATGATATGGAAAAATACAACTCCCCCATCACCGATGCATGGCAAACCAGTGCGAGCGGCTCAATAACCACTTCGACCAGTCCTGAAATGGCTGGCACAGTTCACGAAGGTGACGGTTACGAGGCGATGGCCTATTCCTACAACAACAGTGCAGGGCCATTTTACTCACAGGCCTATGCTGAAGCCGACAGTCCGCATATAGGTAATATTGTTGGCAAGGACTGGGGATTACACAAGGTAAAGGCATTGTCGCTGTGGTTCCGTGGCCAGGGTAATCCAAACATCAGTGGCACCCACAGTGGCCAATACACGATAACATCCGACAGCCGAGGCATGCCGAGCAATGGCGAAGCAGAATCCTTCTACTTTATCTACGGGCTGACCACTAATGCTACCGCGTCGATATATGCGAAGGTGCTCAACGTCGAGAAAACAGACCCCTATGCCAAGGCAGGTGTGATGATACGAGAGTCGGTAAACCAGGACGCCAGATTCGGCGCGGTAGTTGTTACACCGGAAAATGGAGTTGTGTTCCAGTATCGTTCTGCCGCGGGCGGTGCTGCCAATTACGCATCTAAAACTGGAATCAAGCCACCGTGCTGGGTAAAAGTGGAATATGTGAAGCAGGGTCCAACAACTTTTGTTAAAGGCTACTATGCAACTACGGAAGGTGTACCCACGAGCTGGACGCTGATTACTCAACCTCAAGTAACGCTGAGCGCGCTAAATCTTGGTCTGTGCACTACCAGTACCCACTACGGCAGGGTGGGCACATCCAGAAT
>CAZMSP010000089.1:0-8246 GCA_964568985.1 uncultured Pirellulales bacterium
AGAGCACAGGCCCGCGCCACTGCTCCGGGAAAAAAGCCGGTATTATCAGCATATAAATCGTCAATTTTGCGCCGCAGCTCATCAGCGGTATTACCATTATCGTCGTAAGCCGGCTGCGTTTGTTCTCGAGTATTCGCGTGCCCATAATGGCTGGTATCGAGCAGCCGAAACCAATCAGCATCGGTATAAAGCTCTTGCCGTGCAGGCCGATTTTGTGCATTATGTTGTCCATAATAAAGGCCGCTCTGGCCATATAGCCGGAATCTTCAAGAAGCGCAATCGCCAGAAACAATAATAGTATATTAGGCAAAAACACAATTACTCCGCCGACACCACCTATTACGCCGTCAACCAGAAGAGATTTTAGCCAGTTTTCGCTTCCTGCCTGCCAAAAGCCGGCTATTGTTGCACCTGCCCAGCTGAAGAACTGCTCAAGCCAGCCCATCGGATATTCGCCGAGCTTAAATGTCAGAAAGAAGACCAGATACATCAGTAAAAGAAAAATCGGCAGTCCCAGTATGCGGTTTGTTACTACGGTATCTATCATATCGCTTCTGCTGTGACGGGATTCGACGGTGCTTTTGATGGTCTCCTGGCACGCACCCGATATGAAGCCGTATCTTCGGTCGGCGATTATGATTTCCGGCTCATCGCCGAAAATAGTTCTTAAATGCTCGATGCTGGTAGTTACGGCCTCAAGGAGTTCTTTGTTACGAATTTTCTCTGTTATTTCACTATCCTGCTCAAGCAGCTTGACCGCCAGCCATCTGGAATTGTATTTTTCTGCTAATTGCTGCTCCGTGTTTGTTATAAGTGGTTCTATTTTTGCCAGCTCGGTTTCAATCTCATCTCCGTAATTTATCTTGTGAATGCGCTCAGTTTTTCCCTGCCGGGCTGTTTCGATAATAGCATTAAGCAGCTCTGCTATACCTTTGCCTTTACTGCCCACGGTTGGGACTATCCTCGCTTCTAAAAGCCCAGATAGCTGCTCAATATCGAATACTAATCCTTTTTGTTTGGCAATGTCACTCATATTGAACGCTAAAACCAGAGGCACATTCACCTCAATCAACTGGGTCGCCAGATATAAGTTGCGCTCGATATTGGAACAATCGACGACATCGACCACGACATCCGGATGTTTATCGATGACGAAATTACGGGCGACAAGCTCCTCAATCGAGTAAGCTGTTAAGCTGTATGTACCCGGTAAATCCACAACTGTCATTTCATAGCCGGCGTGTTTGCACGACCCCTCTTTTTTCTCGACCGTTACTCCGGGATAATTCCCTACGTGCTGACGTGCACCTGTGAGCATATTGAAGATAGAGGTCTTGCCGCTATTAGGATTGCCCGCTAAGGCCACAGTGATTCTCTTCATAACCGCATTTATCCTTTTTGAAAACTCATACCCGAAGGGTGAGGTGCCCTGATAATATACACAAAAAAATACAACTTATCTCGAAAATCGTCAGGTTCTATACGACCATAATTTTATGAGCCATGCCTCTGCCCAGCATCATTTTGGAATCTTTGACGCTTATCACGAATGGCCCCGGATGCCCGTTGCTTATGACTTTCATTTCCACGCCGGGCAATAGTCCCATCGAAGCTAATCTGCTGTTCAAGCCCCGCCCGGCTTCTATGCTGATTAACTTCACTGTTTCGCCTGCCTTAGTGGTCGATAATGGCCTCGCTTGTTTTTGCCTTGTTTGTTGTTCTTCAGTCATTTTGTTACTCTCTTGCTGCTATTGTGTAATCTCTTTTCACAAAACCGCTTAAATTTGCCCGTCATGTTATGGCCGCTTTTGCCGCTTTGCGTGATGAACTCGATAAAGCATAAGAGTCTTGCGATAACCTCTGGGCCAAGTGTGTGCTCAGCCTTACAGGCGGCCTGCTGAGCAATACCTACTTCAATACCTAATACATTGACGAAAAAGGACTTGAGGATGTTATGCTTTTTGACAACTTCTTCTGCGGCTGCCTGGCCAGCATCGGTAAGCGTAACATAAGCGTATGGTTTATAATTGGCTAACCCCTTTTTCTTCAAGACCCGTAACGCACCTGTAACAGAGGACTTAGAGACGTTGAGCAGTTTGGCAATATCCTTGCTGCGGGCCACATTCGACTCACCGGCAAGATTAAATATCGCTTCAAGATAGTCCTCTAAGGAGGCACTTAAATTGTTGTTTTTCGCTACGGCCATAGGTTTTTCTCTATTATGTATGCTATTCCTAATATAGTTAGTTATGCCTAACTTTGTCAAGAGATTTTTCAGAAATTTTCTGCTTAAAAATAATTGTTTCTGACGCCTGTTTTATATTACAATATCGCTTATACGGGGCGTGGCGCAGTTTGGCTAGCGCGCTTGACTGGGGGTCAAGAGGTCGCAGGTTCAAGTCCTGTCGCCCCGATTATTGGAAAGCCGGTTTTCCTATCTCATCAAATAACCGCGACGGAACAATAGTGCTCGGTCGTATGTTCTTTAATGAGCTGTTCCGCTGTAGGCGGAATTCAAAATCTAATCACTAATTCGCTAATCAACTAATTTCCTGCTGTTCTTCCTCCACCTGCTCCCCTGATAACCTTAATCTAACTCTATTGTTTGGTATATTCTCAACTAATATTTACCTGCTCTCCTTTTCACATATTGCATTGCGTACACAAATCAACCAAAAGTATCTTTACCCTCATTTCTACCGATAACATTTTGCTGCTTTTTCTCATCGTTTCACGTGAAACATTCCCTAAAGCACCAACTTTTTCAAGTCCCCTGCCAGGCTGATTACAAGGAGGTTTTACGCGTGGTTTTGCTCAGCCCTGTCACCCATTGGCGGAGTGTGTTTATTTAGCTATCGCCGGAACGGCGAAGCGGAATATTTAATTTCCAAATGATTATAATGTCATCCTGAGCGTACCTGTCCTGCCTGCCCTGAGCCTGTCGAAGGGAGCAAGGCAAAGCGGAGTCGAAGGAGCGAAGGATCCGGTCATCGTATTAATTATACTTCGATATTCCTGCTGCCATTCCGTGCTTGATACGGAATCAATACGCAATACGACATACGCACGCTTGCCTTGAGTACAGCCGAACGGAAACAATACGAATATTTCATTGCGAAAACATTTTTTGCTTTATACATTCAGCATTCTCCGCCAATCCTTTGGCTTCTTAGCCACATTTTTGCTCTTTGACCATTGTTTCACGTGAAACATTTTTTAAAAAACCCGTTTTTTCGCCAATCAAAACTGCAGAATTTCCATCGAATATTCCGAAGTAACATTTGAGCCGGCAAAAGAGGCATCTGTGTGTGCTCGGCTTTGGTTGCGAACCGTACATTAACCATATTATGAAGGAGCGTTTATATGGATACAAAAAGAGAAAAACCAAGACATCTCGGCAGAGGGCTTCAGTCGCTTTTAAGTCCTATAACATTAGAGCCCGAAGAGGTCAATCAGCTATTGTCTGAAGATGCTGGAGCTGCTAACTTCCCGCCAGATAAGGAGTTACGTGAATCGCTTCGGAATATCAACATCGACGATATATCACCGAATCCCTACCAGGCACGAACAGTCTGGAATGAGCAGGAGCTCGCCGATTTAGCCGAGTCCATCAAAGCCAATGGTGTAATACAGCCTATCGTTGTCAGGCCAATCGGGCCGAAATTCCAGTTGATTGCCGGTGAACGACGATTCCGGGCCTCCCAATTGGTTTCTATGACTGCTATTCCTGCTATAGTTCGTCAGGCAACTGACCAACAGATGCTTGAGCTGGCCCTGATTGAGAATATTCACCGGGCAAATCTGAATCCCATCGAACGCGCGAAGGCCTACCAAAACTATATAAGCACCTTTACTCTGACCCAGGCCGAAGCCGCACAACGGCTCGGTGAGGACCGCTCCGTTATTACTAACTATTTGCGATTGATGGACTTACCGCAAGAAATCAAGCAGATGTTAATCGATGAACAATTGACTATGGGCCATGCCAGGGCAATGCTCGCCCTGCCGACTGACGAGCTTCGCCGAAAGCTTGCAAATCGAGCTATGGCAGGACGGCTCAGCGTACGCGAGGTCGAAAGACTGGTCAGAAAATATCTCACGAGCACTGGCCAGGCGAAAACGACCGTCCGCTCCAAGCCGCCGCATATCCTGGATCTGCAGAGCAAACTCAGCAGCCAGCTTGGTACGAGGGTAACCATTGAAACACGTAGAAACGGCCAAAGAGGCAGGATTATCATCGAATTTCACTCTCTCGATGAATTCGATAGAATCACCGAAATGCTCGGTCTGGCCTATGTAGAGGAGGTGTAGTAAACAGACATCCATAAATTAAATTTGAACAATTTTCAACGCCGAATAATATAATAAAGAATAAGATTTTACATATATGCGTTTGTTAAATAGTAACTTAAAGAATTGATATATCTTGATTAACCTTAATACTATCCCGGAGAACATATTATGAAGTATCCAACTATTTCAGTATCGATTTTGTTGATTTCGTCTTTGGGCATAATGGTCACCTTTGCCGAGACAACGGTCAACCCTTCTCGAACAGTGCCAACAACAAATCAGCCAACCGTTAGTATGAATGTGGACCCAAACAAAACAATATCCGCCACAGAACCGAAGACCGAAGCTGACATACTTGCTGACCCAAACAGAATCGAAGCCGCAATCAAGGCCTTTGAGGGCCTTCAGGAAAAATTAGACGAACTTGACAGAAAGGGCGAACGTGAAACGCGCCAGTGGCTGCAAAAAGAAACTGGTAACAGAATACCTCTGGCAAAAGACAACCACGAGCACATAATGGCCGAGCTTATGTTCATACGAAAGCTGGCTGTCGAAGAAAACGCGAAAAAGACCACGGCTGCGATTGATGGCCTGCTTCTAAACAGGCAACAACAGCTTGATAAGCTCATCGAAAAATTCCACGAAGAAAGACTGGAAGAAAGAAAAGAATCAAGACGAGAGCGAAGCACTCGCAGCCGACAACGTCCCAGGCAAGAGATGCAGCAGGACAGAAGAACCAGAGGCCGACAGTCCGAAGAACAACAGCACTAGGATACGCAGGAGCAATATCAACCCAGGTCTCGTTCGCGACGACGCTAATATATGCTGCTGCAGTCAATACCAATCGAAGGCAACGTCAATCTTCGGTTATAATCGCAGCACCATTTTGAGAAGGAGCTCAAAATGTCAAAACGCTTAGAAGGGAAAGTTGCAATAGTAACAGGAGCCAGCAGGGGAATCGGCAGAGCCATTAGTATTGCATTAGCCGAAGAGGCCGCAACGGTCGTTCTGGCTGCACGCTCAATCGACAAACTCCGGGAAACCGCCGACAAGGTAACAGCCACAGGAGGCAAGTCAGAGATTGTAGTAACCGATTTGGTCGAGGAAGAATCCATCAAGAACCTCATCAGAGTAACCAGCCAAAAATTCAGCCGACTCGATATCCTGATTAATAATGCAGGTGTTACTCACTCGGCAAAATTACAAGAGACTGCAACGAAAGACTGGGACTACTGCTTTGCTGTCAATTCACGTGCACCGTTTATCCTTTGCAGAGAAGCCCTGCCGCTACTAAAAAAAGCCAAAGTCGGATATATTGTCAACATTGCTTCTGTCGTTGGCGTTAAGGGCTATCCGCTTCAAAGCGCCTATACCGCCTCCAAGCATGCCATTCGCGGAATGACAATATCGTTGGCTGAGGAGTACAATCATTCAAATATCCGGGTGCATTTGATCTGTCCCGGCGGCGTGGACACCGAGCTTCTGGCGAAGGTCCGACCGGATTTAAAAAAGCAGGACCTTATGCAGCCGGAGGAAATCGCTGAGCTCGTCCTCTATCTTGTAACGCACAAGGGCAACGCATTTATCGACGAGCTGCACATTCGACGGGCGACATCGGTTCCGTGGTTTTAGTCTTGCAGGAATAGCTATGCGAGCGGTAATTCAGAGGGTCTTGCAGGCAAAAGTTGAGGTCAACGGCCAGACGGTTGGCCAAATTGACAAGGGTCTGCTTGTCTATCTCGGTGTCGGCCAGGGTGACATCGAAAAGGATGCCGAATTTATGGCCGACAAGCTCGTAAACCTACGAATATTCCCCGATGAAGCAGGCAAAATGAATCGAAGCGTCATCGATATTGGCGGAAGCATTTTGCTGGTAAGCAACTTCACCCTTCACGGCGATTGCCGAAAGGGCCGTCGTCCCGGCTTCGATGCCGCCGCTGACCCACAGCTCGCTCAGCAGCTTTACAAAAAGACAATCGAACTTATTACCAGCAAGGGTATCGGTGTTGAGAATGGGGTTTTCGGCGAATATATGCACGTAACAAGCACCAACGATGGGCCGGTAAATTTTTTGCTCGATAGCAGAAGATTGTTTTAATCTGCTAAATTACTTGTAAAACAAATTATGAAGCTAATAACCTATTTACGCAATCAAACAATATCCTGCGGAATACTAACCGACAGAGGTGTCATTGACATCCCATCAATCTGGCCGGGCCCCAATCCACCCCGCAGCGTAAAGCAAATCCTCGAAAGAGGTTCGGACCGCCTCTGCCAAATCGCGGAGCTGGTCAAATCGGCAGATTCTTTTACTCCATCAGACCAGGTCAAACTGCTTGCGCCTGTTGCCCGTCCAAATAAGGTCGTCGCACTTGCGGGAAATTATTCGGAACACATCAAAGAAGCCAGCCTCGTACTCGGCTTGTCCGATGCTCCTCGCCAAACAACCGTGCCGAGACCCTTTCTTATGCCGCCAACCGTGGTAATTGGTCCCGATTATGAAATACCCTGGCCGGATTACAGTGAGCAAATAGATTACGAAGTTGAGCTTGCTGTTGTAATCGGTAAAAAAGGCAAAAATGTTTCATCAAAAGACGCCCTCGATTATATAGCCGGCTATACCATCGCCAACGATGTATCTGCCCGCAGTGTAACTTTTGCAAAAGGCAGAACCAAACGTCCCTGGGACGAATTCTACGACTGGCTGAACGGCAAGTGGGCTGACGGCTTTTTGCCGATGGGGCCATACTTACTTACTGCGGATGAAATCCAGGATGTGCAAAATCTCGATATACAGCTCACCGTCAATGGCAAAGTCCGCCAAAAGGCCAACACCTCGCAGATGATTTACGCGATAGCCGATATCGTGTCGTTCTTAAGTCACATAATGAAACTCGAACCTGGTGACGTTATAGCCACCGGCACGCCTTCCGGCGTCGCTATGGCAACGGGAGATTTCCTCCAGCCGGGTGATTGTATCCAGTGCTCCATCGAAAAGCTCGGAACACTAACAAACGTTCTCGGCCAACGGCCGCAAAAATTCTACCAACCCCTCGCCAATTAACTAATCAACTATTCTCTTTTTGTGGCTTCGTGGCTGATTTTCTGCGCGTTAAAATAGGTGAGATTTTTGTCCAAAATCAACCAAATACGCAGGTACTTGCGCGCAAAAATCCAAATTTTAAAATTTTTTTTTATTCCTTCTCTTACAAGCTCTTACGCAAATTCATTCCTCAAAAAATCGCTTATTTTTCGACCAAACGTGCAGGTTGGGCCAATTATGGAGGGCCATATTTGGCCTGACTACAGACTGCAGACCACAGACTACAGGAGAGGGTCATCAAGGTTACTATCGACATTCCTGGCTGGCTCGAAAAGCTGCCCGTTTGGCTTACGCTATTGTTTCGTCGGTTGCGCTACGGCTATGCTTTCCGGCGCATACCGCTTACTCAGGGTGAATTCGCCATCGTTGACCCTGAAGACTTCAAGCGGCTGAATAAGTTCAAATGGAACGTCCAAAAAAATAACAGCGCTTTTTACGCCAAGCGCACCGTATATTCCAAAGGAATGGCACGAGTTATCTTTATGCACCGCCAGATAATGAGCGCCCCCGAGGGTTTTGTCATCGACCACATAAACTTTAACGGCCTTGATAATCGAAAGGTCAATCTTCGTCCTGCAACTCACACTCAAAACATCTGGCACAGAAGAAAGTTCAAAAAACCATCACGCTCGCGATACAAAGGTGTTGACTGGGCAAAGGATACGAAACGCTGGCGTGCCAGAATTCTCGTTAATGAGCGCCGTTTTCATCTCGGCTATTTCGAAAACGAAATTGAGGCCGCAAAGGCCTACGACAAGGCAGCGAAAAAATACCATAAGGAATTCGCGGTGTTTAATTTTGATTAACAATAACAGTTGTGGCTTGCACTCAGGCACGGATCAGTTATAAT
>CAZMSP010000090.1:0-8204 GCA_964568985.1 uncultured Pirellulales bacterium
CCGCTCACCATCCTGAGCAAAGTCGAAGGATTGGTTAAATGGTTACCAATCACCAGTTACCAATCACCAATTTTCAGAAGCCATATATTGGCTTTAGCTGTTCGGGTGTCGGCAGCTTATCGTAAAACTCGCCTCGCGGACCAACATAACCAACACCCTCTTTCCTGAGCTTAACCGGCGTAATGGAGCCATTGCTGTTGGTGACATTGACCGTGACGATGTTCATTTCCTGCCGAAGCTCATCCGTCTCTGCCTTTGCCTTTTTCTTGTCCTGCTCACTGCCTATCATGTAGCCGGCAGTGCCACCTACTGCTGCTCCAACCAATGTTGATTCTGTGTTTCTGCCTGCTAATTGACCGATACCGGCACCAGCCAACGCTCCAACACCGGCGCCTGTTTGGGCATCGCTCTCACAGCCGACAAAGAATACAAGGCCCAAGCTCACAACAGCTGTAATCAAAATTGTTATCCACTTTTTAGCCATTTTACACCTCCATCATCTTCTCTTTATTAAAGTATACAGGCGAATTTTGCTCTTGTCAATCCTTATTTTACTACCCGTTAAATGAAAAAAGAGAGCGATTAACTGCATCGCAGTATAGTCCGAAAATCGTACGTTTATAAAAACCTGGCGATTTTGGATAATCGGGTTACCAGGTCTTTCGATTTTCTGCTTTTCTGCCTTTTTAAGGTTAGTGTACAGCATTATAAGACGATAGCCTTGGGGGGAGGTACGGGTAATAAATTGGATTTATTTATTAGTGGGGCTCGTCTGGTTCGAAAGGATTTTGATTAACCGTCAATGGGAATCATCCGATTATTGAGGGAGAAACGGTAGCGAAATCAGGGGGTTATCTGCAGTGGCATGGCAAACCATTAAGAACATGCTGTTTGGCAGGTTAGAGTAATGGGGTTTTGTGTAAAACTTTAAATGTCATTGGCGCAGGGCTGCTCAGACAGCTCCACTGCGATAGCTGCTGGGCGGTAATCTGCAAAGTCTGTGCTAATTAGGGAGTAACAATTATGGCTGGAAAATTAGTTACATATAGTTGGCGATTTTTCGTTATAGCGGTGTTTCTCTGCAGCGGACAGGTTTTCTCTAAAGGGGTAATGCCTGAGAAAGAAGAAGAGTTGTTTGAGATGTCTATTGAGCAGCTGATGGAAATAGAGGTTGCCTCGACTGCGACCCTGACGGAGGCCAAGCCCCGGCTGGTTCCGGCTGCTGTCACCACCATAACGGAAGAGCAGATACAGGCCTCTGGCGCCCGCAGCTTGTTTGAGCTGCTCGATATTTACGTGCCGAACCTGCAGTGGTGGCACAATCACTGGGAACCGGATAATATGGGCCTTCGCGGAATACTTAGCGACCGTGACGATAAGTATCTGCTTTTGGTTAACGGGCGCGTAATGAACGAGAGGACGCGTTATGGTGCCCTAAGCGAGCGTGACCTTGTGTTTATGCGAGACATTCACCATATCGACATAGTCCGCGGGCCGGGTTCTGCCTTGTACGGTCCGGGTGCGGTAGCTATGGTAATCAACATTATCACGCATAACTCCGAGACGTTCCAGGGCACGGAGATAACAGGTCGGCTGGGTGCCGTTGAGGAATTTTACTCGGGCGAGGTGAAACATGGACGCAAATTTGATGATGGGGATGGCGGTTACTTTATTTATGCCGGCATAGCTAAATATCCCGGTGCCAGTGAGTTTGACGCTCCCCAGATTTACGGAGTCGATTTTCCGGTGGCACCTATTGATGATCCGGCGACACCTGATGATGAGTCAGACTCAGCAATGCCATGGGATGGCCTCCAAAAAGGTGAGCCTTTAACGGGTGTGTCAATAAATGACGGACAGGCCGCCAGGGATATAGCGCCTATGAAATTGTATGCCGAGTTAACAAAAGGCAGATGGAACTTCTGGGGGCGTTACACGCGAGGCGGCAAGATGATTTTCTGGCCTACCGGACTTGTGGCCCGCTCGCCCTATGGCTGGAGCGCCAGTTGGGCACTGCCACTCAAAGACAGCTTTTATGCTTATCAGCAGGCAACCGGCTTCGTCGGGTATAATAGAGAGTTTGGTGAGAAAACAAATCTGGAAGCATCTTTCAGCTATGATATGTTTGATTTTCAGCGGAGGGTTTACGCTTGGTGGCAGGAGGCGTACAGTGAAAACAAGTATATAGGAAAGCTGATAGTCCGCCATGATGTCAACAAGAAGCATAAGATAGCCGCAGGGTTTGAGGTCTTGCACGGGGAATACGGCTATCCCAGTGAAGGCTGGCCTAATATGCTCGCCTACGATGGAGTTTTTCCTTCAGGTAATATGCCTCGCTGGGGAACCAATATGTATTCGGTCTTTGGTGAGCACCAGTGGACGCTTTCCGACCGGGTGACAATGTTTTTGGGTGCACGTTTTGACAAGCACAAATTTACCAACTGGATGTTTTCGCCGAGAACCTCTATTGTATATGCGCCGAACAAAAAAGATACATTCAAGTTTATGTGGGCGAGGTCTGTCCGTGCAAACTACGAAGATGTATTGAAAAAGGCAGAGGACCATGAAAGTCATCCCGAAAAACTCGACAGTTTTGAGGTTCGCTACGAGCGCAGGCACAGCGAACACCTTGACCTGGCTGTTTCTGTATTTCACCATTACAATCTTGAACTTATCGGCTGGTCGAATGCGGCGGGTGGACAGGCGATAGTTGGTACGATGAAAAATTATGGCATTGAGCTGGAGGCCACGTATCATACAGAGCGTACAAGTTTGATGATTTCGCATAGTTATACTAAATTGCACGATTTTAAACTCGGTGAAATACCGTGGTCTGCCGACCCGGCAATACAATTCAGCTCCCAACCGTATGGTTGGGGCGACGACCTGCAGAGATGGGCGAATCACCTCACCAAAATAACTGCACGGCACAAGCTGGATGATAGATGGACGCTTGACGGCTCGATGCGTTTCTACTGGGGATATCCGGGTCTGAAAGACTACGCCAAGTATAAAGCAACAGCGTGTAATGGTCATTCGTGGTACACCGCCTATGATCTTAATTGGGAGCGTTCGTATCAGGGCAGTTTCTTTCTGAACCTGGGTCTGCAGTATCAGCCGAAGGAGAATCTGACGTTCCGTGTTGACGGTTATAATTTGCTCGGGATGTTTAGCCACGACCTCAACCATCGCAATTACGGTGGCGAGGGCTATGCTGATTACCGCTGCGCAGCAGCAGCTGTGGGCGTGACTGTGATTTACAAATTTTAGCCGCCTGTTGCGACGGACGCAGCACGGCCAGACATGCCGAAAGTTTTTATCGATTCCTTCAATCTCTCCCGCGGACGCGGGAGAGGTTTTATTCAAGATTCGATTGAGCTCAACCGAATATCTTCACCGTAAGTTGACATCTGTCTTTGCAGCCCCTAAGGGTTTGTCTATTGAGCTATTAAATCGAACGGCGAGATGTAGTCGCCGTGTTTATGCTGGGCTGTTTTTAGGCGTTTGCGAGCTTCAGCAAAGCTGTCATAGAGTATCTGGGGCGTATCAGGGACCTTTTCTTTATAAATCTTCTCGACACGGTCAAGCTTGGCAAGATTTTCCGGTATGCGAATCGTGAATTGCTGAACATAATCGGCCTGGTCGTATTGTGTATGGAGATGTTCTTTGAACAATTTTGCCAAATCTTCATACTTTGGTATCAGGCCGGTCGGAGTTTCGATTGCCTCAACATCGCCATTTACGCGGAGTTCAGCCCATAGGATCCAGACCTTCTTATCGGCCATGCCGTTTAAGTATTTGCCGTCTTTACCTCTGAGGAAATAATTGACCGAGAAAATAAGCGGCGGATTATCAATGCCTTTGGCGAAATCCAGATTATTCTGGATATATCGCCCCAGCGGAATCGAGAGGAAATCGAGATTCGACATTAGATTGAAGGTTCTGACGCCCTCTTTGCCGAGCGTTGCAGCGGTTGTTTCGGACTCCAGAGCAGCACCTTTTATAATGATACCTTCAGTCCAGTTAAAGGCCTGTTCAACAGGGACCCAGGTGTCGCTGTCGCGTCCACCGTAAACGATGCCGCCAACCACCACGCCTTCCGGGTTATTGAGTGATGGGTCGCAGTTACCTAAGTCCGGGATGTTTAAGCAATAGCGGGCGTTTTTGTGCGAGGCAGTAATTTCATTGCCATCGTTGTCGGTTTTGCCTTTGTGCCATTGTCCAGAGTGGTTAATTCCCTCGACTGGCAATTCTTTGCCCATACCAAGCCAGTTGGGTTTATTTTGACTATCAATCAGAACGTTAGAAAAGATGACTTCACATTGGCTTGTCAGCGCTTCGTAAATAATAGGGTCATCTTTTGCGTTGACATCGCGGATAATGCCGAAGATGCCCTTTTCAACATTTACACAGCGAGCCTGCCTGGCTTTTTTGCGTAGATAGGCAATATCATCGCCAACAATCATTTGTCCTGGCAGCATTGAGGTAGAGGTCTTTCCGCAGGCCGATGGAAATGCACCGGCGAAGTATGTTACACGTCCATTTGGACCGTGAGCACCCATCAAGAACATATGCTCGGCGAGCCAGCTCTCGTTCGATGCCTTATTTATAGCCAGCCGCAGAGCTAATTTTTTCAGGCCTATTGTGTTGCCTCCATACTGGGTGTTGACACTATAAACGAGATTCTCCTCAAGGTCGATATAGACCCTGCGTTTGTCGACATTTTTGCTGACGGCATTTTCAAGCTCACCTTCAGAATGAATGAATCTAAAAAAGTCGGGCGAGGGGCCGATTTTTTTGAACTGCTTGTATCCAGGCCGATAAAGAATGATTTCACTATGAGCGACATAGGGCGAATCGGTTATCTGAACGCAGGGGATAGAAAAATCCGAACCGAGTGGGCCCAGACAGAAAAAGCAAATCAACATTTCTCGGCCAGCCATTGAATCCGCAAGATATGAGCGGACCTCTTCAACGCCGGCTTTCTTGTCAATAGAATTGAGGATATCACCGAGGTTGGAGCCGGTTGGTAAAAGATATTTTGTATTACCTTTGTCCCGACCCTGGTCGTAATATCCGTCAAAGTGACAGGTATGCCCGGGAATATCCAGCGGGAGCTCTTCACCGTTTTTTATTGCCAATTCACGAATATAAGCATTATCAGCGTCTGAGCCGCTGCAGACAAAGACCGAGGCTGGCTGCGTAAGCTCAATTGCATCGGCCACAAAATCGTGCATCTTGGGATTATCTAAAGCGACTATCTTTTTATAATTATCCGCCGTCAATCTTTTCTTTAGTAATTCATTGACACTAGCCATAAACAACTATTACCTCCTTATCTTTAATATTGTTTATAAAAACAAGGGATTCTAACGACAGAGCGGTCATCCGTCAACTCGTTTTTCAAAAGTTCCTGTTTTCGCAATTCTCAGATTGCTCCCCATAGCTGCATATGTCGGATGACATCTCCTGACTTGATGGTAGTGCCGTTAGTGCACCCTGTTACATTACAGAACGAGATTGCATTATTAAAATCGAGCTTGGGTGTTAAACCTATAACAACCATGTCCGCATCGGGTTTACAGCTGCAGTTGACCAGCTTTTTGAACATAGCACCGCAGTGAGGGCAGTATAATTCGTCTTTTACGCCGTCTTTCAGCTCGCCCGATAGGATAATCTTGTCGAAATCACTTTGAATTGCCGAGAGAACAAACTCGCCTTCCATACCTGGCCGCTTAAATTTAATCCGCAGTCCGGGAGCACCGTTTATTTTATGTTCGCTGTCGATAATATTGCAACCGTTCGGGCAATATGCCTCGGTTACCATGTATCTTACTTTTTTTTCGTCTGTCTCTTTTTTGATTTTTTTCCGCCGCCTAAGCGGAATAATCAGTTTCCCATTTTTACTGAATTGTTCCATACACACTTCCTTTTTTTCTGTCACCCTTCGTCTAATACTACTAACGGATATCAAACTCCTACGCAATTCGTATTAGAAACGCTAATACCCTGTATAATCAAAAAATAAGCCAACACTCCCTAAAGCAGGGATTGCTGGCTTGTATTTTGTTCTGCCATCCATATATGGACTGCGAACAACTTACATTAACAGCGTTTTTAGGCAAAAAGAAGACCGACAACAGTTCTTTAGATGCCTACTATTTGCCGGCCAGTTCTCCAGCAGGTAGCGCTATGCTATCTCCTGTCGAATCACCTTTTTTACTGGTGTAATATTATCTAAAAACGTCTATATTTTCAAGAAAAAAATTCAATGGTTTGCAAATTTTATTCGCTATGGAGCAGGACGGGACTTTCGAGAGTAAATATTATAACACGCTCTCCGGTTATGGTGCTAATATCCGTGTGAAGACTTTTTACCCTTTTTCCGAGAAGTTCCGTTATTATCTGTTCAAGAAGTGGCCGAGCTTTTTCGAGCAGTTCTGTCCTAACTTGCTTGATTAACGTCCGCCCTGTCTTCTCGTCGGTCGCATCAGCCAGCTTTTGTTCTGCAGGGGTTAGAACACGCTGCAGCCGAATTACCACCATGTCGCTAATTATATAGGTCTTGGTCTCTTCTGGGCCTCGACCCATATATTCTTTCTCGAATTTTATCAGGGCCTCACTAATCTCAGCCTCAATCTGTCCTTTGCTCTTTGGCATATATAATCCTTCGGACGAACGCAGTTATTTTGTAAAAGCCTTAATTAAGTTCAAGGAACCAAAGAATTTTAGCCGTTGAGCCAGCGGACATCAACTTGTTTTTTGGCTTCTCTTGGGATGCGATTTTTGTATAACTGTACCCCCGCTGGTTAGATATAGAGATGGTTAGGCAGCGTTTGGTATCATCCTCAAGTAGATAACGGTCTCAATGGCTGCTATTGTATTCTGGAGTATATGCATAATAATAGGTGGATAAATAGAATTGCTCTTTACCCTCGCAAGGCCGAGAAGCAGGCCGCCTCCCCACTCTTGTCTTCGACGAGAATACGTGGGGGCAGACGTGTGGGCTGGCTTGTAAGTTCGCCTCGCCTTTTAGAAGGGCGGGGTACACATGCTCGGAGTTCTAAAAGCAGGTCTGAATATAGAAAAAAACTGATATATTCAGCCTACTGAGTCAAGGTTAAACCACATTTTCAGGAATTTTACAGAATATAAATTAAAGGGTTTAAATCGAAGTGTCAAAGGTGACTCACGAAAAATAGGTTTGACCCCGTTAGAGAACACGGACGGTTAACCCCGTCAGATAAGTTTCTATCTAACGGGGTTGACGGCCCTTTATAGCGACATTATACTGGCGTACCTTAAGGTTGGGTGTGGCACGGGCTTCCAGGACATTCGGCTGAGCTCAGTCGAAGCCCCCGTGGAAACACGGTCAAGCCTGTCCTGAGCGAAGTCGAAGGGATGGCCGTGCCACCGATTGGAGAGAAAGAATGGATAAGAAGATTACCGCTAAGCAGAATACCAGCAAGATTATCGCTGAGGGTATAACCTTTGACGATGTGCTGCTGATACCCGCCAAAAGCGATTTTGTGCCCAGTCAGGCGGATACCAGTACGCAATTAACCAGAAATATCGACATAAATATCCCGATTGTCTCGGCTGCTATGGATACCGTCACCGAAGCGCAACTGGCGATTGCACTGGCACAGGAAGGTGGAATCGGCATCATTCACAAGAACCTGTCGATTGAGGCCCAGAAAAGAGAGGTGGCAAAGGTCAAACGCTCCGAGCACGGTGTGATTCTCGACCCTGTAACACTATCGCCGGCTGAACCTGTCAGAAGAGCACAGGAGCTGATGGAAGAACAGAATGTCTCCGGCATCCCCATCGTTGAAGGCAAAAAGCTCGTGGGCATTCTGACGCGGCGGGATTTGAAGTTCCTCAAAGACTATGATGTCAAGATAAGTTCTGTAATGGTGAAGGACAACCTTGTCACCGGCCCGGCTAGCACGACGCTTGAGCAGGCAAAGGAAATTCTGCAGGAACGAAAGGTTGAGAAGCTGCTTTTGGTTGATAAAGATGGCAGATTGGCCGGTCTGATTACTATGAGGGATATTGACCGGGTTCATCAATATCCCAGAGCGGCCAGAGATAAGCGAGGACGGTTGAGAGTTGGTGCAGCGGTCAGCGTTCAGGAGTTTGAGCGTACCGAAGCCCTGATAGCTGCGGATGTTGATATTATCGTAGTCGATACAGCTCACGGC
>CAZMSP010000091.1:0-8176 GCA_964568985.1 uncultured Pirellulales bacterium
ACATAAGCAAGATATATTCTGGTGAATACGCCGCTATTTCTTTTGCTGCTGAATGCTATCCATCGGCCATTACTTGAGAAGCTATGCCAGCTTTCACTATCGTCGCTGTTGATATCGAGCCGGCGATACGTATACTTGCCTGTTTGTTGAGCTGTTTCGAGGTCCATCAGATACAGGTCGCTGCTATGACGGTAAACGGGGAAGCAGCCGTAATCGCACATGCAGAACAACAGCCAGCGGCCGTCAGGGCTAATCCGCGGCAAAAGAATACTTAGACCTGTATCCTGAGCTGAGAGCACGGTTTCCAGCGGGCCCCACTGATCGCGGTCAATGTCGTAATTTGCTCGGACAAGGTCGTACTTGATTTGGTCGTAGGATTTGGGAACTACGGTACGGTCTGGCCACGTTATTGGTGCGCTGCAGAAGTATAAGTACCGGCCATCGGGTGACCAGGTTGGATATGTTTCGAGCTGATCTTTTTTAGCAAAATCAGGTGTGGTCTTTACAACTTTTGAGTCAACCAGGTAGTAAGCCATCAAGGAATCGAAGTCCATCACATCACGGACCTCACTTGCGGAGGAATGAAATAACTGTCTGACCTTATTTACGGAAAATGCAGCAACTCGTCCGCCGGGGTGCCAGGAGGTATAACCGAATGTTGCTCCTATTTTTTTTACTTTGCCGTCTTCGACCAACAAAGTTGAACTGCCAAAATCTGCGCTGCGGATGCCAATCAACATTTTGTCAGCACAGTTTCCGCAAAAAGCGTGGCAGTTAAGACAGCCGTGCTTGAAATACCCATTGTTCAATATGAGTGATTCATCAAAACTACTCAGATTGCGCTGATAGATGCCCATATTTCTCCAGGTGCGATGTGTCGGTCGAATCTTTCTGTATACAAGGAAAGCATCTATGTCCTCCCGGGCAATTTCGTTAGTGAGGGTTTTAAAGCGGAACCATTGTTCATTTTCTACTTTTGAAGATGATGTAACAGGCCGGGATTTAACGAAAATATCCACACTTAGCTGCTGGCCTCGGTTCAAATCAAGAAGCCTATGCCAGAGGTGCTCCGGAATCACAATCTTTGGTGTCTTGCTGAATATCTCAATTGGTTTTCCTTTTTGGGAGTATATTCTTACAAAATAGCGTGATCCATCCTGCTGTATGAAAAAGTTTAATGGCGCGATGTTATGCGGTATGATGGTATCAGAATAATCAGGTTGAATTCTTGCAGGGCGGTCAATAAAATCGTATTGCGTGATTGTCACTTTGCTGTCGTGGAAGGCATAACGCATCGCAAAAGTTGTAAGTACACAGGTTATAAGTACGCAAATAAATACAGCTTTCTTGCTTTTATACTTTTTTGCTTCCGTAGGTTTTTTCGCTTGAGTCATTTTTTCGCCCCTGAAGGCGCATAGATATAATAGAAGAAATAAGTATCTCGAAAGTTTGTTGCCAGATCTTTAAAGGCAGCCTGCTTATCTGCGCCGTGGCTGCTCAGAAGTCGACTAAAATCTTCAATCCGCTGACGCAGTTGAGGACTTGGTTTGTAACTGCTCAACTGGAGGGGTTTTCTTGTCCCGAACACATAGATAAGAGCCGCTTCTTCGTAATGTGTTGGTAGCTCGAGATAGCCGAAATCTTTCAAATGCTCGATGTTTTTGACAAACTTGCCCAAATGCTTATCTAACATATAACAAGCCATTAGGTATTCAAAAGCCATTCTATTTTGGCTGTTTTTCTCCAGAAGCCAGGAAAGCGCCTCCTCAGTCGGCAGGGAATGGGTGGGATAATCCTTATCCAAACACAAGGAGCGTAAATGCTGAATATTCTGGTCTGTCGAGAGATTAGGGTCAGACTGGATTTTCTCGAGATAGCGATTGGCCCATTTACTATGAAAGAGTGTTTTGCTTAGTGCTCCAAGGTAGATGCGGGCAGAACCTATATTTCCCTTGACCATATTTATTAAAGCCAGTCGCTGTAAAACCATAGGACGGTCCCCAAGCCCTTCGAGACATTCGGTCAGCGCATTTTCAGCTATGTTGATTAGGCCAATGTCCAAATAAGCATCGGAGCTCTGCCAGCACACCCACTTGTATACTGGGTCGTTTAGAAACAGGTAATTCAGCTCCTGTGGCCAAAAAAACATCTCATAACCAAGTCGGCCGGTGTGATAAAGAGCTCTGTTGACGGCGTGAACTACAATGGGATTGGTTGGGTTACGTCGAGCAGACGCAAGCAATTCCGGCCACATCCTGTGATAAGCATAGTAATCAACTTTAAACCGGGTTCTAAGATTACCATCGTAGGAAAGAAAAACAGCAATACAGGTGATAACAAGCAAAAGCATTGATTCGATAACCCATCTGATTTTTGGTGAGTGTCTATACCAGGAAAATATCTTTGCCGTTAGACTAAAAGATTTATTTCGTTCCTTTTTTGCGGGCTTCTTAATTGTCCTGCTTTTTACCTGCCCCCGCATCTCCCCCCACGTCTTCTTGTCGAAGACAAGATTGGGGGGGCGGCGGGCAAAATGGAGTCTTTTTCTGAGCATCTGCCAAAGGCCAAATACAAGAAGCATCAAAGGCGGGAGCAGATAAAGTAGATATACTATTGTCACTGCTCTTTTGCGAGCTGCGTAATAAAGGATTTTCCAGGAGAAAGGTAATAAGTTACAAAAGGCATCGACAATACTAATGCGGAAGATGAGAAGCCCTACTACATATGGAATAACAACGGCGGATAATAAATAAAACAGGCTCGTTTTCCATCGAGACCTGAAAAGCAACTCATAAATTGCACAGACAACTGCAAAAAGTAAAAATGCTCCACCGGCAAGATAATATAAAATTACGGACAGGGATAGAAAAACGCCTAAATAGCTGAAAATCGAAGTACGTGATAAAGTTGTCTTTAAGTATAGACATGCGAGAAGCAACGCAGTCAAAAATGCCAGTGTTGTGGCGAAGTGATAGGCATACTGTGTATAGAGAATAAGCAGAAGAATCGGCGGAATAAAGCCAATCCAGCCCCCGCCGTTTAGCTTCGTCAAACGAAGCTGCGGGGGCGGTAAGTCTGTAGCTTTCAATAGATAGTCAATACATACACTGAGCAACCAGGCTTGTACTGTTACAACAAGGGCTCCGGCCCAGGAATAATAGAACAGCTGAGACAGGAATGCTGATAGATATTCGAGTGGGCCGCCCGGGTATGTTAGAAACGTTAGGAAAAAAGCCCAGCCCTTGTAAAAGGCCGGGAAATTCGTAATAACACCAGCCCCATGATATATCAAGCGCAAGTCAACAAAAAACCAGAGATAAAGATATAAAGAAACGAAAAAGATGAAGCTCCGGAGCAGCCAACCAACATCTTGGTTTAAATATCGTTTTGTGGTGTCTTGTGTACAAGATTGCAAAATAATGACCCACCCTGATAACTTTCGAATCGTATATGGTAACAACTTATTATACTATAAACTGCACCACTTTGTAGTCGCCTATAATTATATTGCATCCTCCATTGCTCCGCAAGCGATAGTACCGCCAGCAATTACGTGGCCTTCGTTATTGTACAATACAAGTTTCTGACCGGGGCAGGGTGCGAATTGGGGCTGGTTAAACTCAACCGTCATATCAGTTTGACCAACCTTGGCCGCCGGCAGGCGAGCTTCGATAACATTACAAGGACCAGGCTCACCATAGGAGCGAATCTTTCCATAGACCTTTTTACCCTCGACCAATTCCTCAGGTATAAGTGTATTTATCTGATTCGCTTTGATAGTGCGATAACTTACTTCGTCTTTAGTACCCAGCGCAATGGTGTTTGACCGGGCATCAATCTTGCCCACATAAAGTGGCTTTCCTCCGGCAAAACCAATCCCCCTTCTTTGGCCAAGCGTATAATTTGCAATCCCATTATGCGTGCCTATCTTGTTACCCTTCATATCTGTAATATCGCCGTTTTGCTTTGCTCCATTGCCAATCAGAGCTGCTCGATAATCGCCCTCTCCGGCAAAACATAATTCCATACTTTCGGGTTTGTCCGCAACGCTCAAATTTCGCTGCGAGGCAATTGAGCGAACCTTTTCTTTTGTCAATTCACCTAAAGGAAGAACAAGATTTGACAGTTTTTTTGCAGCAATACCATACAGAAAATAACTTTGGTCCTTGTCTTTGTCTTTTGCCCGGCCGAGTCGAACCTGTCCCGCAGTTTCAATAACTCTCGCATAATGTCCTGTAGCCAGATAATTGACATTGAATGTTTCCTGCAAAAAATCCCATACCAATGAAAATTTCAGAAATGCGTTGCAGTCAACACACGGATTGGGAGTTTCACCCCTTTCATAGGATTGCCGGAATGGCTCAATGATAAAACACCGGAAGGGTTCGGTGACATCGACAAAGTAATGGGGTATATTTAATTCGTTGCAGACGAAAGCACCATCAGCCCCGCAGCAGCCTCGGATATTTGTGCCGCACGATACGGGGATTTTCATTGTAATACCTAAAACGTCCCAGCCGGCTTCTTTGAGAATATGAGCTGTAATGCTGCTGTCAACACCTCCGCTCATCAGCACAGCTATTTGCCTGTGAAGCCCCTTCTTGGGAGTCCAAGGTGAAGAGCTTGGCGGAAGTAATTTGATACTGCACTTGTTCGTTGTCATTATTTTCCAAAAATATCAGATACGGCTTAGCGATTTCGACTTAGAATACCATATGGGTAAAAAATAATCAAAATGGGCGAACACGAAATACCGCCCGGGTTAATACCCGGCTGGCCCTCGGGGACAGGAATACCTAATTGGGAAAAATACTCCCTCCAGGCAACAAGTGTTTCTCCCGTCTGGGGCTCTTTAAAAGTCATCGGCTGTAAGTTAAATACAGGCCTGTTTTTATTCGCTCGCAAGAATGCCTCATAAACCAGTTCTGAGCAATAATAAGCATCATTGTCAGTAGCGAATACCTTATCATACGGTTTTCCCTTCAAAGCGAGACCTTCCTTAAGGGCGAAAGGTATGAGGTGGCGATAAGATTTCTTAAGACGCCCTACTGCAACCTTTGGTCGATGCTGAGCGTCGAAGCTGCGATTGAGAAAATCCTGTAACGGCGTAATCTCCACGCCGCTCGACACCGCTTCAATAACAACAAAATCGCCGTTATCATTTTTTGCAGCAATACCTATATGGGAAAAATTTGCCCCCTGGTATCCTGTTGTAACTTTTTCTATGGCATCACAAAGGGGGCCACTATCAAGGTCTTGAAGAAGCAAATCCCCTGGTTGAAGCACAAAATCCCGACTTTCATCAGGAACACTTTGCCTGCATCCGGAAAGCAGCAAACTGATTGAAAACAGCCATAAAGCCCATTTTACCGAATTCATAAGGCCTCCTGTGACAAGAACCAGCCGAATATACTTACCATCACCAACTGCTCTTTAGGGCCCATCATAAAAATGTTGCTGTTTTTGTCAACATTTGCTCTTATGTATAGATTAATCCTGTTTTTGCACGGGGAAACAAGCAGGGAAAAACCTTTTTTGACTATGAAAAAAAATATTTGATATCTACAATATTTATTATTAGAATTAGGGTAGTTCAATTCAGACAATAAATGCGGTTAGGCAATTAAAATGAAAAGGGTCGTACGATGGCAAAAAGGAAAAAAGCCAAAAAAAGGAGACTCGTAAGGGGTGAATGGTCAAAGAGCGATATTAACCTGCTCAAAAAAGAATTCCCGAATAAATCTTGTGCTGAGGTCGCCAAAAAACTTGGAAGGCCGATATATGCAGTGAAGAAGAAAGCATATAGATCGGGGATTTACAAATCAAGAGGATACCTAAAATCTCTTGGAAGAGCTTGACCAAATCCTATTATCAATTAAATGGATAGAATTCAGATATTAGTAACTTGGGCAACTGGAGTTTCCTGCTCAAGATATTCATAATCAGGCCCGAGGTTGAAAAGCCCCTTTGATGGTACCAGTTTTTTCATTGCCACTTGTATTGCAACCTCAGAATTATCAATCCCTATCCAATTTCTTCTTAATTCAAGAGCTGCCACCAAAGTTGTACCTGAGCCACAAAAGCAATCGAAAACCATTTGCCCCTCGTTAGAAGACGTCTTAATAATAGTCCTAAGTAATTCTATATTTTTCTCTGTAGGATAACTTGGATATGCCGGATCTTTGTATTCCCATATGTCCTGTAGTCGTTTGCCTTTTGCTCTAGCTTCTTCTGCATATATGATTTTTCGTGGGTTACCAGTTTTTGACCATTCGATCAAACCGGAATCATCCAATTCATCCAATACTGCAGGGTCGTATCGCCAATGCCGTCCTTTCGGTGGCATTAGTCCTTTCCATTGTTTTCCGGTATTACCGTTTGTAGTTTCCCCTGGTGCGTGCAGGGGAGTAGTAGTATATCTACGCCCATTTTTATCAATCTTGGAGAATAGCTTCTTTATGTCCTCTTCGGCCATTTCCTGCCTGGGTTCATTCCATACAAAATCGTCGCTTTTAGTATAAAAAAGTATTAAATCTTTAATGTTGCTATACCCTTTTCTATCAAAATTTTTAGGATTGCATTTTATCCTTGTAATATCATTTCGGAAATTCTTTTCCCCAAAAATTTCATCCATCACTAATTTAACGTAATGTCCGATCTTATAATCAATATGCAAATAAATTGACGCATGGTTGGCCATAAGTTCCCTAGTGAGAACAATCCTTTCTCGAAGAAACTCTAAGAATTCTGCACCCTTCAGTGTATCTGAGTAAGCAATATCATCACTATTGCTAGGGCTAATTGTCGACGTCCTTGTTTCGTTATGTTTGAAAACATTATTCGTCGAAAAGGGCGGGTCTATATAGACAAGGTCTATTTTTCCTCCCATGCTGTAGTTATGCAGTAAAGCCTGCATTACTTGAATATTATCTCCTTTTATAAGTTTGTTAACTTGATCAACACCTTGGGTGCAAATACTTTCCAACTTTGCTGGCTCGACTTCCCGTAAAATATCCTTAGCGGATCGTTTCTTATTATATATGAGTTCCATACTTAAACACTTGATAATCAGACCTGATATAGAAATTCTCTGAGTAATAAAGCACTCATAATATTAAATTTTTTAGAGTAATCTTTTAACTGTATATGCATCTTATTGCTGCTTTTTATATAAAGCACACCGTCTAATATGGCTATCTTAATAGCATTAACATTTTTTGTCTTAAGCAAGGCAATGGCATCTTCAAATTGAGCATTTTGATGACCACCAAAATCGGTAAGGAATTTCGCCTCTCCTATCACATATTTTCTATTGAATCTCGCAATGAAATCAAGACCTTTCATGCGAGAATAATTTAAGTATTTTTTTGCGAAATTCGTTAGTTCATTTTCTGTGGCATCAAGAATAGCATTTTCTTCAGTTGCTAGGAAATTATCCAATTTTAGAAGTTCAACACCAAGCGTTTTTTTGCTAATCCATGTTTTAAATAATGGCCCGATTTGCCTGTTGGTTTCTTTAGGTTCTGAACATCTCTCGTAAATTTGAGACAATCCCATTTCATATAGACGACCACATAATCTATTCACCGTTTGGGGATTCCTTTTTATTGCTGAGGCGTCCCGTCGCAAATATGCAACATAAGAATCTTTTATAGGGAATAATTCCAGTGAAAGCAAACAGCTCAATAATTCAAAATTATTTTTCTTTTTAAAATATCTTTCGACGCGCTTCCACTTATCTTGATCTATATCTCTTATGCCCTCTGGAATACACGGATAAATTGTAAAAAGCTGATCTAAATAATTCCTTTGATTAGCGAATTCGATACTCAATTTAGTCCAGTAATTCATCTTGTAACCCTTGTAATTTGACTCTATAAATAGTAACAAACTTCACTTCATCGTCAAGCTCTATTATCTGAGCAGCTATATCTCAAAAATTCTTGACATTTTCCCCGAATGCCGCTATTTTATCGATGCTGTTTGACGTTTTTTGACTTAAGCTTTTCGTTTATGGCTATTAGGAGATTATTTTGAGAGTTCTTTCGGGCATACAGCCGTCCGGCCGGCTTCACATAGGCAACTTCTTCGGCGCAATGCGTCAGCACCTCAAGCTCCAGACCGAGCACGATTGCTTTTACTTCGTTTGTGATTATCACGCCCTTACAAGCTCACC
>CAZMSP010000092.1:0-8103 GCA_964568985.1 uncultured Pirellulales bacterium
TTATCAATCTGAACAAAATGCACATTGACTCGGTTCGGAAAAAGCTCATTGTTTTCGATAGCAGGCCCAAGTTCTTCAAGCTCAATTAACCCCGCATCATCACAGAAAAATATAGAATGTGGATTACCCATCGATACACAAGTCATCTGCAATTGGCGCCCGAGAATTTCTATTGGCTCTTCAACAACCTTCTCACCGGATAACTTGACAGGTATATCTTTTGGTGTAAGGACTGGCTGGCCCATATTCACGCATACCTTCCGGACTTTACCATTATCATTGATTATCAAACCAACGGTCAAAACGCCACTGCCGGTTTCTATCTTCAAAGAAGCAGGGCAGGGCCGCTGACCGGGCACAGAAAACTTTCCTCCCGGCTCTGCCAATTTGTGCTCATAGACATATTTAGCCACGCATCGAATACCATTGCCGCACATCTCCGCTTCCGAACCATCGGCATTGAAAATACGCATTCGCACATCAGCCTTTTTCGACGGGCCTGCCCTGAGCGCAGTCGAAGGGCATATAAGAATTAGACCATCAGCCCCGATTCCATAATGGCGGTCGCTGACGATTTGAGCCAGCTCCGCCGGATTTTCGACCTTTTCTTCAAAGCAATTGACATAAACATAGTCATTGCCAAGCCCGTGCATCTTGGTAAATCGCATTGTACTATTCCTATCGAAAGCTACTCTACTATACGTCTAAAGATTACAAAAATCAACTATAGATACACATTTCTTTGCTATTAGGATTTATTTGGTGCGGTTTCTGTTTTGAAAATTTGTATTTTTGATAATTCGTGCTTGTTTCGGATTTAGGATTTCGTGCTTAGATATTCATGTTTTTTTAGTTCTCGTCCTTCGTCCATCTTCCATCGGCCTCGCGATAGGTGTTCTCTTTAATATCATGAACTTCCTGTCGATAAAGAAATCGAGAATAAGAAGAAGGACGGCTGCAAGGACGAATACAGTAGGGTTCCAATAGACGTCGTATTTCCACAGGATGATGAGAATGCCTATTGAGACACCAATGACATAAGAAGAGAATCGACTAAGGCCGGTCTTGTACACTTTTAGTCTCGCATGACAGCCGGGGCAGTCTATATGAAACAATGGGCCGGCGAGCCAGGCCCTGACAAAAGGTATTGCATTGTTATCGCATTCTGGGCACTTCATGTCTTCTTCTCCATCAACATAATAATCTACAATTATGCTAATATCAACCCTGTGGTAAGATTTGCATTTAGCCCCACGTTTCACGTTGGGTTTTATTTTCCGAGCCCCAAACGTAGGTGCAGGATCGGTTAGCCCCCAGGCTTGTCCTGAGCGTAGCCTGCGGTGAGCGAAGTCGAACCGTCGAAGGATTTATGCTGGAGGGGCACATTTAGCTCGCCGCCTATCCGCCACTCATTTGGCGGATTTATCCGCCGCTCCGTATGGCGGACTTTTTTATTACTCAAACGATAGAAACTTCCGCAATTTTGATTTTTACATTATCTCCGTTGTTTCCCTCATAGTATCTAACCGAATTATACCAAACTTGAGCTTATAAAGAAATAACTTATTTAGATTCTCTTTGTTGCTTTTGTCCACATTTCTCTTATATAATGTTGGTTCTTACAAAGCTTGCAGGTGAGGTTTTTGCTGCAAAAAATCAGGACAATGGAAAAGTATGTTTGGAGTCAACTGGATAGATTGGCTGGTTATCGTAGGGTATTTGGCAGGGGTTACGATAATCGGGGTCTTTGCTGCAAAGCGGGTCAAGAGTGCAGCCAGCTTCTTCATCGGCGACCGCAAGTTCGGCAAGATAATGATGATGTTCTTCACGTTCGGCGCGGGGACGCATTCTGACCAGGCCGTGAGCGTTGCGGCGAAGACATATCGAGCGGGAGCATCGGGGATATGGTATCAGTGGCTGTGGCTTTTCGTTACGCCTTTTTTCTGGGTGATTACGCCGATGTTTCGGCGGATGCGTGCAATTACAACGGGCGATTATTTCAACGCACGATATGACAGGAGCGTAGCGGGGCTGTTTGCCGTCTTCGGGATGCTGCAGTTGATGATCAATATTGGCGTGATGCTGAAGGGCTGCAGCGCGATGGTAACTGCTGTATCGGGCGGCAGTATCAATCCAGCCGTCGCGATTATGGTGATGACGGTTATGTTTGTCATTTACGGCGTTGCGGGTGGCTTGAGTGCAGCTATTCTGACGGACTTTATACAGGGTTTGCTTACGATAGTCCTTTCCTTTTTGATTCTGCCGTTTGCACTCTCAGCGGTAGGTGGTTTGTCGGGTTTGCGGCAGACGATTGCTAATCCGGATATGTTTAAGATAGTTGCACCGCACGAGATTACAATATTTTATATTGTGATTATCTCGTTTAACGCTTTGATTGGCTGGGTGACACAGCCGCATAGTATGGCCATGTCTGCTGCGGGCAGGACTGAGATGGAGGGTCGTGTTGGTGTAATGTGCGGGATATTGTTCAAGAGAGTGTGCACTATTGCGTGGGTGTTGACGGGACTATGTGCGGCAGGTCTGTACATTGGTAAGGAGGTGGATGTTGACCAGGTTTATGGGCTGATGGCACATGAGCTTTTGCCGAAGATTATGCCCGGATTAATCGGGCTGTTTATTGCGTCGATGTTAGCTGCTGTGATGAGTTCTTGCGATGCGTTTATGGTTGCATCTTCGGCCCTGTTTACCGAGAACATCTATCGACCTATGCTGGTCAAAGGCAAAACCGACAGCCATTATATGGCTGTCGGTAGAGTGGCTTCTGTAATTGTGGTTGTGTGTGGAATATTCTTTGCCTTTAACTTGGAAAGTGTGGTTCACGGTCTTGAGATATTCTGGAAGATTTCGGCGATGATGGCAATACCGTTCTGGGTCGGCCTTTTCTGGCGTCGTGCGACGTCCGCAGCGGCGTGGGCCGCGACGCTGGCGAGTTTTACGGCGCTATTGTTTACGAGCAGTATTGAGCTGTTCGGCAATATTGTGTGGGACTTTAATGCTACGGTTGCGGCAAAGCTGCCGGCGTTTATGCTCTATGAGGGCAAACTCTATCTGCCCTGGCAAATGATAATTTATCTTAGTGTTGGCCTGATTACAGCCATTGTGGTTAGTTTGTTTACACGGCCGGTGGTGAAAGAGAAACTCGATAAGTTCTACGAGTGTCTGCGGACGCCGATAGGTTTGGGTGAGCCGGAGTCTGAGCCGTTTACACTTCCAGATGGTATTGAGCCGGCAGAGCGTAAAGTCATGTTTGAGCATCCGGATTTTGAGATTCCGAGGCCGACTGTGGTCGGCGTTTTAGGATTTGCTGGTGGCTGGGTGGCGGTCGGGGTACTAATAGCGCTATTCTACTGGATTCTCAAGGGCTGAATATATCTTGGCAACCGGAGAATAATTTGACTGGTAAGCAGTGGGAAATTCTGATTGGTGTGATAAACGGTGCGAGGTATGAGCCGTTGCCGGTTGGATTTATAGTTGATAGTCCGTGGTTGCCGCAGTGGTATGGTGTGTCGAGACAAGATTACTACAGGAGCGATAAGATATGGTTTGAAGCGAACATTAAAGCGGCTGAGAGTTTTGCTGACGTGATGTTTTTGCCTGGGTTCTGGCCTGAATGCGGGATGGCAACAGAACCATCGGCTTTTGACGCTAATATTATCTGGTCGGAGGAAACTCTGCCACACGTGGAGAAGATTATTAACAGTTTCGATGAAATTGAAAATCTTGTCAAGCCGAATGTGAAAACGGATGGGCTGTTACCTGCTATGCTGGGTCGGCTTTCAAATAATGAAAAAAAAATAAACGAGCGGGGGCATTCTATCAAATTCGCCGTTTCGAGGGGGCCGCTTAATATCGCATCTTTTCTTGCGGGCACGACGGAATTTCTAATGGGCATAAAAATAAATCCTGATGAAGCGCATAAACTGCTCTCGGTCGTGAGCGAGTTTATTAGCGACTGGTTGACCGTTCAGATGGAAACTTTTATATCAATTGATGGCCTATTTTTATTAGATGATATTGTGGGATTTTTGGGTAAGGAGGATTTTGAAGAGTTTGTTCTGCCGTATATGAAGAGGATTTACGACAGCTTCGATGTGCGGGTGAAATTTTTCCACAATGATGCGGCGGGTGTTGTTTGTGCGCCTTATCTGGAAGAGATTGGGATTAATCTGTTTAACTTTAGCTTTGAGCACGGGCTGGGTGAGATGAGGCGGCTTGCGGGAGATAGCGTTACTCTGGTTGGCAATATTCCGCCGAGAGATGTTCTTGCGAACGGGACGGCCGAAGATGTGAAAAACAGCGTCGAAGAAGCTCTTAATTCAATTGATGACAGGAACAGGATAATACTTTCGTGCGGCGGAGGTATGTCGCAGGGAGTATCGACGGATAATATAAAGGCGTTCGTTGATGCGGTGAGCAATAACTAAAAAGCCCACTCCACTATAAACGGGCTTTTTTAATATCAAGTAACAGCATTTGCCCTCAATATTTATCCGCCGTCTGCCTGCCTCGGCGTAGCCGAAGGCGAAGCCTGGGTCCCCGAATGCTTGCCCCGTGAGATGTTTACCCCACAAGATACGAAGTTATCTCTTCGGGGTGTCGTTTCTATCTCATGGGGTCTTCCGTCCTCTGCCCGCCATATGCATAGTGCGTTAATATAGCTAAGATTTTCACGAATGATCAATCAAATACGCAGGTAGTTGCGCGCAAAAATTCAAATTTTTGAAAATTTTTTTATTCCTTTCTGCATAAGCACTTGTGCATTTTCATTCCTTGAAAAATCCCTCAATTTTCAATCAAACGTGCAGGTTCGTCCAATTATGGAAGGCCATGTTAAGTGGCCAAATGGTAACCAGTAACCAATTACCATTCACTAATCACCAACAATCGGAGGTTGGGTCATCAAGGTTACTATCGACATTCCGGATTGGCTGGCACAGCTGCTCGTTTGGCTTGTTCTTTTCTATCGTCGCCTTCGTTACGGCTATCCGTTTCGGCGGATTCCTTTAACAAAGGGCAAATTCGCCATCGTTGACCTTTCTGATTTCCCTCATCTGGCCAAATACAATTGGCGGGTTTGTAACGGCAGGAACACCTTTTATGCCGAGCGCGGCCTGCGTGAATCGGAGCGAACTGCAGATGTCAGCACCGGATACCTTGCCCTGCGTAGCCCAAAGGGCAAAGCAGGGTCTCGCATCCTCATGCACCGCGAAGTCCTGAGCTTGTCGAAGGGTCAAATCCTGAGCCTGCCTGCACTGAGCAAGGTCGAAGTGTCGAAGGGCGAGATTTTTGAAAACCCTTCCGCAACTAAAAACCCTGTCCTGAGCCCGGTCGAAGGATCAGAATCAAGCACTCAAAACTACCATCGCTGTCTCAGCGATGGTTACGTTATCGACCACATCAATCGTAATGGCCTGGACAATCGAAGGTCTAATCTTCGTTTTGCAACAGTTGCTCAGAATGCGCAGAATTCTCGAATGAGGAAGAATCGTTCTGGCTATAAAGGCGTATGGTTTGCTAAGGACAAAGGCCGCTTTCGCGCTGCTATATGGCACAACAACAAGCGCATCTATCTCGGCTATTTCGATTCCCCCATCTCCGCCGCAAAAGCTTATGACAAGGCCGCCAAGAGATATCATAAGGAATTTGCAGTATTGAATTTTGCCACAGAGCCCCAAAGGTAAGTGCGGGGTCAACAAAGTGATTTTATATCGGGTTCCATTCTACCTTGTTCATACATATAAACATCTACTTTTGGTTTTTGTGCAGTGAAGTTGACCTTAATAATGGCAAAATTTCGTCTGCGGTAGCGACGAGTAATTTTGGCTGAAATCCGCTCTTTATGAGCACTATCAAGGTGAAAATCGAATTTTTTGCTAAATATTGCCAGAAAAAAATCCAGTAAATAGGCTGGTTTATTGGTGATGGGCGATGAGGTAATCTGATATATAGTATTTTGTAACCGGCAATTCGTAATATCAGCAACCGTTCCAACGTGAGCATCTCCGCCTAAGATACATACAGGTTTTTTGCTTTCTCCAGACCACTTATAAAGCAATTTCAATAATTTTCGACGTTCTCTTGTATTATGTGGAGTTGACCACTGGTCATTGACATCATTCTTGAATATTCCGAGGCTTCCAAACTTACGGCTTAAATGACATACTGGAACAGAGGTAATAACAAACAGCATCTTGCTTTTCCGGACAATATCAGAATTGAACCAGGCTTCTATTATATCTTGCCATTGATTTTCTCCTGCTAAGGGATACGTGCTGTCAGGTTTGTCGGGTTTGTAGCGTGTAATATCACGATGGCCCCTGAGGTCCATAAATAAAAAGCAGGCTGGGCCGTAACTAAAGGCATAATAAAACTCACCTTCGCGAAGAGAATCAGGATTGTAACAATGTTGGAACTCAATATAGGCCTGTCGGGCAATTTTAAAAATTTCCTGACATTTGGGCTGTGAATGTTTCTCTTCCGAACCCCAGCCATTTGTTATCTCATGGTCGTCCCATATCATATATTGCGGAAATGTTCTCATAACCTCATGGACTTCCGGAAATTTCCAGCTTTTCAGATATATCTGGCGATAATAGCGTAACATTTTCTCTTCTGAGTCGGTTTGCTGGCTCCATTTCCATGCATTAAACCTCTTATGGTCACTATAGACTTGGTCCCCGGCCTGGATAAGAAAACAACAATTATGTTTTCTCATCTCATCACTTAAACGGTGCCATATTAAACCGACCATCTTTGAGTCTTTTCTCGGATTTTTGAATAAGGGTTTGTGACATGAAATGAGAGCAAAAGAAAATGTATCAACATCGACTCCAGCTTCGGGAAATGGCTGAATACAATATATCCGGTCATTTTCTTCATCATGGCTTGAACCTGTTCTTATTTTATAATAAAGTTTTTCCATCCCTGCTGGAAAGGATATATCAGCTAAACCGGCCAGCCCGTGAATTCCTTCCCATATATGTTCGGAACTCGAAATTATTTGAAATTTAAATGGTGATTCGGGTATTTCTTCTGAACAGGCTTTATCTTTGAAGACATGACATTGCGGAATTTTTTCATCGTAGGTTTTGTCCCCAAAAATCCAGACTTTTGCTTTATTTTGTGTCACTGCCCCTACAATTGGGCCCAATATCAACTCCATCGCTATTCTCCATTATGTTTCTTATCAGCTATCATTTACTTAAATAATACAACACCAGAACATAATTGTCGTTAATACAAGAAATCCCACTCCCGGCTGCCATTCGCTTTCAGAATATCATATAAGAACATTCAATTTTCCGCAAATGAAAACTTTTTTAACGGCAACTCTCTCGAACTAAGTTTCCTCACAGGCGAAAAAACATTTGTAATTCCTGTTGTCCTGTCCAAAAAATCTCCGCGATGCTTCTCGTAGCGAAGCGAATATCCCAGAATGTCGTTGGCAGGGACCCAGCTTCTTTTTCACACTCTTTTTGCCGTTGCTCACCCAATTTTACCCCCAATTCTCACCAACCACAAGCCAATTTTCGTCGTTAGTATCTCGTATCTAGCAAAAAATCCGTGAAAATCCGTGTTAATCCGTGGCTAAAAACCTGCGCATAAAAAAAGCCCCGTAGTTTCCCACAGGGCTTTTTAAGCATCAGTTAAACCATACAGCGAAAATGCCTGACTTTCAGCATCCACCTTCGCTAAAGCTATTGTGGACACCGTCTAATTATCCCTAGAAAGGAGGTGATCCAGCCGCAGGTTCCCCTACGGCTACCTTGTTACGACTTAGTGCCAGTCATCGGGCTTACCGTCGGCAGGCGCTTCCCCGAAGGGTTAGCAACCCGACTTCGGGTACTCCCAACTCCCATCACTTGACGGGCGGTGTGTACAAGGCTCAGGAACACATTCACCGCGTCGTAGCTGATACGCGATTACTAGCGATTCCAACTTCATGCAGGCGAATTGCAGCCTACAATCTGTACTGGGGCGACTTTTTTGCGATTTGCTCCACCTTGCGGTCTTGCGTCGATTTGTAATCGCCATTGTAGCACGTGTGATGCCCTGGGCATAAAGGCCATGATGACTTGACGT
>CAZMSP010000093.1:0-7746 GCA_964568985.1 uncultured Pirellulales bacterium
GAAAGGCACTGGTTACTGCAATTCCTATTACCATAGCCAAAGTTGCATCGCAGTAAAGAACGTGACACCAGCCCTTTATTTTTTCAGCAGTGGCCCGGCTCATATTTTTCAGCATAGAAACATCTGCTGGTTTTCCGCAGCTGCGGCCTTCGGCTGCTCCGTAGCCGGCACCGAGAACCCAGTATGTATACCAGACCTGGCTTGCAAAGCCGCCTGCACCCCAGCCGATAAGTGGTAATATTTCTTTCCAGGCATCATTGGCAAGTCCTTTTTCAAGAGCCCAGTCGGGAACATCAGGAACATTAGGAACCAGGGAATGGATAAGCTCAGAAAGCGGCGGGAATACCCGGACAGAGACATAAATTGTGCCGAGGACAATTATAAAAACAAAAATGCTCATTATGATTTTGAGAATTTCGAAGGTGCCTGAGAAAACGACAGCTGCTGCAAAGATTGACACCGACCAGCCGCAGATGATTTGAACAATGCGGGTGCGAACACCTATAAAACCAGCGAAAAAAATGCCTGCGGCATTAGCCAGTGCCGCTATTGCAATAATTGCGGCAACGAACTGCACAATAAGTACAATCCAGACCGCCCAATGACGTGGCCCGGCAATGCGGTCGAACATATCAATCATACCCTCGCCGGTGCAGACAGTATAGCGGGCGCCGCTCATACCAATCCAGTATTTTAAGAATATGCCTGTGATGACGGCCCAGAGGACAGTGGTGCCTAAAATAGCGCCGGTTCGTGTAGCTAAGATGACTTCACCGGAGCCGATATATTCGGCAACCCAGACAAGCGACGGCCCGACCAATGCGAGAATTGCCAGGCCTGTGGGCGGCTTGCGAATTGCCGGGTCGCTGATTTGATTTACGTCTCTTTTCATAGGTTTCGGTGCTCGCTAACGCGATTTTGCCTCTGCCTTGGAGGTGGTCGAGTGTAACTTACAGCTTTATATGTACGATGTCTATGAATTTTTTATGTAGTTTGTTGTTGGCCGAAAATTTGAAAAAATAAAAAAATTCGTGATTTTTTTATGTCTGGATTGTCCGATACCGAAGCTGATTTTATTGGACAGTTAAATTAGCAGGCAGGGCGGTTTATTCACTTACTCTACATATTGTAGTCCGGGCAAAAGTAGTTCGGCTATATGGTGTTTTGCTTTATAGGTCGTTGCTTTAATGGCCGACGGCTTGGCTAAAGAAAAAATGTTCACTCTGTCGATACTTGTCTGACGGCAGTCAAGATTGCGTAGGTTAATGAGGGATTTATCCGCCGGACATACGGCGGATTGAAGGATATGTGCGTATGAGTAAACGGGAGTTGATAGACTGCATTTGTGCAATCAACAAAGGTGCCAAGCCGGAATTTCTTGTCCTTTTTTCAGAAGAAGAGTTGAAGGATTATCTTGAGCATCTTATGGAGTTGGATTTAGAAGAATTGGTTGCTTGCGGTTAACGGCAAATCCAGTAATGCGGCAGTTCTTTGCCGGTAGCTATTAAAACATACACCTGTACACTGTAACTTCATCTAATACCAATCATTTTGAGTAGATAAAAGATTTTATGCTAATTGTCTTCGCCCGCGCTAAGAGTGACGGACCTGCTGATGTCGCTGAGGCTTGCGTTATCTGGAGGAGGTTTTCGGCCGTCTCGATGCTTTGTTTCTACCTTGTTCTGAAGATGCATCACGTTCTGCAGCATCCTTATCTTCTTCGGTTTTCTCTATGAAGGGTATTACCGGTGGTGCTTGTTCCGCAGGTACTGGCGGCTTGACCTCAGTAATGCTGTTTAACTTGAATTCTACGAACACCGGCACAAAATCCTTAGGAACGTAAAAACCGAAGTCAATCCATTTTGCTTTTTCGCCGGATTCAATGCGTTCTATTATTATCTTGTCGTTTAATTTCTTTTTTTGTATTTGGTTCTGTGCTTTTAAGTATCCGATGGGGTAAACGTTTTTGCCTTTTCCGGTAAGCCGGTTTGAGTCGCTCTTTGGTTTGCAAATCAATCTTAATTGAGAAAGTGTGAATGTGCCCGCCTCTCTTATCGCAGCTCTTTTTATTCCAACACGTACGATTATGACGTCGTATCCGCTTTTTTGTAGTGTGTTGTCGTCTGAATCTTTTATATCTTCAGGAGCGTACCAGGTGCCATTTTTCGTTGGAACTTCTATTGCTTGTGAGCTGGTGATAGTTGTTATCTTGTCTGTGATGATGTGCCGATTCAGGAAAACCTGGTCCAGAAAAGCCGGATGCAGGGTGTCAAAACCTTTTTTGTTAGCTATAGCACTAAAACTGCCGTTACTTAACATACTGAACCAACCCGTTGCGAAACCATCAGCGTTCAGCAAGGCTTTATTAGGCTTTTCAGTATCCGGATTTCTTTCATCAAAACGCTGGTAAGGGTACTTATTTGGTAATGGGGCCATTGCAAGTGCTGTAAGCAAAACGCCGGATAGAATAAGGCCCGAGAAAATTCCGCAGACAACGCGTCCGATACGTTCGGGCAAAACTCCCAAATCAACCGGCTCGCGAGTTAAGAAGATGAGGGCTGTTTGTAGGATGGCAAAGGTCAGGATAAATAGCAATGCAAAACAGAGCGGCTGTGCCCAGGATATAAGTGCAGATTGTTCGGTGCCGATGTGGCTGACTAATACACCTGCTAATGTCTCAAAATAGCCGAACGCAACTACGCTTGCGCAAATAGTAATTATTATCGTGGCAAATGCTCTGACAAGTGTGCCTTTTAGATACTGATAGGCGACACTGCCTGCAATGATTAACAGTATAATTAAGTTGGCCATTACGGTCTCTCTGGTCTTTTATGGTTCGTGGTTACAATGTTTTTTTCGTTTTTACCCTTTAGGTTTTGATAATGCTCTGATCATTTCATTTATATCTGTTATCCCGGCAATGACTTTTCTCATTGCCTGCTCCTGTAGGTAGAGCATGTTAGCCCGTCTGAATTGAGAACCAATTTGCGACAGCGATTTTGATTGCACTATAACCCTTCTTAGTTCATCACTCAGGATAATGATTTCAAACACGCCTGTTCTGCCTATATAACCTGTCCCTTGACAATTTTCGCAGGTTCTTTCTCTGCCGCGTTTGTCGTACTGAACTTTGCCGGCACGGTAGAGCACTTTGGTCTTTTCGGGTGCGATGTTAAATTTTCGCAGAAGCTCTTTATCCGGCGTGTATGCCTGCTTGCATTCTTGGCAAAGTTTCCTGAGTAGCCGTTGGTTGCTTATGCCAACCAAGGTCTTGGCGATGGTTCTTCTATCACCGACCAATTTAATCCATCTGCCGAGCGCTTGAATCACGCTGTCCGCTTTGAGTGTGACGTATGTGATTTTTCCGTCTCTAGCGCCGGCGCAGGCAATCTGGGCCGTCTCGGCATCATCGCAGTCTGCAACACCAACGATATCAGGCCCCAATCTTATTATTTCCTGAAGCTTTTTGGCAAATGTTTTTGTGCTGGTGTCGCTGAGGGTGTAAATGTTTTGAGTTATATTTGGCAGTTCAGCGGTGGGTTGTCTTTCAATTGTGTTTATACTATTAATGAAGGCATCGTGGTTTCGAAGCAGTGCGTAGAGTGTGGTTGTTATGCCGCTTTTCTCAGGGCCGGTTATAAGGAACAGGCCTTGTTTTAGCCCTTGAAGTTTTTTGAGCTGCGCGTACTGCTCAGGCATTAAGCTGATATCTGTTAACCTTATTTCACCTTGTTTGATTATTTGTTTGAGCTTGACTTGCTCTCCAGCGGTTGACCCGGCTGTGGTTACTTCCCAATCGGTCTTACCTTTTGCTCGCAAAACACCGAACTTTCCTTTTTGTGGTTTTCGCTTTTCATTGGCATCTAAATCGGCAAGATTCTTTAGAAATCGGTTGAGATATTCCATCTGGTCATAGGTTATGGTCGGTTGTTTCAGCATAGCGCCATCAACATAGTAAGTGACGTTATAACCTTGAGGCGTCGGCGAGAAGATGATACTGCTTGCTCTTTTCAGGCTGGCATCGGTTAAAACGTCATAAGCAATCTTATAACCGAAAAAGTCGGATGTTTTAGGGGCAGGTATGGGTACCTGGTTATTGTTAGCTGTTACGAAGGTAACACTTTTCAAGTCTTCGAGTTTCTTCTCCTCGCTGACGAATAGACTCTTAACGTGTTCAGCGGTGAAGACACGTTCATAATCCATAACTCTGGTATTGCGGTGCTTTACATAAGCCAGAGTTGCTGCTGTTATGGCTATTGTATAGAGCACCATCCCGATGATAAAGACGGGCATAATCAGCCAGATTATTGATGCTGCTGCTCCTGCGACCAGAACAATACCTGTCCAGAAAACCTCTTTGGTTTCTATGGCCTTGGCGTCTTTGTACACCCAGCCAAGTAATGGCAGCCACAAAAAAAATAGAATCAAAAAGGTAATGAGTTTAATTATGGATATGTAGCCGCCGTATTCAATTGACATTAGTACTAAATCTGGCATAGGATGCCCCATTAGCAAATTCCCTTGAAGCTCATAAGATACCTTCGGCAGTGGTTCTAATTCCCTTTAGCGCCATTTTTAATTCCTCCGTATTTGGTGCATATTTGTACGCATCCTTGGGGTCAATAGAGCCGTTTTTAATTAGTTCACAGAGGTTTTCTGTAAGGTCCTGCATGTCTTCTTGTTGGGAGCTTCGTATGACGCTGGGCAGGTCAGCTTCCCGACCTTCCGAGATTAGTTTTCTAACAGCCGGGTTTGTAAGAAGAATCTCGACGGCTGGTATCCTGTCAATATCTTCCTTGATGCAGGGTAGCAAGACCTGGCTGATGATTGCTTTGATTGCCAGGCTTAAAGTTTGTCTTACAAGGTCCCGTTCAGCTTGTGGAAAGAGGTCCAAGACTCGATGAATTGCCTGCGATGCATTTGCAGAGTGCATCGTTCCGAAAACAAGATGTCCGGTTTCGGCGGCTCTCATCCCTGCTGTAACTGTTGACGAATCGCGCATTTCGCTAACGTATACGACATCGGGGTCTTGTCGCATCAGATATGTCAGGGCCTCCTCATAGTTTGGTACATCAATGCCTATTTCTCTTTGGGACACCATTGCTTTTTTGTCCTTGAACAGATATTCAATGGGGTCTTCGATAGTAACTATATGGCAGGCACGCGTGCGGTTTATATGGTCTATCATTGACGCAATGGTTGTGGTTTTGCCGCATCCCGTCGGACCTACGACAAGAACCAGCCCTTGATTGCTATCGGATATCTTTTCGAGTATAGGCGGCAGGTGCAGCGTCTCAAACGGTGGAACATAGGCGCTGACTCGTCTTGCCGCCAGACTAATCACGCCTCGCTGGTGAAATATGTTTATCCGGAAGCGGTTTTCATCGCCGACTTCGTGAGCGAAATCCAGAGTTCCTTTTTTCAGGAAGAACTCTTTCTGAGCAGGACTTAATATCTCGAAGACCAGCTCTTCCATTCTTGCCGCAGTTATTACTTCGCCGGTAGTGTTTTTTAGTTGACCGTAGAGGCGTAATTTCGGTGGCTGGCCGACTTTGAGGTGTATATCGTTTGCATGAGTTTTGATAGCTGCCCGGAAATACTTGTTAATCTCTGGCTCATGGTCTAATTTTTTTTGAGTATCGAGAGGTTGTTCCGTAGCCATAATCAGTTCGAATTTCAATTCTTATCGAAACAAAACTAACACAAAATATTTTTCATAAGTATTCAGCCCCAACTTTTGCCGGGGTGTATTTATATGTATTATACAGGATTTTGATGTGAATTGTCAACCCTGGCGCTTGCTGAAACTTCCAGAAAGCTACTTATTGGTTGGGTGTGCTCCCGGCTACGGCTCGGCCTCTCGCCTCCGGCAAAGCCTTCGGCGGAGCTGGGTCGCCGAGGCGAGCTGCGTACCATTATCTCTACTCACCCTGCATACTACATATCTATATTGCTAATAGAAGCGTCAGAGTCATATAGATGGCGACGCTGATGGAGTCGTTGGCCGTAGTAACGAGCGGGCCGGAGCTTATAGCTGGGTCTATGCCGATTCGACGGAATAAAAAGGGCAGAAGTAAACCAAGCGTTGTGGCGACCATTATTGCTGAAAACATAGCAATTCCGAGGGCAAAAACAATCTTCATAGGTGCAATAGCGGCTGCCAAAGCCCGAAAGTGAAGAAGAGCTGCACAAACGCCCCCTCCTGTCAGACCGCAAGCCAGCGCAACTACAAGAGCAATCCGTACCTCCCGTGCAAAAACCTGGCTCAATTTCAAGGCAGCTAAATGTCCGGTAGCCAATCCGGAGACTACGATAGCTGATGTTTGCAGCCCGGCATTTCCGCTGATTGCAGCAACCATAGGTGCAAAAGCAACCGCTGCGGTGTAGACAAGAGCCATATTTTCGAAGCCGAATCTCCTGTGAAAGACTATCAGGACAAAAGCTGTTATGCCGGTGCCGAACAAACAGGGTAGAAGCCATGTCATCCTGATACGTGCGGCGTGCAGCACCGAAACGTTATCCAGCTCATCCGGGTCTGTACCTGCCATTGTATAAATGTCCTCAGCGGCCTCTTCTTCTGCCACCTCGATAACCCGGTCAGCGGTAATTCTGCCGATGAGTTTGTGTTCTGCGTTAAGCACGGGCACTACAATAAGGTCGTTATTTCTGAATATATTGCGGACTTCCTCCTGGTCGGCATCGGCGGTTATATAGATCGTATCTGAGTCTATCAAGCTTTTTATCTTGGTGTCCTCGGGACGGGTCAGCAACAGGCGGATGCGAACGTCACCGAGGAATTTACCATTTTTGTCAACGACAAAAACTGAATAGAAATCCTCGTCTATTTCAAAAGCTCGGATTTTACTGACGGCTTCGGCCACCGTGGCATCTTCGGAAACACTGATTACAGCAGGGTCCATAATACCGCCGGCTGAATCTTCAGTGTAGCTCATCAGCTTTTCAATTTCAGATGATTCTACAGGCGCTAAGCTTTTGAGAACTTTCCGGCTTAATTCACGCGGCAATTCGGCAAGAAGGTCGGCAGCATCGTCGGCATCAAGGTGCGATATGATACTCTTGAGTTCCTCATCTCCCAGAATCTCGAAAAGTTCTGACCGTGTCGCTTCATCGACCTTTTCCAAGACTTCAGCCGACAATGGCTTGTTTAATACATCGAAGGCAGTTCGTCTTTGCTCGTTATCCAGAAGTTCCACGACTTCGGCAATGTCGCTGCTGCGCTGCTCGTTGAGCAATTGCCCCAGTGCGGAGCTGTCTTTGGCTTCGAGCAGTTCTTCAATTTGCTCGAAGAGCTGTTTTTTTTCGTCTCTTTCTTCAGCCACTGAACTACCCCGTTCCTTTTTCGACCACAGCTATTTTTTTCAGCCGGTTGCCTTGACTTCAAGAGTTAAATCTGCAAAGAGCTTGGCCCTAAATTTGTGATAACCCAGGGAAGCTACCATAACCGCATTGTCAGTGCAATATTGTTTTGGCGCAATAAGCAGTTTTTTGGCTGGCTCAGCAGAATTATACAGTTGTTGCAGCTTTGTCCTTAACTGATTATTGGCGGCTACGCCACCACCGAGCAAAACCGTTTTTGCGCCAATTCTTTTGACTGCCCGCTCTGTTTTTTTCACAAGCACATCAATCATCGCCGCCTGAAACGACGCCGCAATATCCGCTATTTCCTGTTCGCTCATCGAATCAACTTTGTTTTTACCTTTCATATCCTGACCGTGGCAATAATAC
>CAZMSP010000094.1:0-7481 GCA_964568985.1 uncultured Pirellulales bacterium
GCGATAAACCTCATCAGACCAATATACTTCGTCAGGGATTATTTCCCATCTCCAGCTACCAACGTGTGCTATCTTTTGTGCTTCAGCAAGATCTCTTTCACTTATACGCAGCGACTCCTCTGAATGCTTTCTATCTTTAATATCATAAGTCGTGAGAAGAAGGTGCTTTTTTCCTTTGAACTGGATGGTGGACAACAACGCTTCATACCATACTTCTGTATTGAATGTGTTGACCGTGTGTATTTCCTTCTTTACCAATTTTCCTGTAAGCAGCGCCTCTTCTGCTGCCTGAAGCAATCCCGACTTTTTCCATGATTCAAGCTCCCAAAAATTAAGCTTAAGTAATTGTTCGGCTGTTCCTCCTGACAAAGCTACACCAGACGGATTGAACATGACGAATTGACCGGATTCTTCGAATATCCAGATTCCGACTGGAGATGTGTCAATAATTATCTGATTCAAGTTGAAAGCATCTTTGAGCTGCTGCTCCATCTTTTTGCGTTCGGTGATGTCTTGCATCTGTATTACAAGGCCACCCTTGAAAAATGAAGTGTGAAAATCGATTACTTTTGTAGAGCCGTCTTTGCATGTTATTGTAAATTCAGTGCAATCCTGTTTTCTCCCCTCCAGAGCCTGCTTTATGTTCTTCCATACAAACTCTCGATATTTCTTGTCAGGATACAATTTATTCGCCCAATCCGTGACATCACTCACCTCAGACATTTTGTACCCGATTAAGGTCTCCATCGCTTCATTAAAGGCTATAATTGAGCCATCTGGCCCGCCTACCGCTGTCGGAATTGCGCTTTTGTATATTGCGGCTGATAATCTATCTTCTATCTTTTTGCGTTCTGTGATGTCTTCTACTATCTCGATGAATCCCGTTATTGCGCCATCTGGATCAAGAGTTGGAAAGGCCTGGATGCGAGCTGAAAAATGGCTGCCGTTATCAAGGACCCCTTCGGTCTCTACTTCTGCCGGCCGGCCGGTGGCCATTGCTCGCGTACCGGGACAATGAGGACATATTGACTGGCGTTTTTCGAATTCCCGAAAACACTTTCGACCGATGAGCTTATTGGCAGGCTTTTGAAAGTATCTACTTAACGTGCTGTTGACCATAATTATCCTGTAATTGCGGTCTATGAGTGAGAAACCAAAGAAGGTATTAAAGAAGGTATTGTCCATTACGGCCCGATACAAGTCCTCCGCTGCCTGTAATGGCTTCTCCGGCTTTTTGGGCTTTTTGGTGTCTCGACTTACACGCTCTAATTTCGCTTTATGCGTGCGCAGTTTCTCTACTGCTTTAATAGATTTTTTCCCGCTCTTTTCAGAATCACGCATCCTTGTATTCCCCCGGCATATACAAATACTCGCTCCGTGCTTCTTGCGACTGTAAGCCAAACCTTAAATTAACTGATTTGCCCCCTGATGCAATTCTTTATTTACGTATGTCTTTTTAGCTGAGTTCAAGCGGGAAGTCAAGTACATTTTCGGCCAAAAATGTCAGAAATTATTTGTCTAATTTTAGCCTGATACTGCAGGAATAATGCAGAGAAATCTCAAAACCGAATGGCCCGTATTTCTGAATCGGTGTTCGCCACCACCTGGCACAAATATCGCGAAATCAGTGTTAAACGGATATTCCTTACCCTCATAAACGAAAATGCCCTGGCCCTGAACTACAAATACTTCATGTTCGTGGGGATGAGAGTGTAAAGGAGTAAAGCCGCCCGGTTGCAATTCGAACATCCGCATCGCAAAATTTTCCGCCCCATCGGCTTTGGAAATAAGCCATCTTATATCTACATCTTTTGCGCCCTCGATTTCCACCGGACTTTTGGTAATATCGCTGGCCTTTGCTATCTTCATTCCGTTAGACATTTCTATCTCCTTGTTGTGCCGGCTAATCATCCGAGTTTTTTGTCGAGAATCTCGGAAACTATTTTCGGATTTGCCTGGCCTTTGGTCTTCTGGATAACCTGGCCAAGCAAAAAACCCCTTGCTTTTTTACTTTTCTTTGAGCCGCTCGTTACATCCTCAACAGCTTTGGGGTTTTCCTTCAAAACCTCGTCAACTATTTTTCCCAGTTCACCGGCATCACTTTTCTGAATCAGGTTATTTTCTGTGGCAATTTCTTCGGGCGTTTTATTCAAGTCTGCAACGCTTATGGCCGCTATGGTGCTCGATGCGGTAGCGCTGACAACACCGTCGGTAATCATAGTGGCTAATTGAGCTACCTTTTCCGGTGTGATTCCTAACTCGGCCACGCTGCAACCTTTTTCATTGGCAAGCTTTTGATAATCCTGGGTAATAAGATTGCAGACTCTTTTCGGGTCGCCGCCGGCTTTGACCGACCGGTCAAAAAACTCTGCCGTCGTGCGCTCTGCTGTCAATACACCCGCGTCATAATCACTCAGTCCGTACTCTGTTACAAACCGAATTTGTCTCTTTATAGGAAGCTCACAAAGCCGGGACCGGATATCCGAAAGCCATTTTTCTGTCATCTCCACCGGAACAAGGTCCGGCTCGGGAAAATACCTGTAATCGTGGGCCTCCTCCTTTTCTCTCTGCAGGATGGTTTGCTCTTTTCCATCATCCCAGCCGCGTGTGGATTTATTGCCCATTTCCATCGTCCGGCCGGTTTCGAGAAATTCATCAAGCTGTCTTTGCACCTCATAGTCTATACTTCTTTCAAGTGCTCGAAAGCTGTTGAGATTTTTGACTTCAACTATCGGCGTTTTATATTCTTTGCCGTCTTTGGTGACAATCAGATTTATGTTCGGCTCGAAACGCATATGACCTTTTTGCATATCGGCAACAGAAACACCGAGGAATCTTACCATTCGCTGCAATTCCACGGCCAGTGCCCGTGCTTCGATACCGCTGTTCATATCCGGCTCAGTAACAATTTCCAGTAATGGGGTACCGGTCCTGTTCAAATCGACCTGCGAAAAATTACCTGCTGTATGGAGGTTCTTGCCGGCGTCTTCTTCGAGGTGCGCCCTTATTATCCTGATTTTTTTCGTTTGCCCGGATTCAAGCGGTATTTCGATAAAACCATTGGTGCCAAGCGGCAAATCATACTGGCTTATCTGGTAGTTCTTCGGCAAATCAGGATAATAATAGCTCTTTCTATCCCACTTGGTGAACTTAGCTGCTTCGCAATTAAGGGCCAGAGCTACCAAAACAGCGTATTTGACGGCTTGCTTGTTCATCACCGGCAGTACGCCGGGCATACCCAGACAAACCGGACAGACCCTGCTGTTCGGCTCAGCGCCGAACTCGACCGCACAGCCGCAAAACATCTTGCTCTTTGTGCAAAGCTGTACGTGAATCTCCAAGCCTACTATGACCTTATAATCTACCATTTTATAACTCGCTTTTAGCCACGAATTAACACGAGTTTGACACTAATTTAGTTAATATGAATTTGCGATTATACTTTAAAGCTATATAACGAACCTTTCATATTCGAAGCTTCTTTTTCCGAAATTAAGAATCATTGCTAACTTGATTTCTGTGGCACGCAAATAATTAAGAACTTGTGCTCTGTGTGCATCTATAATGACATCCACAGTCTTAAGCTCAAGAATTATCTTATTATCAACCAAAATATCGGCGTAATAATCACCCACAACCTGTCCCTCAAAATATACCTTAACGGGCGGCTGTTGTTGTGCGGGAATGCCGTTCTTTTGAAATAAAACTACAAGAGCATTCTCATAAACTTTTTCCAAGAAGCCAAAACCGAGTTGGGTATGAACTTCCATAGCTAAACCAATTATCTTATAAGATAGTTCCTTGTATATTATCTCTTTATTATTCGTGTTCATTCGTGAGAATTCGTGGTTAAATAATTGGTGGTGTTTTCGTGTGCCAGTCAGTTTCTTTCTCATACATTCTTGCTATTCTTAATAACTTTTCTTCCGCAAAGGCCGGGGCGAGTATCTGCAGGCCGATAGGTAAATTATCTTTGTCAAAACCGCAAGGGATGCTGATAGCCGGGATGCCGGCTAAATTGGCAGCGATTGTATATATGTCCGAGAGATACATTGTCAGCGGGTCGTTGATTTTTTCGCCGAGCTTAAAAGCGGTCGTCGGTGAGACCGGCATTATAATACAATCGCATTTTTCAAAAGCGCTGGTAAAATCGCCTCGAATTAAATTTCTGACCTTCAGGGCCTTTAGATAGTAGGCGTCATAATATCCGCTCGAAAGGGCGTAAGTTCCGAGCATTATTCGCCTTTTAACTTCCTTGCCAAATGCCTCTGCCCGTGATTTGGAATAGACCTCGATATAATCTTGTGGATTTTCGGTACGATGGCCGTAATGCACACCGTCGTATCGAGCCAGGTTGCTCGATGCCTCGGCAGTAGCTATTATGTAGTAGGCAGCAATCGCATAATCCAGATGAGGCATATTGATTTCTATGATGTCGGCGCCGAGCTTTTTATACATATCTATGGCATCAGCGATGGATTTTTGTACTTGGTTCTCTGCCCCGGCATTAAACTGCGGCACAATTGCTATTTTGAGTTTCTCTACCGGCTCATCAAGTTTTTCAAGATAGTTACAGACAGGGGCGATGGCTTCATCGACACTGGTGCTGTCGGCCGGGTCGTGGCCGGCGATAACATTCATCATCAAGGCCGAGTCAGCTACTGTTTTGCTAAGTGGTCCAATCTGGTCTAAGCTTGAGCCATAGGCAACAAGTCCAAAGCGTGAGACTCTGCCGTATGTCGGTTTTAGCCCAACGACACCACAGAAACTGGCAGGCTGACGGATTGAGCCACCAGTGTCAGAACCAAGCGCAGCAAAACATAGCCTTGTCGCAACAGCAGCGGCAGAACCGCCGCTGCTTCCGCCCGGTACACGAGTGCTATCCCAGGGATTAACCGTTTTCTTTAGGCCTGAATTTTCCGTGCTCGAACCCATCGCAAACTCATCCATATTCGTCTTGCCGATTATTACCGCATCTGCAGCGAGCAGTTTCTCAACAACAGTAGCGTTATACGGTGAGTGGAAATTCTCTAATATCTTCGAGGCACAGGTAGTAGCACCGAATGTAGTGCACATATTGTCTTTTATAGCTATCGGCACACCTGCCAGCTTACCTACGGACCCGCCAGCAGCAATTTTGTTGTCAATCTCGCCGGCTCTGGCCAGAGCTTCTTCTTTGAGCGTGCTGATATATGCGCCGAGGACCGGTTCATTTTTTTCTATGGACTGAAAAACAGTTTCGGTAGCTGCCACGCTCTTTATCCGGCCGGCTGCAATTTGGTCTCGCAGTTCTTTGCAGTTCATATTTAGCAATTCATTCTGCATAAGTTAAAAACCCACGCAACTTTTTATGCTCCTGAGCTGTCATCGAGTATTTTGGGTACTTTGAAAAAGTCGCCGTCCCGCTGTGGCGCATTTGCTAATGTCTTTTCAGTCCCGAGCGATTCCTTAACACAATCTTCACGTAAAACATTTGTGATTGGCAGACAATGCGCGAGCGGCTCAACATTGGTGGTATCAAGCTCGTTGAGCTTTTCCATATAGTCAAGGATTGCGCTTAACTGGCCTGTAAATTCCTCGACATCCGCGTCAGTCAACTGCAGACGAGATAGCTTTGCGACTTTCTTTACTTGCGTCTGGTCAATTTTTTCCGCCATGTTTCTAAATCTTCACTCGGTCGAGAAAAATACTCTAAATAAAAAGCGAGGCAGAACCCGCCTCGCTGTGAACAACTCATACTCAAGAAAATTTTAGCCGGTTGCTTTCTCGGCAGGTTTATAGTTACGTTTGGGCGGCTTTTGGACAAGTCCCATACGTATAGCTTTGGCTGAGACCTTAATCCTGCTGACCTTGCCGTCAACAACAGCTCGAACCTTTTGTATATTGGGCTTGAACTTTCTCTTTGTAACGCCGGTAACTTTCCTGCCGACCCCGCCGAGATATTTGGCCTTACCTCGCCGGGCAATACTCCTGCCCGCTGTCGTTCGCTTACCCGTAAAAAAACATACTCTCGACATCAGTCAAACTCCTATCTAAGCGATTCGGGCATCGCACAGACTGCAATTGTCCCGAATAAAACTGCATACGAAACCAGTGAGTATACCTTCGATACAAATAAATGCAAGGCAAAAAGTGGTAAAAATACGGGCTTTTACCGCAAAATCATCCCTAAAGCCCCCGAACAGGCTATGCCTGCCTCTTTATTCTTAAACGAGGTTAAGTTGGCAGGTCATCGCCAATAGTTACCTCAAACACACAACGGGGCTGGCCAAACAGTACAGACTCTTTGATTTTGACATCCACAGATTTGCCAAGAATCATCTCGTATGTATACTTTTGCCATCCCGCTGAGCAGTAGCAGTAATACGGCGGTGTTTTTTTACTGTCAACCAGTCTACAATCGCAGTCCCGCTCACGTGTGACAATAGTAATAATTCCCTTTTCCTTGTCATAGGTGAGTGTTTCACCGTTATGGTTATTCATATGCTGGAAAAAACCTTCAACGTTGCCACGGTATCTCTCGGCCCAACCAAGTGATTTAGCGCAGTTTCGCCCCAATTGCTCCATAATCTCAATTCGTGTCTTCTCATCCATGTGGGTCTGGAGCAATTCCATTAACTTGGCAATTTGATTCCTGGCATGTCCCGACCACCATCTTAATCTTCCAAGTTCTTTGTGAATGTCCTCACCCAATTTTTCTTGGGTGTTTTTTCCCTTACTTTCCTCTGCCGCTGTTGCCTTCTGTTCAGACAACAAAATGGCCGAGCATGCACAAGCCCCCAAACCGCAGGTCTGTGTCAAAAATTCCCGTCTTTCCATAAAAAATCCTCCCAAAACTATTTCTCAAAATGTTTAATGATAAACAGCCAACTAAATATAGTAAAAAATTACAGCCAAAATCCCAAGTTTCTTCACCAAAAACCTTCAAAGCCGTAATCTTATTAACATTATAACCGATTTTTACAGATTAACGGCGGAAAATAATGCAACAGTGTCAAGCAATGAAATTGCTGAAATCATCTTGATGCCATCCCGCCACATAGATGGCGGGCAAGTTTTAGTTTAGGGAGTATACAAGACGATGGTTTCGACACGCAGGATACTTGCGTTTTAGCCGGCGCAGCTTATAATAACGGTATGAATATTCTTGGAATATCGGCGTTCTACCACGATAGTGCAGCGGCCCTTGTCCGCGATGGCGAAATCATCGCCGCTGCGCAGGAAGAGCGATGGACAAGAATAAAGCACGATAACCGATTTCCATCAAATGCGGTTGAATATTGCCTCGAAGCAGGGGGGCTTGGTGCGGAAGAGCTCGATTACGTTGTTTTCTACGAGAAACCACTGTTGAAATTTGAACGGCTGTTCGAATCCTACATAGGTTATGCACCGCAGGGTTTCAGGCAATTTCTGATGGGTATGCCGTTATGGCTTCGGCAGAAACTGCACCTGCCGAGAGAAATGGACAAAGCCCTCGGCCA
>CAZMSP010000095.1:0-7467 GCA_964568985.1 uncultured Pirellulales bacterium
TCATAAACCGGCTCATTGTGGCTACATCACATCGCCCATCTATCAAAGCCGCAGCACCGTCGCCGCTCCCTGTCTTTTTGACGGTGATCTCCAAATCCGGGTGATTACTCTTGAAAGCCTCGGTAAAGGCATCTGCAATCGGGCCGACTGTTGTCGAACCATCTATTTGCAGCGTTTGTTTTTCGGCAGCTACGACCTTGGTTGCCAAAACCAAAGCTAACATTATTAAACCACATACAATAATTTTTTTCATTTCAAAATCTCCTTTTTTCATTTCCTTGAATTATACGATTCTAATGTTAGATTTTCATTAGAATCAGGTTAGAATTTAATAAATATTGTTAGAACTTGAAAACCAAGTCTGCCTGAAGCAATTTATAATCGTCTCTTGTACTGCTGGCGTTTTTCTCGTTCATGAAGTAGCTGAGACCGGCCTGTACATTCTTCGCTAACTGATACTTAAAGCCTAACACATGGCCTTTACCGTCACTTCCTCCGCCGATGAAGTCGGAATCACAGAGGCCGCCAACGACGGCATCTTTCTCAACATCTCTATAGTTGTAAGAAACCGCCCACGAACCCGGGTCTTTAGCTTTATTGTACGTTGTACCAATAAGCCAGGCGGTATCTTCAGAGCTGCTTGCAGCCGTGTTATTTACATAAGTGCCAAAAACAGTTGCTGGGACCTGGCCAATCTTGAAACCATATTCCCCGAAACCTTCCAGTATGTTGTAATCACTGGCGTACATACCACCGGAGTTAGTGTTGCCATTGGTACTTATGCCACTTAAAGTCTTGCCTTTTATATTGCCGAAATCATAGTAGCTAATGCCGCCAAGAATATGACGGTCCCCGGAAAGTTTATACTTTAATAAACCCTGAATGCCAAAAAGACTGGTATCTGCATCAGTGCTTCTTTCACGTACCCAGTAGGCTCCGCCGGTCAGTTGTGCGCTTGTACGTTCGTTCAGATTCCATTTGTAAGTTGAGGCGCCACCTTCAGGGCTAAGGTCACCATCAAAGATTAGCTGGTTCTTGCCGACTTTATAAAAAGGATTATCCATTTTACCTAATAAAATATTCCAGCCGGGAATAGAGGCGGGATGGTAATCAGCGTATGCCCAGTCCAGCCAGATTTCTTTACTGCTGAAAGAGTCGCTGGAAGAATCACCAAGTGTCTGGTTCGTTGATGTTGGCGAGTCACTGCTGCCCGAGGCAAGTCTTAGAATTGCGTCCCATTCATCATTGATATTGGCTTCCATTTTTAATCTTGCCCGGATTCTGTTCCTGTCTCTTTTTGTTGTTGCAGTGTCATCATCGATTGATTCATGCCTGTATCGAAGATCACCGCTCCATTTGATATTCTCGGCCCATTTTAAGCTGTCAGGCAAGGCTCCTATTTGCTTTTCTTCTACTGCCTTAGATATCTGCTCCTCCATCTGTTTACTTTGCTGATTCTGCTGGGCCTCGAGATGCTCAAGCCTTTGCTGCATCTGCTGCATTTGTTGCTTGAGTTCGCTGATTTCATCAGCTTTTGCACCTCCTCCCAAAGCCAGAATGAACAAAAATACTGCCGACACAATTACCTTTTTCATTTTGTACCTCCATAAAAATAACATCCTTAATTCTATTCTTCGGGCTGGTCCCAAAGAACTTCTCTACTGAAAAGGTATCTCAAAAATGTTAGGCAGATATAAGGGCAGTGTTAGAATTCTATTTATGGTGAAAAAATATTTTACTCAGAATCGCTGAAAACAGTGAAGTTACAGTGGCATAGTTCTGAGATCTTATCTTCAGTTGATTTATTTGCCGATTCTTTGGAGTTCCAAATCAACTGCAGCAGAGTTTTCAAAAAAATGCTGATACGATATAATAAATATATTGCTCCGATCAAACACAAAATATTAGCGATCAACTGATTCATTTTCGTTCCCCTAAATAAACTCAACGGCTGGATTTATTATTAATTTACGGAAAAACTTCTATATGCCTCAATTTTGCTTTCCCATTTGTGAGAATCTATACTGCTACATACATCAGTATCCCAGTTCCAGCATTCATGCCACTATTTCCAAATAGATAATAAAACTTTCATATCATAACTCCTGTAATAATGTCGTTCATTTGTAAAACAATATACACCGGTGATGTTAGTAGAATATGAAAGCACTGTTAAATTCTTGTTAGGAGGGAAATTTTATTGGTGGACAAGAGAAATTGAGAGCTTGATATTTTAGTCGGCAGGTAAATGTATGGTAAATACACTGCCGGAACCGATTTTGCTTTCAACGGTTACGTGGCCGCTATGAACCTGGGAGATATGCTTTACAATTGCAAGGCCTAAGCCGGTACCACCCAGCTTGCGACTTCTGCCTTTGTCAACAACATAAAAACGCTCAAAAATGCGGTCAAGATGCTCTTTCTCTATTCCACAGCCCTGGTCGGATACTTTAATAAGAACCTCGTTTTCTATTCTCTGCGCACTAACTTCTATCTTGCTGTTGTCTTGGCTGTATTTAATTGCATTATCAATAAGATTAAGCACTGCCTGTTCTATAAGAGCGAGATTTATTTTTGCGGTTATCTCTTTATCACAAAACAGTTCGACTGTTATATGCTTTTGTTCTGCTTTAACTTTAGAAAGTTCAATAGCCGAAACGAGAGTCGGTTTTATACCTGTTTCTTCAAACGAAATCCTTCTTTTCTCACTGTCTTCTTCTAATCTGGAAAGGCTTAACAAATCATCAACAATGGCATTTAATCTATCGGCGTGTTTAGCGATTATTTCAAGAAAACGCTTAGATTCTTTGGGCTTATCAAGAGCGCCTTCCTGTAGTGTTTCAACAAAGCCCTTGATCGAGGTAATAGGTGTCTTAAGTTCGTGAGATACGTTTGCAACAAAATCACGTCTTACTTCTTCTAACTGACGAGTCCTGGTAATATCGTGTAACACCAGCACAGCACCGCTTTTGTTGCCTTTGTTGTCGGTCAGGGCCGAACTATACAATTGCAGAAAACGCCCACCGTCATTCAACACGAAACATTCAGCTTCAACGGCTTGTTTATTTTCAAGGGTATTTTTTATATACTGCTGTAGCTGGGGATTGCGAATAACCTCTTCAACAGCTAATCTCTGTGACTTGGCTGCATCGATACTGAGTAGATCTGCAGCAGCTTTATTGATGCTGACAATATATCCTGAAGAATCAACTGCCAGAACTCCCTCAATCATACCTGAAAGAATTGCTTGCATCTGGCTTCGCTCTTCCGTGATTGTGTCAATCCTTGTATTAAGCTGCTGAGCCATCTCGTTTAGAGCTTTTGCAAGTTCAGCCAGCTCAACTGCATTTGGTATAGACAACCTCATATCGAGCTTGCCTGAAGCAAAATGTTTTGCAACTTCGGTCATTTGTTCTACGGGATAGCTTATTTTTTTAGATATACCTAAACTTACTGCTGCCGCACAAACAGCTATAACTACACCCGCCCAGAAAAGTTTTTTATAAATATTTTTAAGTGCTTCGTCAATCGCTGTAACAGGGACAGATGTTCTGACAACCGCCAGGACTTTGTCATCCTGCTTTATTGGGATTGCCAGATACATCATTCTTTTGCCAAGAGTCTCGCTAAACCGAAGTGAGTTACCAGAACCTCGCTCCAAAGCATTCTGGAATTCCGGCCTGTCGGCATGATTTTTCATGCGGCTGGGTATTTCATCGGAATCTGCTATTACTTCGCCGTTCGGCAAAATCACTGTAATTCGTGTGTAACTGGCCGCTATTATTTGTTTACAAAAATCGTCAATTTCCTTAAATTTTTGATTTGCCAGATTAGTTAATATTTGCTTTTCGACTAAATGTGCTCGGGATTTGAGATCCTCGGCTACCTGGTTAAGATGAAATTTACGTATGGATTGTGACCCATACCAGCCTACGCCAACTACTGAAATAATAATAATCAGTAGGAAGGATGGATAAAGTTGCCATAGTAATCGCTTTTTCATCATCAATTAATCCTTAAAGCGATACCCGACGCCGCGGACAGTCTCGATATATTTACTAAAAAGCCCCAGTTTTTTTCGAAGCCCGACTATTTGCACATCTATAGCTCTATCCGTAACAAGATAATCATCACCATGTAATGCATCGACAATCTGGTATCGCGTAAAAACAAGACCAGGCCTCTTGGCCAGTGCATAAAGAATATTGAATTCCGTGAAAGTAAGTTCCACAGGTTTATTTTTGATAAGGACTTCACGGCGAGCAGGGTCTATAGTTAACTCGTAAATTTTCACAGGAGCCTTTTCCATATCACGGGCAATAGTTCTCTGCAGAATACGCCGTACTCTGGCAATAAGTACTTTGGGACTAAATGGTTTGGTTATATAATCATCCGCTCCAAGTTCCAGCCCGATAACAATATCAGTCTCTTCACCTTTGGCCGTGAGCATAATTACCGGGATATTCTGTGTTTTTGTATCGTTTTTGAGCTTTTTGCAGACATCAAGACCGTCAATGCCGGGAAGCATAAGGTCGAGTATAATCAAATCGGGCAGTTTGGCTCTTGCCTTTGCGAGAGCCTGTTCCCCTGTAGCTGCTGTTTCTACCTTGTATCCATTTTTGTCGAGGTTGTACCGCACTAATTCGAGTACGTCTTCCTCATCATCTACAATTAATATTTTTCCATTTACCATTAGTTTGGTATTTCCCATATTAAAAGCTTGGCTACGCAACCAAGCCTTTCGATTCCATAATCTTTCTCGAATTGCCTTTTTTGGCGATTTTTCGCCTAACTCCATTAAAAACAACGACTTACCAGCCTTTTGCCTGTTGACAGCGCCACATTGTAAGCCAACAATGCCACGATGTAAGCTTACAATGACATAATGTAAGCCTGCAACATCACGATGTAACCTTACAATACCACGATGTAACCTTACAATGCCATGTTGTAAGCCAGCAACGCCTTGATGTAAACTTACAATGGCACGATGTAACGTTACAATGCCTCAATGTAAGGCTGCAACATCACGATGTAAGCCCGCAATGCCACGATGTAAGCTCACAATACCGCCATTACTGTATTACCGGCTTGTCCTTCGCCGGATTTATTTACAGCGATAATGCGATATTCGAGTTCTGTTCTTTCTGGCTGCTCAACTAAAGTAATTTCAGAGAGTATCGCCGTTGCCACATCTTCCCAGCTTCCGCCACTGCGGACTCTTCGCTGGACTTTATATGCACCCACCTTCCCACCATCTGCGGGAGCCTTCCAATCGAGAAATACCCAGCCCTTGCCCTGTCTTGATGCTTCGAGCATACGCGCTTGGCCGGGCGGAGTCAATGGGGTTTTGGCCTTTTTACCCGCCCAGCCGAGTAATTTGAGCTTGTCATCGTCGAAATCTACGGTATTTTCCGCATAGCGAATATCCGCCTTCATCGCCTCTATTAATTCTTCCAGCGCTTCGTCTTTAGCTGTGGTTGCTTGTTCGGCTGCCGCTTGCTTTGCAATGAATTCGCCCCGACGAGATGAGTATATCATATTCTTTATTCTTATCAGCCACGGATTAACCGGCGGATGCGGGTATATAGGTTGATTTGTCCATAAGCCGTTCCATAGCTGCTCAGCTAATGCGGAAATTTCAGCTTCCTTTTTAGGAAATCTCGGCATTTATTTTCCCTCTTTTGCTTGTTGTCAAGAATTTACAATCAAATCCAAACAATACTGCCATAGAGTAAACCGTCTTAGCGGAAAAGTCAAATCGCTTTTTGACGGCTGCGCCTCAGCTTTCTTGGCGCTGCTCATCTGTCTATCTCTGGGGCAACTGTATATAGACTTATCATTATATTTCCGACATCAGCAATACTGGCATTTTTCAGTAACTTTTCCAAAATAATCAAGCCATTAGGATAAGAGGGCGTTCTGAAATGTACCCTGTAAGGCTTATCGCCGCCATTACTGACCAGGTAAAGGCCTAACTCTCCACGTGAAGACTCGCACCTGACATAAACTTCACCTTTTGGTATTTTCCATTTAAATGGATTTGGTACGCGATTATAAACTGGGCCTTCGGGCATAGCATCGAGCAGCTTGAATATCATATGGACACTTTCTATCATCTCATCTCTTATAACCCATACACTTGAGTATGCATCACCATCTTCTCTTACAGGGACATCCCACTCTACCTTGTCGTAAGCGGCATAGGGTTCGACCTTTCTGATGTCGTATGGCATCCCGGTTGCCCTTAAAGTTTGTCCTGTTGCTCCCCACTCTTTTGCCTGCTGTTGGGTTAATTGGCCAATCCCTTTTGCCCTTTCATAGAATAAGCGGTTATTAAAAAAGGTCGAATCATAATCCGGCACACAGCCACCTATGGAATGGAGCGTATTTACGATTTTATCCTTAAATCCCGGTGGGAAATCGCGTCTTACACCACCCGGCCATATGTATATGTGGTAAACTCTGCCGCCGGTGAGTTCTTCAAATAGGTCCAAAACGAGGTCTCGGTGATACATTGCCCACTGAGCAACAGTATCGAAGCCGAGCATGTTGGCATAGGCCCACAAGCCGAACAGATGCGAGCCGACCCGGGCAAGCTCGAGATATATACTTCTTACGAACTGGGCCCTTTCCGGCACTTCTATATTCGCTAATTTCTCAACCGCCATTGCATATATCATTTCCATAGGGTCGGGCTCAACTACATTTATTCTGCAGACCAGAGGGAAGTTCTGTATCCAGGTCCTGTATTCCATCAGTTTTTCAAAACCTCGATGAAGATAGCCGGGATTTGCCGTAGCTTCCAAGATACGGTCTCCCTCGACCTTGAGTGTGATGCTGAAATTACCAACCATTCCCAGGTGCTGCGGCCCAAAATAAAGTTCAAGCTCTCTGGGAGATGTAACTGTCTCGCTATTCAAATCCATGCTCAAAGTTTCCATCCTTTTTTGGCCATTTTCGTAAAATTATCGCGTTCTTCTTGACTCATTTCTTCAATATTTGTTTCTACCTGAATGGAGTTATCCAGATCAGCCAACGACTTTTTTATATTTGTAATCAGAAGGTCCTTAACAGGAACCTGTAGAAAAGGAAGCTTCAAAGTAAGGTCCACTTTCTTTCCCTCGCATATCACGTTCTTGATCATCCCCAAATCAACTAAGCTATAGTTAATCTCCGGATGCATTACTTTAGACAGTGCCTGCTCCACGTTCTGTGGTAAGAATTTATCCATAATTTCTCCTCATTTATCCTTATCCTCTACAAAGGGGATTTTATCAAAAACATCTCTCACATATTGTCTGGTATCGAAATCCTTTCTAAAAGGCGGAATTTTATAGTCCCTTTCCAGAAAAAGCGGGGTCAGCCGTTTGTGTCCCTCAAATTTTACCCCGAAAAGCTCGTGTATCTCCCGTTCGTAGGGTTCGGCATTTAGGAAAACGTCGGTTACAGTCTTAATCTGTGGGT
>CAZMSP010000096.1:0-2293 GCA_964568985.1 uncultured Pirellulales bacterium
TAATTGGTTTCCTCGTTGTTTACTTTATAACTTCAAAGATTCTTATCGCACCTGCTATGATTGGTAAATTTGCGAATACCCTGCAGTTATCGATGGTGGCGGGAATTTTGATTGGGCCTGAAATTTCCAGCGTCCTGCCCGGCTGGATATGGTTTCTGCGGGTTCTCTGGTGGTCTGCTGCGGGAGCCGCCATTATAGCTACTCTTATTTACATCCGTATGGGAAGTCAATATATTGAGAAGTATGAACAGAATTTGGCAAATAATAGTAATAAATAATATTCAACTGCGCAAAATGCGAGATACGCTTCACGAGATACAAAAATATGGCAGTACAATTTAGTGAAATACCGGAAATTCTGGATGAGCTTCGTCAGGGCAGGATGATTGTCCTTGTCGATGCCGAAGACCGTGAGAACGAAGGTGACCTGGTCTGTGCAGCGGAGAAGGTAACTCCGGAAATCATTAACTTTATGTCCAAATACGGTCGCGGCCTTATCTGTCTGCCGCTCGCTGCCGAGAAATGTGATTCGCTCGGCCTGTATCCTCAAACAACAGACAATACCGCCCGGTTCGGGACGGCCTTTACCATCAGTATCGATGCTGCTGAAGGAACAACTACCGGTATCAGCGCCGCCGACAGGGCGAAGACGGTTCAGGTTGCTATCGCCGACAACGCGAAAGCCGACGACCTTGCACGGCCAGGCCATATATTTCCGCTGCGTGCTCGCCAGGGTGGTGTATTAGTTCGGGCCGGCCAGACTGAAGGCGCGGTTGATTTAATGCGTTTGGCAGGCCTGAAGCTGGCTGGCGTCATCTGTGAGATTATGAATGAAGACGGCTCGATGGCACGAGTGCCGGAGCTGCTCGAATTCTGCGAAAAGCACAATCTGAAAATCGTCTCAATCGCCAAGCTGATTGAATACCGTCTCCAGCGTGAGAGGCAGATAAAGCGCCTCGTGTGCGTGAATTTACCTACCGACTACGGTGAGTTTAAGCTAATCGGCTATGAGAGCATAACCTCATCTGAGCCGCATCTGGCACTATGCAAAGGTGATGTAGGTGAGCTTGATGAGAATGGCAAACCTATCGAACACGCTGAGCCGGTGCTGGTAAGGGTGCATTCGGAGTGTATGACCGGTGATTTGTTTCATTCGCAAAGGTGCGAATGCGGCTACCAACTGATAACTGCAATGAAGATGATTGAAAAGGCAGGCAAAGGCGCCTTGATATATCTGCGGCAGGAGGGAAGGGGCATCGGCCTGACTAACAAACTGCGGGCTTATAAACTTCAGGAGCAGGGACTCGATACCGTTCAGGCCAATATAAAGCTCGGCTTTATGCCTGACAGGAGGGACTATGGAATTGGCGCTCAAATCTGCCGAGATTTAGGGCTCACAAATATACGGATATTGACTAATAATCCTAAGAAGATAAGCCGTCTTGAGGTTTATGGCATAAAGATTGTTGAGCAGATACCATTAAGAGCTAAGCCGGGCAAGCACAACATCGATTATCTGCGGGCGAAAAAACACCATCTTGGCCATATGCTCGATGAGGATTTATAAATTCTTGAAAGAAAAAGTGTCTAAAGTGACTAAAGTGAGCTAAAGTGACTAAAGTGAGAAAATAATCTATGTCATGCTGAGCGACCCCTGGAAAGGTCAAATATGAAATTAGCTGCCATTCTATCTTGCATATTTTCCTTTATACTTCTTTTGCTCCAGGCCGGTTGTGAACCGTCGGAGGTAGCTACCGAGCCGATGCCGAGGACATTTTGTGTTCCAGCCAGAGTCCATATCTTGCCGCTGACCGAAGTTATTCACGTAAGCGATGCTGAAGGAAAGTCGCAGTTAAAGGTTTATGTCAGCTTACTTGACCCATTTGGTTCTCAGATAAAGGCACCGGGTGTATTTCGTTTTGAGTTGTATGAATATGTTCAGCGTTCATCTGAGCCGAAGGGTAGGAGAATTGCTATCTGGCCGGATATTGATTTGAACGAGCCGGCTGAAAATAACAAATTCTGGCGGGACTTTTTAAGGACTTACGAATTCGATTTACCTTTCGAGCCGGAAAGCGACAAAAGCTACATCATCCAGGCAACCTGCCTGTGTCCTGACGGCAGACGTCTTTCCGCTGAATTCACCCTAAAACATACAAAATGATTCTAAAAAATTTCTTTTTGAGCAACATCTTTATCCTCCTCTTATAAAAATGTAGGTGGTTTTCTCTTATCTTTTCTTTCTCAGAAAAAGCCCTCCTAAACCAAATAGCATTAGTGTGGTTGGTTCTGG
>CAZMSP010000096.1:2393-7463 GCA_964568985.1 uncultured Pirellulales bacterium
CATCCAGATTTCACCATACACATCACCATCGTAGATTTCGTGATGGCCGCTTGTCCAGACAGTATCCGCCTTGACTGTACAAACTCCAAAAAACATTAATGCTGCCAGAATTGTAAATAATTTAGTTTTCATCATTTCCTCCTCAAATTGAGTTCATCCTTCGCAGTCCCCAAGGGACGGAGAATGGATTTTAATTTATCGAACCGCTCCTACGTTACTATGTGTTAGCACGACCCTACTCCATAATAAACGTATTATACCATTTTATCCAGAATTTGCAAGCGAAATACAGCTCACTTCACAGTGGCCATCCACATCAATTACATAAGGAAAAAACATTGACCGAAGGGGTATAATCTGCGATTATATCGCTCAGGTTGGCTTTGTTTTGTGTATTTTTTACTGGAACCCTTGCAGGGCCTTATTGGTCTAATACAGGAGAAAAGCCGTGCAGCCAGAGACGATAAATATCAGCATCGATGATTCTATGCTGGTTCAGCAGTGCCGACAGGGCGATTCTGAGGCGATGGAACGGCTTATTCGGAAGTACCAGAATCGCATTTATAATATTATTTTGAGAATGTGTGCAAATCGTGACGACGCTGCGGAACTTACGCAGGAGACATTTGTCAAAATAATAGAAAATATCGATGGATTTCAGGGCAGAAGCAGCTTTTACACCTGGGCCTTTAGAATAGCCGTTAATCTGACCCTAAATTTCTGTCAGAAAAACGTCAAATTTAGATTGAGCTCGCTGGATGCCCAGCAGGATGAACACGATGAGCAGGCAGGGCAGCAATTGAAGGAATTTCTCAGCGATGACAGCTCACCTGACCCGGCAGCAGTAGCCCAGAACAAGGAGTTGTGCGAATTAGCAATAAAATCGTTGATGAAGTTGGATGACAACCAAAAAGCAGTGGTTGTATTGCGGGATATAGAAGGTATGAGTTATGCTCAGATTGCAGAAGTGCTGGATATCGAGTTAGGAACGGTAAGAAGCCGGCTAAGTCGAGCCAGGAACAATCTGAGAGAGATTTTGGAGTCCCTGATAAAATGAGAGAAGAATCAGATATCAACGAGCTGCTAAATAGTTTCATCGATGGAGAGATGTCGGAAAGACAAAAAACCGAAGTTCAGCGTCTGATTGCGCACGACCCGGAGGTTGCAGAGCTTCTGAAACAGCTGCAAAAATGCAGGCTGTTAGTGGCCTCTCTGCCTTGTGAACAGGCACCGGTCGATATGGCTGAGCAGGTAAAAGCCGCTCTGGAAAGAAAGGCCCTGTTGGCTGAGCGGCCCTTTGCCGTTGACGAGCGTAAAGGAGCGAGGCATTTAATGTTCCGCAAGGTATTTGCCGCCGCCGCTATGTTCATACTTGTGGCTGTTTTAGCATCTGTAATTTACGTTATTGTTGCACCTGGACCTACTCAGCCGGCAACCAGCTTTGCAGGTCGACTGGAATTGAAAACAAATAACCTGTTAGCTGTTGATGGGCTTATCAGTAATGTGATTAGGGATAATGGCCTTGCAGATTCCGTCACTTTAAAACGCCAGCGCGACAAAAACATATATACTCTTAGTTGCAGCCGTGAAAACTTAAGCTCATTCTTAGCTAATTTGAACAATGGTTGGCAGTTGTTCGATTCAGCTACGTTATTTGTTGGGACCCAAACACCTCAGGAGCACGTAGTTATTAAAGATGTCGACGCTGAGCAGATTGTCGATTTAATAACCCCACCCAAACCTCGCCTAACAGGCGATGAAAAACCTGCTGAAAAACCGCCCGTTCAGGCAAAAGATGGGAAAAAGGTGCGTCTAATCATCGTTATCGAAGCAAGCCAAACGGATAACTGACCATATTTGGCCTATTTTTGCTGTCTGCGCATTTATTATAATCCCGTCTATACGTTTACCTTTTATTTCCAGGTATCACTTCTGTTTTTCTATTTAAGAAACTTTTAGTGACGTCTTATAATTTTCTTTATTCTTAGAGCTTTAAGATGTATTATTTGTGCCTGTTGAAAATAACCTGTTTTGGTGTGTGGCCAAGGCATAGTTTGTTATTGAACCTTTTAAAGGAAGAGTGTTATGTGCAGGAAATCAATTTATTTAATTACTGTTGTTCTTGCGTTGGGTTTGGCTCGTTATGCGTTCGCTGTGGACGCTGAGATTCCAACAGCATCAACAGCTCCAGTTGTCGACGGTATTAAAGAAGATGCATGGTCGGCCTCGAAGGAAAACAAGTGTCTATACGCTGTCTCGGGAGATAAGCCTAAGTCAGCTGCTGACTTATCTTGTAATTGGTGGGCCATGTGGGATTCAGATAATTTTTATGTATTCGTGGATGTTAACGATGAAGACTTGCAGAACGATTCTGCGCAGTCCTATGAGGATGATAGTGTAGAGATTTATGTCGATATTGGTAACGACAAGCAGGATTCATATGGTGGCGATGATTACCAGTATCGTGTTGCCTGGAACAGTGAGGTTCCCGAGATAGAGGAGCATTATCATAGTACCAGAAGCTTGGTCGGCATGGAATTTATCGTGCGGAAAACTGATGCTAATGATGGATATACCCTCGAGATAAAATTCCCATGGAGTGCCCTGTTAAAAGATGCGAAAGCAGCGATAGGCGATTTAATGGGTTTTACTATAATGATTAACGACGATGATGCCGGGTCTGGTCGTGACACCCAATTCTCTTGGCAGGAAGGTACCGCAGACGCTTGGAGCAATCCGAGTCTTTTTGGGACGGTTAAGCTTGTGGGCGGTCTTAGTCTTATTAAGGCCAGCAGTCCTAAACCAAGTAATGGTGCCGAAGGTGTTCTTGCGGAACTAATACAGTGGACGGCAGGAGTAAATGCAAAATCACACAATGTGTACTTCGGTACAAATCCAACACCAGGAGACGATGAGTTCAGAGGCAATCAGACTAAGACAGAATATAAATATCCTGCTGGCCTTGACCCAAATACGACTTATTACTGGCGAGTTGATGAGGTCAACGATGCCAGTCTTTGGCCAGGTGACGTCTGGAGTTTTACGACTGTGTCATTAACAGGCACCCAGTTCTGACCCTTGTGATTGTGCTCAACGATTAGATATCGATGCTGACATTACCCGCGGTGCGGGTGTGAGTGCGCAGACATATAATGTCTGCTTTGGTGCTGATTTTGACCCGCCGCAGAGTCAGGATGGGGTATAACCGCGTTTAACCGACTTCGATGATAATCTTACGCTGATTTCTTTTTGTTTTTTGGCTCTGGTTTGGTTTGCTTGTCGGATTTTGAATCTTTGCTTTCGGCAGTTTTTTTCTTTTCAGTAGCGCTTTCTTTGTCTTTTTTCTCGGCCTTTTTATAACTCTCGCTTCTGTAATCGGTTTGATAAAAGCCGGAGCCTTTGAAGATAACGCCTGCCCCCGTTCCGATAAGTCGTTTCACGCGAGCTTTATCGCACTTCGGACATTTACGCAACGGCCTGGCTGTTATACTTTGGAACCGCTCAAACTCGTATCCACAGCTCTCACATAAATACTGATAAGTCGGCATAGCAATCACTCATCCACGTCGCTTATTTCAGTTTCTTCTTGCTACTGAGCCGGTTGTTCCGGTGTCAGCTTATTGACAATGACCTTGCTTGGCCGAATAACACGCCCGTTGAGCTTGTATCCTTTTTGAAACTCTTCGAGCACGATATTTTCTTCCCTGTTGGGTTCTGCCTTTTTCATCATTGCCTCATGCAGAGCAGGGTCAAACGTTTCACCCAGCGTTTTTATCTGTTCAACACCATGTGATTTTAAAATATTCAGCATTTGGTCGTAGATGATACGGATACCTTCAACAAGGACATTAACATCTTTTGCCGAGTCTGCGTTTTGAAGCGTGTGCTCAAAATTATCCAGTGCAGGCAGCAATGATTTTATGAGCGTTTCCTTTTCATAAGCGATTGTATCAGAAATCTGCTTTGGCATGCGCTTCTGGTAATTTGCATAGTCGGCACTGACTCGCTGCAGTTTTTCAAAAACTTCATCCTTTTCTTTCTGCAGGTCGTTTAGCTGCTGCTGGAGCTCTTCAAGCTCATCTTTTTCAGGTTTGTCTGTCTTCTTTTTCTTCATTTGTAAATTCTGTCTTCTGTTCTTTGTCTTCTGCTTTCCAATTTTTTATTTCGAGTTACCAAAATGTTTTTTTAGTTTCTCGAAAAAGCTTGCGGATTTTGGTGAAACTCTTTTGTTTTCGGTTTTAGCAAATTCTCTGAGCAGTTCTTGCTGTTCCGCGTTTAATTTTGTAGGCGTTTCAATAATTACCTGCACGAGTTGGTCGCCGACCTGGCCTGTCCGGATATCCGGCAGGCCCTGGTTTTTTATTCTGAAGATGCTTCCATATTGGGTACTGGCAGGTATCTTCAGCTGTCTTGTACCGTTTAAGCTTGGTACATCAATTGTCGCTCCCAAAGTTGCTTGAGTAAAACTTATTGGTACCACAGCAATCAGGTCATTTCTATCGCGGTGCAGAAATTCGTGCGGTTTTATTCTGACGTAGCAATACAGGTCACCTCTCGGTCCGCCGCCTCTACCCGGTTCACCCTCGTTAGCAACTCTTATACCCTGTCCTTCATGCACACCTCGTGGGATTTTGATATTGACGACTCTTTTCCTGGGCGTTTTGCCGGTTCCTTTGCACTTCTTGCACGGATTTGTAATCATTTGTCCGGTGCCCCTACATTGTGGGCAGGTAGAGACCATCTGGAAAAAGCCGCCTCCTCTTGCGACCTGGCCGGTCCCACGGCAGGTTGAGCATTGTACAGGGCTTGTTCCTTTGGCACTGCCGCTGCCGGAACATTGCTGGCATATATCCTGACGGGTGAACTCGATGGTTTTCTCAGTACCTTTGGCGATATCATCAAGCGTAAGTTCAACGGAGGTTTCTAAATCATAACCACGACTTGGCCCGGCTCGCCTGGCCCTTGCGCCTCGTGCCCCGAAGATATCGCTGAAGAAATCGTCGAACCCGAAGATATCCTCAAATATGCTGCCGATATCCTGCCATCTCATATGCGTGTAATCACGCATAC
>CAZMSP010000097.1:0-7267 GCA_964568985.1 uncultured Pirellulales bacterium
AATTCACTTTTCGGCTTTACTAATTTGCATCGGCCACATCGTTTTGTATCAGCCATTTATAAAGCTTTCAAACGGCAATTAAATACTTTTTACTGCAAGTCCCTGGGGGCATTCGGCCCTATGCCGAGGTCCTCTTTATTATATCCAGCTACAGGGAAAAAAAATGTTGGATTGTAAAAATTGTTAGTTACCGAAGCCCGACCAGCCCTCGTTACCAATCCGGTTGCTGCTCCCGTTAGCATAGACATCGGGAATATCGAAGCTTCATAACCCGAAACTTCTGCCGGTTCTTCATAAGCCGGAGTTTCAGGCGGAAGCCCTGTCAATATTTCCCATTTTTCCTGAGGCGATAATTCTGTCCATTCCTGATATTCAGGGTGCAGTAAAGTAGGATATTTTTGACGGATTGCTTTTCTCTGCTCAGAGGTCAGTGATTTCAGCCAAAGGCGATACGCTGCATACTCTTTTTCCATCTCTGTCGGCTGATATATCTCTCGAAGGTATTGACGTATCGGCTCTTTTCGCTGGAGTCTTTTTTGTTCTGCCTCTCCGAGGTCTCGAACGTCTTCCATGAAAGTTTCCTGCTCAGTGATGTCTAATTCAATTCGCCTCTTGGCTGCCTTTGTAACTGCGTCCCTGTATTCTATGGTTGTTTTCCTGCCCTCTTCCTCTGCCTGCTCAATAGCAGCACCTTCACCGCCTGCAGCTTGTCTTAACGCTTCCGAGAGTCCACGCCTGGGAGCCGTTGTAAGTTTATATACACCGGCAGCAGCTTCGGTGCCGTAAATCTTAAGCAGCAATTGCACGTATTCCTGCTGGCTTATTTGCCCCTGTTTCTGTTGCAAATACGCAAGAAGCTTTTGCGGGTCCTGCGCAACGTCCTCTGGAATGCCGAGCTTTTCAATATCGGATAATTGCGGAGCCATCAACCCCTGCAATGTAGTAGCCGGTAGTGACATCCTTTTCCTTCCGACCTCTCCGGCAGCGATAACAGCAATGTTCTCAATCGCTTGTGCCGGCGTCCAGCCCATCGCTTTTATTGTCGGCATGCCTCGGCCTAATGCCCCTATGACCTGCGCATCGGTCAGCCCTGATAACTGAGCAGATCTGGCAATCATTCTGCGAAGCTCACCCTGCTGTTTCGGTGTTGTCATTCCCCATCCGGCAGCAATCATAACCAGGTCCTCGGTTGCCTGGCCACCGTGTCTCGCTGCGTAAGTCAGCATCCCTGTCAGGCCCTGGGTATATTGCTCCTGCGTGAGCTGGCCGGTATCTACCATGCCTTTGAATTGCCGAGTATAAGCATTGATAATCGGCAAGCCTAATTCCTTAGTGACACCTGTTTGCTGTAAAAGAACATTCGTAGTCTGTGTCACTATCTGCCGAGATTTTTCATCGAAGGCGTCAAGGGCCTCGAACAAGCTGTCATAAGCAGCTCGCAGCCCCTGGACCTGCCGGACAGCTTCATCACTGCGGGTCTTGATTGTATCAAAGAATTTAGCAACCTTACCGGCTGCCATTGCTATAGCGGTCCCGAGCGCAACAACACCAAGAGGACCTATAATTTTCTTTAGACCGCCAAGAATCTTATCAGAAGCACTTGTTGTTTTGCGTCCTGTACTCTCTACGGAATCACCCATTTTTTCCGTAGATTGACCTACTTTATCAAGGTCACGTTTTGTCTCGGTTGCTCCTCTGGTTTTAAGATGTATGTTAATGTCTTTAGCCATTTATAATTCCAAAATCGGTGAGCTGCACACCCATTTATCGCACAGCCCACCGACTGAGTTTAAGCCGCCGAGATTACGCAGCAGCGGTTATCAATCCGACAATAGGACCGGCCTCGGTTGTGTCACCGACACCATAGACGTTAACGTCAATTCGCTCGACACCTCTAAAACCAATCTGGTCGTTGGTAAAAAATACATCAGTGCTTCTTGCTAATTGAAGCTGTCGTCTTTCACCGAGAAACGCTCCTAATTGCAGGTCGCCGAGAATCGCACATATCTGGCTGTCGGCTTCCACGCTCGGCATAGCAGAAACAAATACGACTTCATAGCCAAGCAAAAACCTGTCTTTACGGTCAGATAGTATCTCGAAGATGTTTGCAACTCCGGCAGTTTCTGCCAGTGGATATACTACGTTGTAATAAAACTTTTTACTCATATACCACTTAGCAGTGTCATCGCAATCTTCCGGCAATATTCCAATCACCTTGCGAAAATCAGCGAGAGTTATCTCACTATACGCATTGCCGCTTGCCACGACCAGGCCTTTAATATTAGCGATTACAGCATCAACAGCTCGCAATGCACCAACGATTCCGGTCATGCCGAAATAGAGTTCGGTGCCGTCACCGACAAAGCCGATTGCATCTTCTTTTTTGGCAATGCTCCTGGCCATGCTGATACCGATTATCTCGCCCAAAGCGATAATGCTGTCCTCTTCAAGCTCGCTCGATGCCTTGCATAAACAAGCAAGCTTGTGCATTGTCAAGCCGACCTGGCTAAAATCCATATCGCTTTCGGTGATTGTTTTACCTTCACCTGGCGAATAGACCGTCAGGTCCGCTTCGACCTTAGGCACAACCTGCCGGTCAGAGCCGACAGGGACAACCATAGCGTTCTTTCGGAATTTTCCGTATTGACCGAGCTTATCAATAATACGTCTCGAATACTCCTCGGGGACGAAAATCCCGCCTTCGCTCATTATGGTTTCGCCCAGGGCTTTGCGGTTAAGTGCCTTGAGTATCAGCTCGCCGAATCCTCTGGCCTCTTCCTCTGTCGCCCAAAAGCGATTATACTTTTCGCCGGTCTCGGTCTGACCGGTCATAAATCCTTTTGTTATGCTGCGGAGCTGCTTGGCAAGCACGTCGAAGGCTTCTTGCGTCTCCTGTATTGCCATCTTGGCTTCTTGTATTTCCTCACCGGCAACTTTGAAGCCCTCGGATATTTTTTCTTTTTCTTGGACTGTTAATGGCATAATAAATACCCTCGTAAATTAAGGTTAATCATACATTGAAAAGAGAGTAAGGGACGTTTTCGCCCCCTACTCCAACAGACATAGAACCTGAACAAATTGAACTCCTGGCCCTCGCTGAATCTATATACACACTGATTGCAGTACGAGGGACACCGGCAACCGAGCGGACTATATAGATTCCCAAAACCATAAAAATTAAAGGCCTTTTACTAACTGGACAAACTCATTATCGCTTGGGCCGGACTTCATCGATGTAAAATCGAAGTCAAGCTCCACTTCATCGTCAGGAATTTCGCCGGAAATCATCTCGGCAAACTCCTCACATTTAGTATCAAAGTCAGGGTCCTCGGCATAGATTTCATCGAGTATTTTCTGTTCTTCTTTTTCCTCGGCTCGCTGCTGTTTCTTGTCGCTGATAAAATCCAGCTTTCGCTGCTTTGCCCTGGTAAGTGCCTCACGATTACTCGGCACCGGCACGCAGCTAATCTCTATCAGTTCTACTTTTTTATGAATGTATATGCTCTTGCCATTTTGCTGCTCATAGCTTCCTTCGAGCGATATAAATCCGATAGATAATGCCTTCTGTTTTTTCTGGCTGTAGAGCTGCCAATATTCCTCGCTCAACGGTGTTAAAGCGTGAAACTCCAGCGTGACCTCAAGGCCGCCTTTTGTCACGCTGGCTGATACAACGTTTGCCACAACGGGGCTTCGACCATCCTCTAAGCGGTGCTGGTGAGCTGCAAGCACAACAGGATTTTTCATAAAAATCGGCAAGCTCTCTTTGAACGCTTCCGGCAGGACAATTTCGCCGTGACGGTCGATACTACTGGTCGAAGCGACCGCCGTGATTCGCCGATTCTTTTTATCTACGCTTTTGATAGAAAGCAGAGCCGGAAACTCTTTGGTCTCCAGCCCTGCTGATTTCGCGGACTTCCCTGTCCATATATCTGTTAAATCTATTAAGCCGACTTCCATGTCGCTCATGTTATGGTCCTTACAATTACGCACTTGTTTGGATAGTTTCGCCTCGATTTTCAGTTAGAATATCATAAAGCTCATCGAGCATAGCCGTTGATACTTTCACAAGTAATTTTGGAATTAGACTAAGAAGTGCTTTTCGCCTTTCGTCCTCGCTTGGCTTGACTCTATGACCTGGATTCCGGCTTTGCTGGCAATAGTCAATGACCACGCCTGCTAAATGAGTAATAAACTTCGTAGGCATCTCTCTCAACATCGGGACAATCTCTTGTATGGCCTGCTCCTTCCGAAAATCGATAACCTTCTTTCCTGTCAAATTGTCTTTGGTTTTTGTATGATTTTTCACAACACACCTAACCCCTTCTATGCTAAGCGCACAAAAAAACCGGATAGAACGGCAGAGGTGTGCGGTATCATACGAAACCGTGCGGACGTCACCGCCTCGCAGCTCTGCCGTCATATCCGGCATTAGATTTGTTAAAAACGAATTGTTTGGTCGTATGATTTTCACATTCACCAGTTTATCTGGCATTGCCCTTGTTGTCAAGCGAAAAAATGCCAACGCAGCCGGTTTAACCGAAATTCCCGTTATTAAGCAGGAAAATATCAACAAAATTATCTCTGTTTTCTTGGTCATTTTTAAGCGGCTATGTGCTCAGTGAGGCCTTGCCCTGCTGCATCTTTGGGACCGATACTCGGCCTCGACAGAATACCGAGAACGGCCAGGTTAGAACCATTCACCGCACCGGCAGCACTATGCGGAGCGTTGACCCGCATATAACGTTTGTGCTTCTTTGTCAGGTCGATGTCGATGGCGAACAGCTTGTTATCCTCGTTGAACTGAATTGAATCCGCCAGGGCAGCATCGGGGACGGCTGTATATGCACCGCCGACCGTATCGCACTCCTCGATAAAAGGAGCTGTGCCTTCGGCAGTCGAGCCGATAGCGTCTCCGGCGGCAACGTCCGTTGTGCCAACAATAAACAACGCTCGCAGGTGTGCCCAGTTTATCGTATCGGCATAAGTATTTCCGGCAAAATCGCCGTCATCTTTTAATTGTGGCGGCGTTAGGATTACCACCTTCATATTTTGAATCTCAATCATTTTTTTGTCCTTTCTGCTAAAACGACTTGTTACAGCTATAAATTATTCGCCAGCTTCGTCCCTGCTGGCCAAACTCAGCTCAGCCGGTATCTAACTACCCTCTTTTTCCAATTTTCTCAGGTCCTCTACGCCCCGGGCAACGTAATCCAGTTTTTGCCGAGCCAGATGTAATAGAAACTCTGCTCTCTCTTCCGGCTTTGTATTGCGGTCAGGGTGTGCCCGATTCTCCAGCAGCTCGATTGCTATTTCATTTGTCTCTCTTGCCACGTTTGCCGCCAGGTGACAAACCACGTACTCTCTGATTCTCCTCGCCACTTTTATCGATTGTATCTTTGTCATTTTTCGTTTCGACCTCGCTTTCCGTGCCAGTCTCTATTTCCTCGTATGTCTCTTTTGTGAATCGTGCCAGCATATTCGGCGGCAGCTCATAAACTCTGCCCGCTTCAAAAATCCCGTAGTTATTGGTTGTTGTTTTGATTATCCGTACTTTTGCCATTTTATTTTTCCTTTAAAGCATCGAGAACAATCACCGCCAGAGCGTTTGAAGCTGAACGTTTCTTTTTTTTTGCTCTTTGTTTAATCGAGAGACAGGCTTGCTTATCCCTCAATATGATTGGTTTGTCGTTGACTTTCATCGTTAAACTTTATACAATAAACGCTTAAGGCATATACACATTGTAATATATCGAACCTGTTAGATGAACGTCAATATAAAAAATGGCCAAAAAACAGAAAAAATTTAAAAAAAATCAAACCTTTGGCCAGAGGCTTCGTTTGTTGCGTGAAAAGGCCGGTTTTAACCAGGACGAGCTGTCAAAAAAGCTGGGCTATAAAACCAACGCTTCGATTTCTCATATTGAAAAAGGCAGAAGCACTTTGGACAATATTACGCTGGCAAAGCTTGCAGGTATTTTTAGTGAGGCCGATTTACACTGGCTTATCACCGGCAAATACAATACAACCACCTTAAAGCTGGCCGACATTCTGGCCCCCTGTATAACCCCCTACATAGACGGCCTTAAGCAGCAAATTAACGATGTCGATAAAGAAATTTTCGGCCTTAGCTTTGGCATGAGCATACGTGGAGAAGATAATTTAAAGGCCTTAAAACACGCCGAAAAAATAAAGGAAAATCTCCAAAAAGAGCATGACCTTGTTTTGGGTATGCTCTACAAAATCACGAAACAACCTTAAAATTTTTCTCTTATATCTATCGGCACAGTAAGCACTTAGAAAATTCTTAAAATTTTTTCCTCAAATAAAATAATAATCTATCCAGAATCATTATAAAAATCGCCTAAAATTCTTACCTATTTTAGCACTTGTTCACAATTTACTTAACAATAGGCCTTTGTTATTACAATCCTTACTACAAATTGCGTCCAACTGCTGGTCCAGGCCTGGACCGATTTGGTCCAGGGCAAACCCGAATGTCACGATGTCCGTTTTTTTTATAATGCCTTAAAAGGCCTGTTTTGTGATGTTTTAAATGGGTTTAAATAAAATCGGCTTTTGCTGTTTTTAGTCCCACTTACGACATACTTTGGAAATTTCGATGGAAACTCTATTTTTGCCTTATTATCTCAATAGACCCCCTATTATTGCTTCAATATCCCACTTTTTTGTAAAGAGTAAAATGAGATTTAGTTCCACTTTCTAAAGACCTCAATTCTGGATAAAAACCATCCCCGAAAATCCCCATTTTTTACCCCGCAAAACCGCTTATTCCCACCTTTCCCCGCCTTTTCCCGCCGTTCTTTTTTTAGTCCCGTTTTATCGTATAGTTTACAGTAGTCGTAGTTTTTAAGTCAAAATGGGACGAATTATATAAAAGTAGAACAAGCAATAGAGACCTGGATAGGCGGTAAGATTGAGTTCTCTAAATGAATAAGCACTATTGGATATTGCTATTACCATCGATGCGATTAAAACGTGCATTTCTTTTTCAAAGACTAAAAAGTAATTGCAATTTATATAACCCGAATCGATTATAGTGAAGGCATGTAGTGTCGGTTCCGACAAATGCGCTCATAACAAGAACGAGTGAGTACAAGTTTCCAAAAGAAAAGAAGGATTAAAATGTCTAAGAACCGTTTACCCAGCTGTTCAATGACTGGTTTTGCTTTCTTAGCGTTCGTGTCGATGACTTTTTTGAACGCTGTTACTGCCGCAAATATCAACGACAAAGTTGCCCAATTAGATA
>CAZMSP010000098.1:0-7252 GCA_964568985.1 uncultured Pirellulales bacterium
TTCTTGACAGTTCAGGGTAAATTCTGTAAAATTGCTGATGTCGTATGGAGAAAATTGGGGAATCTCAGACAAATATTAGGACAGGATAACAGGATTATCTTGTTAATCCTGTCTAATAAAGTAGTAATGAGTAAAAATCGGAGGCGGGTAAAATGGCCCGGCAAAGATCAATCCTTGTTTTGGTAGTAGTTTTATCATGTGCAAGCATTTGTTTTGGTAAATATAGCGGTGGAACCGGCGAGCTAAACGACCCGTATTTGATTTCCACATCAGCTAATATGAACGAAATCGGCGCTAATCCCGATGATTGGGATGCGCATTTTCTGCTGACAGCAGATATTAACTTAGCTGACTACACCGGAACACAGTTCAATATCATCGGCTATTATGAATCTTACGGGTCTCCTAACAACTTACCTTTTACCGGTGTGTTTGACGGCAATAGCCGTACGATTTCTAACTTTACTTATGAATGCAGCAACACCAGTGGCATTGGTCTTTTTGGTTACGTCGATGACCCAAACGCAGAGATTAAAGATTTGACCTTAATCGGCCCAAATGTTAAGGCAGCAGGTAATTCGTATCGGGTTGGTTCTCTTGTTGGCTGGTTAGAGAATGGAACGATTAGCGACTGTGGCGTCGAGGACTGCAACGTTTCGGGAGATGATTTCACCGGTGGGCTGGTAGGAGACAATTATGACTATTATGGTTCTGCTGGCACGATTTCGAATTGCTATGCAACAGGCAGCGTTTCAGGAAATGATTACACCGGCGGGCTGGTGGGATTCAATTATTTTGGCACGATTTCGAATTGCTATGCAACGAGCAGCGTTGATGGAAATCTGTTCAATGGCGGGCTGGTCGGACTCAATTATCATACTAGCACGATTTCGAATTGCTATGCAAGTGGGGCCGTTGACGGAGATAGGTTTATTGGCGGGCTGTTGGGAGTCAATAGAGGCACGATTTCGAATTGCTATGCAACAGGTGGAGTTTCGGGACGTGACTACATCGGCGGGCTGGTGGGAGAAAATTACAACACGATATCGAATTGCTATGCAGTCGGCACCGTCGTCGGAAATAAGCGTACCGGTGGACTGGCGGGAGGCAGCAGTGGCACGATTTCGAATTGCCATGCAACAGGAGCCATTTCCGGAGGTCAATACACTGGCGGGCTGGTTGGAATCAATAATAACATGATTTTGAATTGCTATGCAACAGGAGCCGTTTCCGTAGGTCAATGCACCGGCGGGCTGGTGGGAATCAATCATGGCATGATTTCGAATTGCTATGCAAGGGGTGGCGTTTCGGGAGATAATTGTGTCGGCGGGCTGGTGGGACAAAATTACGGTATGACTTCGTATTGCTATGCAACAGGTAGCGTTTCGGGAGATAATCTTGTCGGCGGGCTGGTGGGAGAAAATAGCGTCATAGTTTTGGTTTCTTTCTGGGATATTGAAACCAGTGGGCAGTCCTACAGTGACGGCGGCGGAACACCAAAGACAACAGCGGAGATGAAACGTCAATCCACATTTACGGAAGCCGGCTGGGATTTTATAGAAATCTGGAATATCGGCGAAAACCAGACATATCCATTTTTGCGGATACATTCTGCCGGCGACATCAACCACGATGATATTGTAAACTTCTATGACTTCACAATATTAGCTGACCACTGGCTGCAAAGTACTGAGTAATCTATTATTTACCATTGGCTCGGTCAGATGCCTCGCTTCGTTTCACTTCACTCAGCATAACAATCATTGAATATCGAGAATCAAGTATCAAGATTCGAGAAAAACCGTTGCAGATTTTAGCTCAGACGGGTAAATTAATATAGAGCACCACGCAAAAAATAAATAGGTAGCAATCTGCTTTTCTATCGAAGTTAATACGACAGTCAGATTCTCTGCATTTCGGCTCAGCTTGACAATTCATCAAATCACATGCGACAAAGTACTGTGCGAACATTATCTTCACATGTTTTTAAGGGCTGGGTTTGGCAGTTGATTGCTGGCTATATTTTACAAAAGCAAAAGTGGCTGTTGAGAAGACGAAAAAATAGCTGCTGAAAGAGGTTTTTTTAGATATTTTTTTAACTAAGAGATGTTCATAAGAGCTTGTAAATGTAGAGGTTACACGTTTTGCTCTGCTTTAATTAAAAAATTCCTGAAATTTTGTAATATTTTCCTTGACGAGAATATGGCTAATTTGGTATAAATGGGCAAGGATAATTGAGGCAGGGATGGATATATAGAGTGAGGTTGGTGAGCCACAAAATGCTGGCATTTCAACCAAAAGCTCAGACTTGAGCATCCCCAAGGAGGAGGCAAGGCCAAGTCAAAAAAAGTTATTTAACAGGCACGGGGTTGGTGAAGAGCTTTGTTGCTTGTTTTGTTGAATGTTGTTTGAGACAGGCGCAAAATGTTTTGACGCGTGTCGAAAACAACGAATCTTTTGGCTTGTAGCCAAAAAGAAAAGTTTTTTTCAATTATTTGAAGTAAGAGGAGGAGTATTATGTGTACAAAGTTAATATCTTTCGTTTGCGTTTTAACGTTAGCCCTGGCGGCAACCAGCTTCGGCGGAACGAGTGATCCGAATTATGTCCCCATGTTCGCTCCGCCACCAGCTACACTGTTGGATGAAGCTTATGGTCCTGGTACTGGCGGTGTTTTGGTAGGCGACTGGGAAAACAGCTTCGACGTTTTGATGAATGGTTGGGGCGAGGCCATGATGGGCTTCAGCTCTAATGGAGCTACTCGGAACGCCACGGCTCTCAAGGTAGTCGGTCCTGCCGGCGGTTGGTCCTGGGCTTTGAGTCTCAAGCTTGACGGCTGGAAGCACAGCGACTATACGGTCTGGGATGGTGGTCCAAAGCAAGTGTGTCCCTCTGGCTATGACCATAACGAGGATTTCTTGAATTGGCTCATAGATAATTGTTGTTACGACACATTCGCAATGGACTTGACGGTGAAAGGTACAGAGTGGACAGAAGATGACGACCCAGCTTCAGATCCGTATATCGCGATGTTCGTGGTTATCAATACCGGTGGCTACGACGAAAATGGAGTCTGGGCAGGCATCTGGGCTCAACTAGACGATATTGTACTGCCCCTGGATGAAACTACACAATGTGTCTGGGACTTCAGTGTGGCTAAAGCGGAGACTATAGCCCTGTACCAGGATTACCCCAATGACCGGTACTTTGAGATATTCATCATCCCGAATAATGCCGGTTATCTCGATTCTACTTACTACATGGACAATGCACGGATAATTCCTGAGCCAGCAACGATAGCCCTGCTGGGTCTTGGTGGATTGAGTCTGCTTCGTATTCGCAGAAAACGCTGATACTTCTAAAAGTATCGGTTAGCTAATGAGTATGCACCAATTCGGGGCCTACACTGATTAGTTCGGTGTAGGCCCCGGTTGTTTTTATAGCTCGAATATCATATTATGGGGGAGGATTTACCCCGTTAGAAGCTCCAAAGCGGGAAGCATTCAGCCGATAAAACCGGGAAAATCTCTAACAGGGTAAAGCCGTGGTCAAGCAGGGAGAGTAAATATTTATAATGGCAAAAATGTAATTATTGATAGCAACTTGTATGCAGGGTATAATAGCTGCGATTATAATAAATAACAGAACTATGTCATAATTTGGAGGTAATAGTTATGTTGGTTTGGATGTTCAGATTCATATTTTGCGTAATGATTATTGCGGTTTTAATTGTGAACTTGAGCGTGGAGGAGATTTCCGGCGAGCCCGGCAGGAAGAATTTTCTTGTAATCTCTTTAAGCGCGTTAATATTGGCATTGTTTGGTCTTCTGGTCGATATTTTTACGCCTAAAAAGTCTCTCGCTGCACTTGCAGGGGTCTTTTTTGGGCTTTTAGTAGGGATGTTTTTCAGCTGGGGATTGGCACAGGTTATTGATTTGATAAATGATATTTATAGACTCCAGCTGAGCACCATATCGCTTCAGGCAATCAAGTGGATGATTGGGATATGTATATGCTTTCTTACCATCAGCGTTGTGATGCGGACCAAGGATGATGTCCGTTTTGTGATTCCTTATGTCCAATTTGCCAAACACACCAAAGGTGCCCGGCCGTTGATTTTGGATACATCGGCGATCATTGACGGGCGGATTGCAGATCTGTGCCAGAGTAAAATGTTTGATGCCCCACTGGTTGTTCCGCGTTTTGTTCTCAACGAGCTGCAACTGATAGCTGATTCGGCTGACAAGCTAAAACGCAACCGCGGCAGGCGGGGACTCGATATACTCAATAAGATGCAGATGAATCCTATTATTGATGTGACTATTGATGAAGCCGCTGAGATCCCGGAGGTCGAGGGAGTCAAAGGTGTTGACCAGAAATTAGTGCTGTTTACCAAGAACTGCAACGGGCGTCTTGCAACAACGGACTATAATCTCAGCAAGGTTGCGCAGGTTCGCGAGGTTGATGTAGTGAATATAAACGATTTGGCCAATGCGCTGAAGGTATCTGCTTTGCCGGGTGAGACTATGGAGGTTAAAATCATAAAGCTGGGTGAAGAAGCGGAGCAGGGTATAGGTTATCTGGACGATGGAACGATGATTGTTGTTGAAGGTGCTCGCAATAAGATTGGTCAGGAAGTGGTCATTAGCGTTACCAGCTCGCTTCAGACTTCGGCTGGCAAGATGATATTCGGCAAATTCGAGGGGTTTGTGCAGGACAGGAACAGGTCTGGTGGGCGTGCATCATATGGAAAACCGGCTGGAAAATACAACGAAGAGCGATAAAAGGTTAAAGAGGGCTAATATTCGAGACCCAGGACAAAGGGCAGAAGTTAAAACATAGAGGACGGAAGACACATGACCAAAGACACAAAGTTTAAGTCTTTGGTCTTTTTCAATTGCGTGGTTGTGCGCACAAGCTATTTAGACTTCAGGAGACATTTTAGGAATAATGCGATGGCAAATATGTATCCGAAAGCGAATAACAACCAATAGAAATGTGATTTGAAATCTGGCTTAGCGATGTGCAGGCCCGCGATGTAAAAAGACACAACCACTATAAGGCCAGCGAGGACAAAGCCGAGCCACTCGGTTCGATTTACGTTAAGGACTCTATCGCAGGAATCTCTGTGGAGTATTATTACGGCAAATAAGAGCAATATAAATGAAACAAGCACCGGAGCCAAGACAGGACCAGCCCAGGGCATCGGTATCAGAAATAAAATGTCCCAATCCATAATTGAGGCAGGCCAGTCGATGAGAACCTTAAGCCAGACGTAATAGAAGATGTCCCAGACGGCAAATATGGTTACGAAATAAGCAAACCTCTGATGATGGTTTTTGCCAAACAGCCAGGCGCTGGTAAGGATTAAAACCAAAGTGGCAGCTTCTCTGCCAATTTCAGTTATCAATAGCGGTTTCCAGAGCGGGTTGATGCCAAAATTGGTCAGTGGGAACGTAAAGCCATCTGGATGGAATATTGTTCGCAGATAAACAACCACAGCGGCTTCAATATACGCAAAGGCAATGGCAAAGATGATAACGATGCAAAATCGTTTGAATATTGTCTTCAATGGCTCGCTGGATGTATCTGATAATTTTTCGTTTATCTCCATAGTGCTATAGTTTTTGTAGTTCTTTTAATAGCATGGGGATAATTTTATGGTCGGGAACTGTTGCGATTTTTCGGCCGTTGCGATAGATGAAGCCCTTATTCTTTGCGGCGCAGACGGCCAAGTCGGCATCGGCGGCTTCGCCGGGGCCATTGACGATACAACCCATCACGGCAATACGCAATGGTTTTTCAATTTTAGCAACCGCTTTTTTGACTTGGCGTGCCAGCCTAATTACGTCAATTTCGGCTCTGGCGCAGGTTGGGCAGACTATCAACTCCACGGTCGAGCGTTTGTAAAGGCCGAGTGAAGTCAGAATCTGTTTTGCAATTTCGGTTTCCACAACAGGGTTGCCAGCGGCACTTACTCTGATTGTGTCACCAATACCTTCTGCAAGCAGTGTGCCGAGGGCAATAGCTGAAGGCATCTGAGCGTCTTCGGGCAGACCTGCGTGGGTCAGGCCAATGTGGATAGGATAATCGAAGACCTCAGCAATGCTGCGGTTGATTTCAATGGTTCTTAGAGTATCGCGGCTTTTTGCACTTAGAACTAATTGGTCGAAGTTGCTATTTTCAAAAAGGCGCACATATTTCTTCATTTCCCTTAACATCAAAGCAGTGCGTTTTTGGGGTGGGACATCCTGCTTTTTAAGGTCCCTGATGCTGGCCTCGTTGACACCGATGCGAATGGCTACCTTATTCATTTTGGCTGCATCTATTATTCGATGGATGTCTTTTCGACTCTTTATGTTACCGGGGTTAAGCCGTATTTTGGCGGCACCGGCTTCAATCGCTTCAATAGCCCGGCTTGGGCTAAAGTGGACGTCAGCGATTAATGGGACATTTACCTTTTGAACGATTTTTGCAAAAGCAGCGGTGTCAGCTTTTCTGGGAACGGCGATTCTTACCAACCGGCAGCCGGCCTGGACGAGCTGATTTATCTGCTTTACACAACGGTTGATATCTACGGTCGGCACTTTGGTCATCGATTGGATGACAATGGGGCCAGATGAGCCGATTATAACCTGACCGACCTTAACAGTCAGAGTTTTTCTCCTTTTGGTCATATCAAAATTGTAGCTTGTTTTTTTCTTTTGGGCAAATTAAAATACCACCCGTTTATACGGATGATTATGTACTACGGCCATCCCCCTCGGCTTCGCCCGGGACAGGCTTGGCCGTGGTATCACTCGTCGGGGCGGAGCCCGCCGTAGCCCGACGGGCTGGAAGCCCATGATACGCTTATGGTCTCAATGCTGATATATATTGGGGTGGTATTATTTATCGCCTATTGGGGTTTGGGGGTGGTACTTTACATTATGCAGCCGAAGTTTTTATACAGCCCCGTGCGAGAAGTTCCTTATACCCCGGGTGAATTGGACCTGGAATTCGAAAATGTGGTTTTCGAGAGTGGCGACGGCTTAAAACTGAGCGGCTGGTATATCCCTGCCCCGTTAGAAACCCGAAGGGAAAAGTCTCTAACGAAGTTAGTCCAAGCGGGCGATTCGCTTCTAACGAGGCCTGTTGAGAACTCGCGGTTTACGGTTCTGTTTTGCCATGGAAACGGCGGCAATATGATGCACCGTTTGGACAGTATAAATATCTTTTATAATTTGGGATTGAGCTGCTTTATTTTTGATTATC
>CAZMSP010000099.1:0-7251 GCA_964568985.1 uncultured Pirellulales bacterium
CTTTATTTAGCAATTGTAAAACATCATCCTGACCGAGCGGCTCAAAATGAAATACCGTGCTGCGGGAAATCAATGGCGAATTGACCGCGAAGTACGGATTTTCCGTAGTGGCGCCTATGAGAATTAAAACACCTGCTTCGACATCATCCAGCAGGACGTCCTGCTGAGCGCGGTTGAAGCGGTGGATGTCATCGATAAAAAGCATGGTTCTTGCCCCGCTGGCTGCGAGCCGGTCGCGGGCGCTGCCGATTATCTCGCGTATGTCTTTAACGCTGGCTGCTGTCGCGTTAAGATAGTAAAACCTGGCCTTGGTGTAATTTGCAATTACCGTTGCCAGAGAAGTCTTGCCAACCCCCGGCGGACCGTAAAATATCAAGCTTGTCAGCTTATCTGCCTGCAGCATCCTCGTCAGCAGTTTATCGGGCCCAAGAATGTGGCTTTGTCCGATAAATTCGTCGAGTTTTCTTGGCCTCATTCGGACCGCAAGCGGCGCAGCAGACTCTAAATTAGCCTCTTCGAGTTGACTGAACAGTTTTTTATCGGTCGAATCTTCTAACATCGAATATATTATACGCAAGATGCGTGAAACTGTCGAAATCTTATTCTGCAAAGCTTACGTCTAACAGGCCGGGTGCAACAACCCTTCTGATGGCTCTAATATACCGGTTTTTTGCTCCGTTTTTCTGCACATTCCTCCGCAAAAAAATCTAAAAAAAAACTTTTTTTTCATTTGATTTACCATCTCATACCGATAAACTTATCAAAAACAGTCTAATCGGGGGCGGGTGATTTTGTTCTATTATTAAAATAGAAATAGATATTTGGCAAGGGATTTTAAGGAGATGACTATGAAGAAGGAAACTATTTTAGTAATTGCTTTGGTCTTGTTGTGCGCGTCGAGCCTGGCTAATGCATGGGAATTTGGAATGGCCGGCAGATGGGAGTACAAGTACGAGACTCAAGAGAGCGACCATTTTGTCGGTAACTTGGGTGTCGACTATTCGAGCAGGAACATCTTCCGAGGTTCCGAGTTTTATCGCGACGATGGAGGAGCGTTTTCTACAAGTCTCGGCATCAACCTTGGAAAAGGCTTTCATGCGGATACGTTATGGACGAGGCCGACTGAAAGCGGGAACGAATATTGGGAGTGGCTGGCCTGGGATATGTATTGGTATCCTGAAGACTATTTCCCTTGTTGGTGGGAAGACGAGGATTATGCATTTCAGCCCAGGATTGGATGGAGGTATTATTACTTCCCGGATGGACCTATAGATAATATCTCTTGTTGCTCCCATTGGCGTAGTTTAGACTTCCAGGAATTCTACGCGCGTTTTACCTGGCCGCGTTTGTGCCCCTGTGGTATCGTTCCCTATTACGAGGCTGCCCGAATATGGCCAAGTTCAAGCGGCACACGATGGGATGGGTGCCCGAGGTCCTACTGGAGGACCTATGGCGGCTGGTATCATACCTTCGGGTTCTACAAAGACTGGTCCCTTCCAGAAGACGTTTTTTCGACGCTCAAACCCAGGATTCGATTTGGCTATGAGATGGTCTACAACGATGGCGCAGGTCCTCCTACTAACAGCAGCAAAACTAAGGTGGACCATGACTGGTCGCACTGTAACTTTAACTTATCAACCAACCTTGAACTCGCCAAAAATATTAGCCTCTCCGGGGGATTTAACTATCAAGTTACGATGGATGACTCGGTCAATAGAAATGACGAATGCTGGTTAAACGTTGGTACAAGGATACGTTTCTAATATTGCCGGGTAATTTCTATGTCAGTAACAAAGGCCGGTTTCTTGAGCCAAACCGGCCTTTGTATTGTGGTCCTTATCGAGGCCTTGATATGAAGAGTTTTGTGGAATCAAGTGTTTTTTGAAAGGGATTGTTATGAAGAGGATACTATTGTTAGCTGTTATGCTTGCTGTGGTTAGCATGTGTGGTTCGTTTGCTCTGGCATTGTCTCCAATGGGGCCGCCAGCGGCTGGTTTGGAGAAAGGGCAATTTATGGCGGGAATTGACTACTCGTACAGCGATATGGACGTCAGAATGAGCCATGGCCGCTCACCCGGTGGCGGACCAAGTCTCACTATGAACAATTTAAAAAATCATTATGTGCTTGCCAACCTTGGTTATGGTATCAGGGACAACTGGGAACTTTCTTTCCGGATAGGTGGTGGTGCTGCACGGGATAAAGAGCCAGGTGGTATAAGCATCAAGACTAATTCACCTACCCCGGGTAATGGCTATGTCATTGGTTTTGGAACAAAAGCAACATTTGTCGAAGAGCCCAAAATCAAGTGGGGCGGGCTTTTTCAGCTACTTAGGGCCGAAGCTGATGCGAGAGCCGTAGCGGGGGGTAGGTCATGGACGGCTGATATCGGCCTTTGGGAGATTCAATTGGCGGCAGGACCGACCTATAAACTGAATGAGAAAGCATCGATTTATGGAGGCCCGTTCTTACACATAATTGACGGCCGTTTTACCGCCAGTCCTAGAACCGGGACAGGAAGAATACGCTACAGTCTTGAGGAAGGTAGTATTTTCGGCGGTTATATTGGTACAGAAATCAATACTACTGACAATTCTGTCTTCCGTTTCGAGTATCAGCATACGGCTGCTGCGGACGCACTTGGTATGAGCCTCTTATTTAAACTTAATTGACAAATTAGGGCTGTCACTGTTGGTCGTTTGACGGAACCATGGCAAACGTAAGGATAGAGCTGGGAATTTCTGGTTCTCAGCTCTGTTTTGTGTGCGCAGGGAATATCCTGGTGTGCCTTCTTGCATTATAATCATTGCGTTTCTTCCTGGAGGCTGTCGGATGAGACAATTTAGTATTGAAGAGGGGTTTGCAAGTGTAAACGGTGTGCAGCTTTACTATAAAATTGTAGGGGAGGGGGAGCCAGTTGTAATTTCGCATGGAGGCCCCGGCTTTGACCATAATTATATCCTGCCCATGAGTGAACTTGCGGATGACTATAGAGTTATCTTTTACGACCAGCGTGCGACAGGCAATTCAACGGGAGCAGTGAACGCCAATTCAATGACCCTTGATAATTTCGTGCAGGATTTGGAGGGACTGCGAAAGAAACTAAATCTCGGAAAAGTGAATCTCATCGGGCATTCGTGGGGCGGGGGTCTGGCAGTCTATTACGCTATCAAGTATCCGCTGAATCTGCGCTCGCTGATAGTGCTGGCAGCCGGTGGGCCGGATGCAAAGTATTTTGAGCAGTATTATCAGAATGTTCAGAAGAAAACGTCGCCGGAAGATGCAGTGGCCATGAGAGAGATTAAACGGTCAGATGCATTTAAGAACAGGCAGGTGGAAGCTGTAGAAAAATATTATCGAATCGCAACGAAACCCTTTTTTTATGACCCGTCTTTGGCGAACCGCTTGGATTTTTTTGTCAGTGAAAATACGGCAAATAATCAAAGCAAGGCGGCCGCATTTATTATGAGAGACATCAGCAACTTTGATATTTACGACAAGTTATCCGCTATAAAGTGTCCGGCGCTGATTGTATGTGGTGACGCAGACCCGGGGCCTCGCTGGGGTCCGTATAAACTTCATAAACTTGTCTCTCAATCAAAGTTGGTCTTCTTAAAGAACACCGGCCATTTTGTGTTCATTGAATCGCCGGAGGAGACGTTTTTGGTCATCAGAGACTTTCTGCGGGATGATGAGGCGGTGGCAACTTTGGTTCCGGCGAGCCCCAGCGTCTCCCGACGCAGGTCGGGGGCTGCGGGCAGAGATAGAATGGAAACTGAACCAGTGAGAGCGTAGGTTGATTGATGCGAATCCGTGATTGGATGAGTCTAAGTCCAGAGTTCTTCAGGCATTTGATGAATATGCCGCTTTCACACATGTGGTATATGGCAAAGCGGCTGCGGTATGAAAACCCCCATCGCCACAATAATCAGGTGTATATCAATACGTTCTTTCCTCCCGTTCCTTCTACTGCATTTGATAAATTCTTTAACTCCGTGGCGAAAAAAAAGTGGGTGCCATTTTCAATATATTTCGCTGTAACCGACCAGTGCCCTTACAAATGTCCGCACTGCAGTTACGGCTTACACACAAAAGGACGGATGGACACTAATGGCGCATTAGATGTAATAGCCCAGATTAAATCGTTGGGAGCGACAATAATAGGGATTACCGGAGGTGAGCCCTTATTGCGGCAAGACATTGTTGAATTGGTCGAATCGATAGGCGATGAGAGCTCAAGCATCATTTTCACAACGGGCTACAACCTCGACGAACAGCTCTGCTCGAAGTTTTTCCAGGCGGGTCTGGGTTGCCTGACAATAGGTATCGAATCGCCCGACGGCGGAGAACATGATAAGACTCGCGGAGTTGAAGGTTCATTTCAACTGGCACTTCGGGCAATACAGATGTCTCTTGAGGCGGGCATTTATACAGCTATATCTACTGTGGCAACGCGCGAGAAACTCTTAAAAGGCCAGGTGCAACAATTGGCCGAGCTGGCGACCAAATACGGTGTTCACGAATTTCGCATACTTGAGCCTATTCCTACGGGCGGGTTACAAGGCCGACAAGAAGAATCTTTGAGCGCCGAGGAGTCGAAGCGTCTGGCCGATTTCCATAAACAATGGAATCGCAAAAAAAAGGGCCCTGCTGTAGTATGCTTTTCATATCTGGAATCTGATGAAATGTTCGGCTGTGGCGCCGGTTTCCATCATTTATTTGTTGACGCAGTTGGAAACGTATGCCCCTGTGACCTGACACCTTTATCTTTCGGCAATGTAACAGAAGAGCCTCTTTCGGAAATCTGGGCCAGGATGAGCCAATGGTTCGACAGGCCGAGGTGCGGGTGTTTCATAAAAGAGATATGCAATAAGCTCGGATGGGGTGATGGGGCCGTTGTGTTACCCTTGAGCGAAGACCAAAGCATCGAATTGTGCAATGCGCACAGGCGAAATGGTAAGCTACCAAGAATTTACAAAACTTTATATAGAACTAAGAAAATTCGCCATTGTAGTAAAAGCAGCTGAAATAATGTGCGATTAAATTTGTTTATCCAGAGGGAATTGAGATTTTTCACAGATAATACCAGAATTACTTTTCGCATATTCCAGCCAGATATCGATGGGTGATGGTAATCGCATTTTCTTTCATAAGTTTTTGCTCGATAATTTCAGCAAGTCTTTGATAAATCTTATCGGCATCCTCGGGCTTGGCCATGTGTTCGAATCCTGCGGCAGCACCTGTAGCTCGCAATGTGCTTACTGCCTCTTCACCATTACTGACGGTATAGCTCTTTTTGCCGCCCCATAAGCAGACCGGCTTCATTCCTAATATCCGCCACCAAAGCCCTAAATAAAAGCTTCTCGGAAGAAATCTCGGCCGCATCACAGTTGCCATTTTGTCGGGCCGCTCCAGATAGGTAAGGAAAGCGCAATATGAAATCTCGATCAATGAATAAATGCTGTTGTCAATTATCCCAACTTTGCCGCCCCGCTTAAGTACACGCTTAATCTGGCGCATTACAGCAAACGGTTTTGTATATCCCAGTCCCCAGCAACATGTTACAATGTCCACACTGTTATCGGGTATGGCTTTAAGAAAGTCCAGTATATCGGAGTTTACAAACTCACAGTGCCGGCTGCAATTCTTACTGGCCTCTCTGAGCATTGCTTCCGACTTATCTACGCCGATTACCTTCTCTGCGGTCCTTGCAGCTATCAAGTTTGTCGCAAAGCCCGTCCCGCATGTCAAGTCTATTGCGATGTCACCGCGTTTTGGTGCCAGCCGGTCTATCAACTGCTCTGAGCAATCCCTCATATGGTTTGTCCATGCTTTGTCGTAGCCGGAACTGATACGGTCATAGCTTTTTTCAACAAGGCAGTCAGTCTGATTAGGTTCAAAAAGCAGCAGATATGCCATACGAATGAGTATTTTTAGTGGATGTTTGCGAATCTTGACTGTCATCAGACAAGTTTTCTCAGGCATGCGGCAATTGTATACGAGACAATTTAATTGTAAAGTGGCAAAGTCGGCTCTAAGCAACTCTGTCGCCTACAAATTTAGCCATTTCAACTAAAGCTGCTTTTGCTCTGCTTTGCTCTAAGCCGTTTAGTGATGAAATAGCTTTTTCAACAAATTCCTGTGCCCGCCTGCGTGCGTATTCCAGGCTACCGTAGGACCTTAGCATCTCTGCGAAGGCAACCTTAATTTTTCCTGCGGCACTTAGCTTACTTTCAATCACGCTTTTTTCACTCTCGTCCACTACTCTTAGCAAATGTATCACAGCCAAAGTCAATTTATTTTTAACTACATCGCTTCCGAGCGTTTTGCCTGTTTTGTCTTCGTCGCCAATTATATCAAGTAAGTCGTCAGTGATTTGAAACGCGATGCCGCTGTTTAAACCAAAACGCCGGAGCGATTGAAGTTGCGCTTCGGTTCCATTTGACAAAAAACCTCCAAGATAACAGCAGCTACTAAAAACAGAGGCACTTTTCTCGGTAATTATGTCTAAATATTGCGTTTCGCTCAACTGCCAGTTCTGCCTTTGGCTTACCTGTCTCAACTCACCTTCGCAGACCCTTACTACAGTGGTAGCAATTTCTTTTGCTACCTCTGGTTGCAGCTTGGTACACATATTTAAAACTCTGCTTAGCAAAAAATCACCCAATAGAACAGCGGATTCGTTGCCCCACAAACTATTTATCGTCGGTTGTCCCCGACGCTTTTTCCCATCATCTATGACATCATCGTGCAGAAGTGTAGCATTGTGAATCATCTCAAAAACTGCTGCAATACGGATGTGCTCGTCTGTGATTTCACCGACAGCATTACCTGCAAGCAAAACCAGACCTGGACGAATCATTTTTCCGCTACGGGTATTTACATATTCAAGTAATTGTTTAACGGCAGTTGTTTCTGCAGAGGCAGCCAATTGCTCATTGATTAGCTTTTTTACTTTTTGTAACTGGCCGCCAATAATCTTAAAGGCAGGAACCTTGTTCTGTCGAATACTGTCGGATATATCTGCTCTGGTGTGCGATGAAAGGTCGATATTTGCCGGTAATTCCATTGCTTTAGTATGTAGCGTTCTATGGGTATGAAATTCGATGCTCGAGCCTATCTGGCAAACGCTAATTTTCCTTTCCGTGGGCGTATTTGAAGAATTTCTTTCTCAGCAGTTTTGTAATCGGCCCTGGGCTGCCATCACCGATAACTCTGCCATCGATATCTATGATGCCAATGACTTCAGCAGC
>CAZMSP010000100.1:0-7229 GCA_964568985.1 uncultured Pirellulales bacterium
CAAAGTGGCGGATATGATAGATGAGGGAAAGGTAATCGGCTGGTTTCAGGGACGAATGGAATTTGGGCCACGCGCTCTGGGAAACCGCAGTATTATCGGTGACGCCCGCAGCGAAAAAATGCAGTCTATAATGAACCGCAAAATCAAGTTCCGCGAGTCCTTCCGCCCCTTTGCTCCGTGCGTATTGCGAGAGGATGTGCATAATTATTTTGAGATGAAGGATGGGCAAGACAGCCCATATATGCTTTTGGTTGCCTTAGTTAAAGAGAATAAACGTCTGCCTGTCCCGATACCGATAGAGTCACTAAAGGGTCTGGATAAATTAAAGGTCAAGCGCAGTGTCGTGCCGGCTATTACACATGTTGATTACTCAGCACGTATCCAGACTGTTGACACGGAGCGTCATCGGAAACTGCATCGACTGATGAGTCGGTTTAAGGAAAAGACGAACTGTTCGGTGATTATCAATACAAGCTTCAACATCCGCGGCGAACCCATTGTCTGCTTGCCGGAGCATGCATACCGATGCTTTATGGCGACCAATATGGATGTTTTGGTTATGCAGGACCTGTTGCTTTACAAACAGGAGCAGCCGCAGGCGAAGCAGCACGAGATAGACGAGTACAAGGCAAAATTTGATTTGGACTAAGTTGTTGACTAAACAGGAGTGACTAAAGATGTCGTTAGTTGAAATAGACTGGAATCCGAATCGTAAAGAACTTCGTAAATTTTCTACAGTCGCTCTGATTGCATCAGGACTTATCGCTTTACTGCTTTGTGTAATTAAAGGACTGGCAGTTCAATGGGGAGCAATTATCTTTGCTGTCGGTATAATTGTTTTTTTGAGCAGCTTTGTGTGTCTCAAAATAACCAGGATAATCTATTTGGGTTTAATATTAGTAACGCTTCCGATTGGATACGTAGTCAGCTTTATATTATTAGCTGCCTTTTATTTTTTGCTGCTGACACCGCTCGGGTTGTTCTTTCGCTTAATCGGTCGCGACCCACTTTGCCGAAAATTCGACCCCAATGCAAAAAGCTACTGGTCAATCCGGAAACCACCTAAAAACCTTAGCCGCTACTTCCAGCAGTTCTAAAATTTGGAGAATTAGAGAAGCCGATGCCTGAAAATAAGCAAGAGAAAAAAACGGACGAGTTTAACACCCTTGCCCAACAAAAGCGTACCAGCTTAATTGTAGAATTCTGGCATTTCCTCAAACACAACAAAAAGTGGTGGTTGCTGCCTATGTTGATTATACTGCTTCTTCTGGGTTTGCTGATACTGCTGGGTGGTACGGCAATAGCGCCGTTTATTTACCCGCTTTTCTGAGTCTATTGCTGGGCATCAGGTTATTAGCCGGCAGTAGCTTTTTTCAGGTATTCTATTTCAGATAGAGTATCAACTCTTCGCATTTTCTGCGTGAATCAACACCCGCCGCTGCCAGAACTTTCTGTAATCTTCAGCCATGAATAAATTAAAAAGTCGACATTCGGGTCGATGACAAGTAATATTATATTTCAATACCGGAGACTTATCGAGTTTTTATAATGTAGAAAAAGTTGCTCAGTGTTGTCCAGCTCCATTACAGGGATAAGGTCTATAGTGATTTATACTAAACTAATGCTCGGAAAACTTAAAACAAAATTAGGCAACTTTTCTACTCCATTTATTGAAAATATGCAACCATGCAAGACCAAAGATATCATCATTGGTATCATGGTCTTTTTGGTTGCCTTTGCAGCTTTTGCTTCTCTGAGCACAGAAGCCCTGATAAACGGAGATACAGCTGTCTACCTGCAACAAATGAAAAATCTCAATTTTTCTAACAGGTCGGTACATATTGGATACTATTTACTTGGGGCTGGATTCATTCATATCCTGCCCGGCTCAGATGACCGTGCAATAAACCTGATGAATTGCTTTCTTGGCGCCCTGAGCATAATGCTGCTTTACCTCATAACCTTCATCATTTGCCATAGACACCTCGTGGCTCTAATTTCAGGTCTGTTTCTTTTGACTCATTACATTTTTCTGGAAAATTCTATATATGCCGAAGTATATACCCCACAAATTTGCTTCCTGCTTCTGTCACTTTTATGGTGGCTGCTGGATAGACCTTTCGTCGCAGGTTTATCATTTGCTATCGGCTTTCTTATAACACCAAGTACTGTATTCGCCTTGCCCTTGTTCTTCATATTACGCCCTCGCTTACGGCCGCTTGTTCTGTTCTGCGCGACCATATTAGCTATTGCTGTCGCTGCGATATTTCCAGTTTACAGAGATTATTTCTTTGGTGGACGAGGTCTTCTAAAAGCTGCTCATGCCCCAGTAGATATAAGTCAAGCCCTCCGTAAAGAAGGCGGAGAGATATTCTTTAGCTTATTTCTTTGCATACTATTTGTATTAATCGGATTGATTGAAATCTTTAGGCAGAAAAGGTTCCGCCCGCTTGGTATCGCACTGTTGGCTCTCTGGATTGCTAATCTGCTCTTCGGTGAAAAATTCAGTGACGTGCCAGTGCAGCTTCCTACGTATGTGTTGCTTTGCTTAGTTGGCGGGTTGGGCTTTCATCTACTGCTTCGAATTTCAAACAATAAGCCGTATGGCACAATCCTGTCAGGTATAATACTGGCGTCACTAATGATAACCGTCATACTAATCAAGACCAAGAAAACTCCAGCACAGGTATCTGCATTTCTGCCTACATGGTTTTTGGTAATGATTGTAGCATGTATGGTATTATGTATACTGGTGACCGTGCTGACCAAGTTTCGCAGAATACAGGCTCAAGTTGGCATTATTAGCGCAGTAATTTTTGTCATCGCCACAAATGGCTTTATTGCATTTGCAAAAATGAAGGTGATGAGCAATTATCATACCGGATACCGAAATACAATAATAGAGATAGGCCGAGCCGTCGGCCCAGACCATCTTATTATAGCTGATTTTAGCAGAGCAAAGCTTTTTGAGCATTACTTGTCCCCGAGACCGCTTCCATCCTATTTGAACATTAACGCGTTGATGGGCAAGGCGGGCAAAGAGCATCAATTGGAGACAGTCAGAAAACTGGACGAAGCCCTTGCCGCACGCCGTCAGATATGGGTGTTAGGAAACTATTCAGGTCTTCTGCGGGGTTTGCAGCAGTCCGGTTACAAAATAGATCGATTCGGGTATGTATATGTAGCAATGGCAAGAAATTGAGCTAAAGATAGTACACAAGATGTTACGAAATTATTATGATGAAGGTTACCCAAGGATATCCAAATAATTTCCATAAAACATAAAATAAAATATGATAAAGACAGTTATTTTCGATTTAGATGATACACTTTACGACGAAATTGATTATTGCAGGAGTGGTTTTGCCGCCGTTGCTGAATTTCTCGCCAATTTGCATGGGACGCCACCTGCTGAGCGTATTTTTGATTGCTTATGGAAGCAATTCACCGGAGGCAATCACACAAGGACGTTTAATGCGGCTCTTGATGAGCTTGACATAAACTATGATGATAAACTTATTAACGAGCTAATAAGAGTATATCGCAACCACATCCCGAAAATAACGCTGCCGCAAGACAGCCGGGATGTCCTGTGCCTGCTAAGCAACAAATATACATTAGCTCTGTTAACGGACGGCTTTCTGCCAGCCCAAAAACTAAAAGTTCAGGCATTGGGAATCGAAGAATATTTCAAGTGCATTATTTATACCGAAGAGCTCGGCAGAGATTGCTGGAAACCTTCACCCGCAGGATTTGAGAAAATAATGCAGTCGTTAAACGTAAAGCCGGAGGCAATAGCCTGTATTGCTGACAATGAACAGAAGGATTTTATCGCACCAAACAAACTCGGATTTTTAACAATTCAGATGATTCGTTCTGCCTGTATACACACATCAACCCCGTTAGAGACCGGAAGGGAAAAATCTCTAACGGGGTCAACCTCTCAGCAAAATTATGCTGCGGCACAATATGTAATCCAGAAAATAAGCGAATTACCGGCTCTTTTAGAAAATCTTGGGGCAGAGTGAGTCATCCGCCACATATCCTAAAATACGTTTTTTCTTGACTTTCGAGGTTTTTTGGGCGATAATACTTACCGGATGGACTGTAGCAAATATTAAGGGAATATGCACTAAACGCTGTTTCCTGAAGCGTTAAGCGAATTTCTAAGGAGTTGAACTATGCCACCAGGCAAAAAACCGCAAGCTAATACTATGCTGTACACCCTAATCGCTTTTGTCGGCCTTTTCATTTTAGCAACCGCCGGTGCGGTTATCTTCTATGTCAAGGCCGAGGAACACAAAAAAAATGCAGAAGACATGGAGCGTGAGATTAGAAACCTGGCCACGACCGGTGAACGCTCGAAAATGGGTGCAATCGTCGGAACAAAACAATCCGGACAATCCTGGCTTGGTACAATGGCTGAGCATCTTGACCAAATGGTAACGCTAATCGTAGGGGGCGTGCCACAGCCGACCTCGGCTGAAGTAAAAGTCGACACCACAGATAGAAAAGTCAAAGACACATTGGAATTATTAGCTCATCAGCGCCTTACCATTAAAGACATCGCACCAAAAGCACCAAACAATGAATTCGTCGAATTGCTGGTTAAGCAGCAGTTTTCAGCAGTGACGGAGAACTTCGATGAAGCGATGAAAAATGCATTGCCTCATGAGAAGCTTGAAGAGAGATGGAAATCAACTATCGGCCAGATGGGACCTTTCAAACAACAAATCGGTGTCCGAACGGAGAAACAGCTGGGCTATGATGTTGTATTTGTTACCTGTGAATTTGAAAAAGGCTACCTTGATGTAAAAGTCGTTTACAACGATAAAAAGCAGGTTGCCGGTCTGTTTTTTGTCCCTACGCCGCCGGAGGTTTTGAAAAGTTATCAGGAAGCACCAAAACCAGTGACCGGGGAACAACCTTACATTGAAATCAATGACCCCGAAAAGGCCGGACTCATACAGGTAATTGAACAGCTGAAAGCAAAATTGGATTATATCATAGAAGCGGACGCTGCTTTGCAGAAACAGTTTGATGACTTACAGCGACGATACGATGCTGATATGACGGCCAATTTTGAAAAAGAAGAGGCATTGTTGGCCGAAAAAGAAAAATACAAACAGCAGGTTGAGGATACTCTGCGAGACTATAAAGAGCTTGAAGAGCTGCTGAGAAAAACTACGGATGAGCAGGTCCAGACCCTCTCGGCCCAATTGCGCGAAGAAAAAGAAAATCTGAGAACAGTCAACCAAGAGCTGCTCAAGACACAAGCAGAATTAAAAGAATCCGAAGAATTGATGAGGCGCGCACAACAAGAGCTCAGGGAGATTAAACCTGAACCGGACCGTGAAGTAGCAGCTTTTAAGCCTGATGGTAAGATAATATTAGTCAATGACCAGACCAAAGTGGTTCATCTAAGCATCGGAAGTGAAGACCATGCTTATCGAGGGTTGAGATTTACGGTTTATGACAGGAGTACTTCTGTCACGAAGGGTGGCGAGGGAAAGGCCGAAGTCGAGATATTCGATATCGCAAAAAACCATTCGGCAGCACGGATTATACGTTCAGAAATAAATAGACCCATTCTGGAAGGCGACATTGTTGCAAATCTAATCTGGGACAGCAGCAAAACAAATATATTTGTGGTTGCCGGCGACTTCGACCTCGACAACAATGGCATTGTTGATTTTGATGCTGTCGATAAAATAACAGCACTTATTGAAAAATGGGGCGGTAAAGTCGCTGATGACGTTTCCATCGACACAGACTTTCTTGTTCTCGGCAAGGCACCGAAGGTTCTTAAAGAGCCGACTCGTGAGGGCGCCGAAACAGACCCGGCAGCAATACAAAAATACAATGCTTCGTTGCGAAGACTCGACCGCTACAAAGAGGTCCAAAGCAGAGCAGAGTTCTTGTGGATACCTATATTTAATTACGAAAGATTTCTCTATTTTATCGGCTATAAAGGAACCGGGGTCTTTTAATCCGACTCGTCGGACAAGTCTGATATCTTCGAAGCTGGCTCGATACCAATCGAGGCCACAAAGACCTCACCTGTATATTTAGCTGCGCCCGGAAATGTAAATCCTTTCTTGACCGCAACGAAAGTTACGGTATAGCTTGCCTTAATAGCTGCACCGAGCGGCTCACCCGTATCGCAATCCAGCCCGGAAGGAATATCAATAGCTAAAATAGGGCGATTCTGAGCATTTATGCTTTCTATCAACTGTTTATACTCGTCACTAAGCCAGCCGCCCAAACCCGTACCAAAAAGGCCGTCAACGAGCATATCAGCATCGGCGGCAAAAGTCTTAACCCGGCCTGGGATGTCGCCGTCATCAAGGATTAACTGTTTGATTGGCTGGCCCATACGCTCCAAAATTTCAAGGTTTATCTTTGCATCGCCTTTGACTTTATTACGGTCGCCGACAATAACTACAGAAACTTTATAGCCGCTCCGGCTCCGGCTCGTGCCTACGCCGAGACGAGTGTTTAATAAATGTCTGGCGATAACGTATCCGTCGCCGCCGTTGTTGCCCGTCCCGCAGAATATACAGACTTTTGGTTTGGTAATATTGCTCAATTTTTCTTTAATCAGTTCTGCACAACTTCGCCCTGCGTTTTCCATCAATACCACGCCGGCTATCCCAAGCGTATCTATCGCCCAGCGGTCAACCGCCCGCACTTCATCACGGCTCATCACAACACATTTTTTATTCGGCTCATATTTTTCCATAAATGCCTATTGGATATTATGTATATTCAAGCCGCCTCGAAAAAAAACCATAACATGGACTAAATCTTAACCATCTTTGATGGCCCTCATTCTATACATATTTCAAAAATCTTCGCAAGGAAAAATACGCTATATCTCTCACAGATGCTAACAAATATGTGGCTTATAAACAGTTTTGTAGGAGTTCTAATAAATACAGAGCTTTCAGTAATCAAAAAGGGGTAATCGTGTAGATATTCTAATTGAAAAAGGTGTAACTTGGCAGTATAATACCATAGGTGAGGCTTGACTGCTTACGTGGATTATTTAAAGTTTTGAATTTGCGAGACTGGTATGATTCTGGAAACAATACATTTTGGTAGTCGTACATATGGTCATGGACTATTAATTATTATTCTCGTCCTGAGCCCCTGCCTCGCTGTTTTATTCTGCCGATGGTTTTACACGCTGTTCATACCATCTAAACGCGTCATGAAAAAGCGGAGTC
>CAZMSP010000101.1:0-7215 GCA_964568985.1 uncultured Pirellulales bacterium
CGAAGCCCTGATAGCTGCGGATGTTGATATTATCGTAGTCGATACAGCTCACGGCCATTCCCAAAACGTCATTGATACCGTCAAGAAAATCAAAGGTGACTATGATATCGATGTCATCGCAGGCAATATCGCAACTGCCGAAGCTGCCGAAGATTTGATAGCCGCCGGCGCAGATGCGGTGAAGGTCGGCATCGGCCCAGGTGCAATTTGTACCACCAGAATAATTTCCGGTGTAGGAGTGCCTCAAATATCTGCGATAATGAATTGTGTCGAGGTGGCGCAGAAAAATAATGTTCCCGTTATTGCCGATGGTGGAATAACGCAGTCCGGGGATATAACCAAGGCAATTGCAGCAGGGGCTTCGAGCGTAATGATAGGTTCGTTGTTTGCGGGTCTAAAAGAAAGCCCGGGCCAATTGGTTATCTATAAAGGCAGACAGTTCAAGGAATACAGAGGTATGGGGTCTTTGGGGGCGATGGTCAAAGGTTCAGCGGAAAGATATGGGCAACAAAGCTCGGCTGAGCAAAACAAGCTTGTGCCTGAAGGCGTAGAAGGACGGGTACCGTACCGTGGAACGCTCGGTGACTTTATCTATCAGCTCGTTGGCGGATTGCGAGCCGGTATGGGCTACTGCGGGGCACGAAATATCGAAGAGTTAAGGAAGAACAGCCGGTTCGTTTGCATAAGCCCTGCATCAGTTACTGAGTCGCATCCGCACGATATACAGATAACCAAGGAAGCGCCTAACTATTCGGCAGCCGTGCCTTTTGAAGATTAATCTGCGACTGGCTTCGAATAACGGGACACAAGCGACGGGACACGAATTATGAGTAGTGAGATTATAGCTATTCTGGATTTTGGCAGTCAGTATTGCCAGTTGATAGCGAGGCGCGTCCGTGAGCACAATGTATTTTCGCAGATTTTTCGCTCTGATATAACGGCACAGCAGCTGTCGAAATTACCACTCAAAGGATTGATACTTTCAGGCGGGCCTGCAAGTGTCTATGACAAAAATGCCCCAAGGTGCGATAAAAGAATCTTTGAGCTGGGTGTGCCCATTCTGGGTATCTGTTATGGAATGCAGCTCGGCTGTCAAATTTTAGGCGCGGAAATTATGCCTGCCCAAAGATGTGAGTATGGCAGAACAAATCTATCAATTCTGGATAAAACTGACTTATTTGCAAATATGCCTGACTCAACAACCGTCTGGGCAAGTCACGGCGACCAGGTTGGCAAATTAAGCAATGATTTTGTCAGATTGGCTGCCACGGCAACCTGCCCTTATGCTGCAGTAAGGCATAAAAAAAAGAAGTTCTTTGGCGTTCAATTCCATCCGGAGGTTGCACATACTCCCAAAGGTTCGCTAATCTTGAAAAATTTTCTGTATGATATTTGTGGCTGCAGCGGTGACTGGAGGATAAGCGACTTTGTCAGCGAAAGTGTCGAAGCAATTCGCAAAAAAGTCGGTGATGCTACAGTGATATGTGGCCTGAGCGGCGGGGTGGATTCTTCAGTAACTGCTTCTTTGGTTCATAAAGCGATAGGTGAGCAGCTTGTATGTATATTCGTTGATAATGGCCTTTTGCGAAGAAACGAATGCGCAGAGGTCGAGTCAACTTTTCGAGACCATTTTCATATAGACCTGCGGGTCGTGGACTGGTCTGAGCAGTTTCTATCCGCTCTGGCGGGTGTAACGGAACCGCAGCAAAAACGCAGGATAATCGGCGCAGAGTTTATCAAGGCCTTCAAATCCGAGTCCTCCAGGATTTCCAATGCGAAGTTTCTTGCTCAGGGGACACTTTATCCTGATGTTATCGAGTCAGGTGCGAGAGACGGCAATTTAGCGGCGAATATAAAAATCCATCACAATGTAGGTGGGCTACCGGCTGAGCTTGGCTTTGAGCTCATCGAGCCGTTGCGGGATTTGTTCAAAGATGAGATTCGCCTTGTCGGCGAATATCTGGGATTGCCGGAGGATATCGTCTGGCGGCATCCTTTTCCAGGACCAGGACTGGCAGTGAGAATCATCGGAGAAGTTACTCAGGAAAAACTGCAAATCCTGCGGGCGACTGACGAAATTTTGATAGATGAGATAAAATCAGCAGGGCTGTATAGAAAAATCTCACAGGCCCTGGCGGTACTGATACCTGTCTCAACAGTCGGAGTGATGGGCGATGAGCGAAGTTATGAAAACGTTATTGCTATCAGGGCAGTGGAGACTCCCGACTTTATGACTGCTGATTTCTCGCAGATTCCCTACGAGGTGCTTGGTGTGATATCCAGCAGAATCATAAATGAGGTTCGTGGTGTCAACCGTGTTGTTTATGACGTCTCCAGCAAGCCGCCGGCGACAATCGAATGGGAATAGTTTTGTAATGCGTTAGGGGAGAAAATCTTAAATGGATAAATTTTACCGGAATGGATTCTGGCCTTTGTCTATTTTCTTTATTATTTTCTGTTCAAATCTTGTCAGGGCGCAATTACAAGCATCTGAGACACTCGTTACCGAGGATGCAAATAGCTCAAGCATATTAACTACCACTCAGTCCGAAGCGGATGCTTCGATTCAACCAGAAAGACCTAATGATTCTAACCAGATAGAGGTTCCATCGAACAAATGTCTATGGTGGCAGTCGTTCAAGGCTGATTTAGCCAAGTTTCCGGATAGGTTCATTGAAGATTCTAAATATACGTTTCTAAGAACTGATAATATAACAGCCCTGCTATTGGCAGGCGGCGCAAGTATCGCTATGCACAACACCTATGCTGATGATAATATCCGTGGAAATTGCCGGAGGCACCGTGTCTTTTCCGGATTTGCTGATGAGAGTTTTAATGTAATCGGCTCACCGGTGTCGCATTTTTCAGCAACTGCTGTTTGGTATGCGCTCGCTGCAGAAAATCAGGACGAATTAGATAAAAAGCGGGCCTTGACAATGATGACCGCGCTTTCCATAAATGGGGCGGTAACGTTCGGGCTGAAAGTAATCAGAGACAACGAGACCCCCAACGGCAAAAATTGGGCTTGGCCAAGTGGTCATACTTCCAGCTCTTTTACTGTTGCCTCTGTCCTCGACGAGTTTTACGGGCCAAAGGTAGGTATTCCTGCGTATATATTAGCATCTGTTGTGGCTTATCGAATGATGGATGCCGGTGACCACTGGGCGAGTGATTGCGTATTTGGCGCAACTCTTGGCTGGGTTGTCGGCCACAGCGTTGCGGGCAAATATAAACGGCTCGAAATTGCCGGCTTTGAGGTACTACCTTATATGGCTCCCACCAAAAATGATAATGCTGCTATGGGCATCAGTTTGGTAAAGCAATTCTGATTATGTTATGTAGAAACCTTGTGCACAGAGTCATTGCGAGTCTGCCGAAGGTCCACCGCAGGCGGATGGCAATTCCCAAGACTTGCAGCGTTTTAGATTGCTTCACGGAGTGTATCCTCAAGCGGGGCAAAGGGCTCGCAATGATTGGCGTATGAGATAAAATATTTTGAAAATTTGTTCTATTCACGATAGACTATCCGATTGTATGGGGGGGGAACCTTTTTGAATTTAAGGGAAAGATTATGGTAGAATTTAAGATTGAGCCGGCAGAGAGAATAAAGCGTTTGCCGCCCTATTTATTCGGGCGTTTAAACGCACTAAAACTTGCCAAGCGCCAGCAAGGTGCGGACATTATCGATTTGGGGATGGGCAATCCTTCCGATAGTGCTCCTCAAATCGTGATTGATAAACTCTGCGAGGCAGCCCAGGACCCTCGCAACCATCGGTATAGTGCGTCAAAAGGTATTAAGGGCCTGCGGAAGGAAATCGTCAAAAAATACGAGCAAAAATGGAACGTACAGCTCGATTGGGAGACAGAAGTGCTGGCCTGCATCGGCTCGAAGGAAGGCTTTAGCCACCTGTGCCTGGCGATGTTAGGTCCGGGCGATACTGCCATTGTGCCTGACCCGGCTTTTCCGATTCACAATTACGGCGTCGCATTAGCCGGCGCCAATGTAATATCGGTTCCTCTTGGCGGTGATGAAAAATTCATCGACAATATCGCAATGGTCTGTGAGAATCTTTATCCCAGGCCGAAATTATTGATTCTCAATTACCCGCATAATCCGACCGCAATGACGGTTGACGAGGGATTTTTTGAGCCGGTCGTAGCTCTGGCAAGGCGGTTCGGAATAGCGGTCATTCACGATTTTGCTTACGGCGAGACCTGCTTTGACGGCTACAAAGCGCCGAGCTTTCTTTCGGTCAAGGGTGCAAAGGATGTCGGTGTCGAGTTCACTACTTTGAGTAAGCCCTATAATATGGCAGGTTTTCGTATTGGCTTTGCAGCTGGCAATAAGGATATGCTCGATTACCTTGCGACTATAAAGGGCTATTACGACTACGGTATATTCCAGGCCTTGCAAATTGCCGGCATCATTGCCCTGCGAAATTGTGATGCCGATATTGTCGCCCAGAATGAAAAATACCGTTCACGCCGGGACGTGGTCTGTGATGGCCTTACAAGAATCGGCTGGCAGGTCGAAAAACCACGGGCCTCAATGTTCGTGTGGGCAAAGGTGTCCGATGAGCATTTGAGAGGCAAGGGAACTATCGATTATGCGATGGACCTGATGGAGCACGCCGAGGTCGCAATAGCGCCAGGCAGGGCCTTCGGAGAGAACGGTGAAAATTATATGCGGATTGCCTTGGTGGAAAACGAGCAGCGTCTTCGCCAGGCCGTGCGCAACATCAGCCGATTCACTCAGGAAAAACCCATAAGAAAAACAAAGACAGGCAAGGAAAGTTAAACATACCCCCTTGTTTGATTGCTTCAATCACAGCTATTTAGCCCCGCGTTTGTCCGTCGCCTGCCTGCCGTTCGTTTGGCGGGTCTTTTTGGCGGACTTGTCCGTCGAACTCTTGGCGAAGGTGGATTTTACGCGGGGTTTTATTCGAATCTATAGCCGCAGGTATCAGCTGTGATAAACTCGGATTCGGTTCGAGGGTATTTTCTACAGTTTAACGGGCGGATGTCGTAAATAGTACAAAAAGCTTTTCCTTCCGCATCGAATTTTAGGAAGGGACATACGTTCGGCAGCTTACAGCACGCACCGCAATTGATACACTTACCCTTGCGGCTTTTAGATACCGGCAAAAATGCGGTGATGCTCCTTTTTGTTTTGGCAGACCATGTATTTTTTATTTCAGTACTCATAGGCCCAAGCTGTCCGGATACAGCAAACTAAATTCGTATGGCTGAGTATTTGGTCTCAGCCCTTAGAAAACTCGTTGAACTTTATTAGCTTTGTTGGCGTTTCAGGATTTTACTATTGTCTCTGCGACAAAGCAGCTAAGCCCGCCCCCAAAAAACCGAAGAAGAACGCTAACACTAAGACTATTAGTCCAATCAGCGTTAGGATTCCCATAATGATAAAATAGGTTTTTAGCTTGGAAAGGGCTATTGCCAAGGCCGCTTTGCTATCAGTTTCGTAGGCCTGCCCTACAGCGTTAGCGGACTGGAACAATAAAATGCCGGTCCATATAGGCAGCCACGCTATGATGATTCCAAAGATGGTTAATACCTGCATCGCTCCGCCGATGATTGACAGAACACCGACTAATTTCATCCAGCCTCTGCAGGTATACAGAGGAAAACTTAATTCTCTGATGCTTATGCTACCTGCCTGAACATCTGTTTCACCGTTCATAAATGACTCCTTTCGTATCTCTTAATCTTTTGAGACTTAAAGGAAAAACTTATTTTTGTTATATAATTACTACTCGCCTTAAATCAGCAACTGAATGTTAAGTATATAAGCATAGAATAACCGAAGTTGAATAAAAGCCAAGCAGAAAATATGGATTTTCCCCGCACCAATTGTCCTCCACAGGACGCCTATCAGCGGTAAATCGAGAGTTTTTATTTGATAGTCAGAGAGGAATCTGTGGTTCTACCTCAATTAGTGCAGGGCGAGTGACTTTATGATTTTCGAAATACTGCGACTATGTTTTCGACATCGACCACGAAAAGGCGATTATCACCTTCAAAGTCAATGGGCACGGCACCTTTTGGATTGAACAATACCTTGTCATACTGGCACAGCGGTATATCCGGGCAGTTTTCGACTTCAGCAGAGACGGCAACGATTCGGCTGGTTATCGTAGGAATTTCGATATTGTCTGGCAGTCGGATGCCGCCTTTGGTTTCTTTCTCGAACTACGAGCGCCTATTTCACTGCTGCCTGAGCAGCTGCTAATCTTGCAATCGGCACTCTGAACGGCGAGCAGCTAACGTAGTTCATACCGACCTTATGGCAGAATTCGATACTGGCCGGCTCGCCGCCGTGTTCGCCGCAGATACCGACCTTCAGTTTCTTTTTGGTCTTTCTGCCTAATTTTGTTCCCATCTCGACCAGTTTTCCGACTCCGGTCTGGTCGAGCGACTGGAACGGGTCCACTGCGTATATGCCCTTGCTGACATATTCGCCTAAGAACTTGCCCGCGTCATCTCTCGAAAAGCCCATCGTCATCTGTGTCAGGTCGTTCGTCCCGAAGCTGAAGAATTCCGCCTCTGTTGCAATCTCATCAGCCGTTAGTGCGGCCCTCGGCACCTCAATCATCGTACCGACCATATATTTTATCTTGGTCTTTCTTTCTTTGAAGACTTTATTGACTTCGTCGATAATCTCATCTTTAACGAATTTCAATTCTGTAACCGCTCCAGCTAACGGAACCATAATCTCCGGCAGAACGATTTTGCCTGCTTTTTTGACGTTCAACGCCGCCTCGATAATCGCCCTTGCCTGCATTCTGCCGATAGCGGGATATGACACCGCCAGCCGGCACCCGCGATGTCCTAACATCGGATTAAACTCGTGCAGTTGCTCGACCTTTGCCTTCACTACTGCGGGCTTGACCTTTAGTCGCCTTGCCATCTCCGCCTGACTTTTCTCATCCTGCGGCAGAAATTCATGCAACGGCGGGTCTAATAGTCGAATCGTAACCGGCAGTCCCGCCATCGCCTTAAATATCCCTTCGAAGTCGCTTCGCTGATAGGGCAGCAGCTTTTTGAGTGCACCTTCGAATTGTTTCCTGGCGGTTGCGTACTTCTTTTCTATTGCCGTCTTTTCTTGTTTGGTTTGTGCTGCGCTTAATTGTGCGAGCATCTCCGCATAATCATCCGCCGCCAGAATCATCTGCCGCACAGGCCATATCCGCTCGCCTT
>CAZMSP010000102.1:0-7201 GCA_964568985.1 uncultured Pirellulales bacterium
GGCTGAGCCGCTGCAGTATCCCCAACAATCGGCCATTATCACGCTTGTGCAGACCTATTGTCGGCTCGTCAAGCACATAACAGACCCCCACCAGGCCGCTGCCAACCTGCGTTGCCAGGCGAATCCGCTGGGCCTCGCCGCCTGCCAGAGTGCCGCTTCTGCGGTCCAGCGTCAAATACTCAAGTCCAACATCAACCATAAATTTCAGCCTGGCCTTTATCTCCTTTAACACCTGTGAGGCAATCAGGGATTTTTCCTTGTCCAATTTCAATTTGTTGAAAAATTCCTGCGCCTTTTCGATAGAAAGTTTGGTTAATTCATTTATGCTCCTGCCTCCCACAGTGACTGCAACAGCTTCCGGCCGAAGTCGTGCGCCCTCGCAACTTCGGCAGGGCTGCTCTGAAAAATAGCTGGACAGCCGCAATTTAACAAACTCACTGGTGGTATTCTCCCATCGCCGCTGCAGGTTCGGAATGACTCCTTCGAACCCAAAACCGTATTCTTGCTCATCAGCCGGTGCCGTCCCATACATCAAAATCCTCTTGCATTCTTTCGGTATTCGCTCAAATGCTATCGACTTACTAATGCTCATATGCCGGCAGAACCTTTTAATCAGCCGGTTGTAGAAAATGTTCATCCTTTTGCCGCCCTTGCGCCAGGCCTCAATAGCCCCGTGCTCCAGCGAGATACTTTTATCCGGCACAATCAGGTCGGGGTCAAATTCGAGAATCGTCCCCAGGCCATCGCAGCTTTTGCACGCACCGTAAGGACTATTAAAGCTGAAAAGACGCGGTGATAATTCCTCAAGCGATGCCTGTGGATGCTTGGGGCAGGCAAATTTCTCGCTGTAGATAACTTCCTGCCACTTATCGTCTCCGCCTACAGCGGACTGAAGAAGCACTAAAATCACTCCATCTGCCAATTTCAACGCCGTCTCCACCGAATCAGCCAACCGAATGCGAACCCCGCTTTTAATAATCAATCTATCTACAACCACTGCAATATCATGCTTCTTATTCTTGTTCAGGGGCGGAACATTACGCACATCGTAAATAGCCTTATCAACCCGCACACGAACAAAACCTTCGCGTTGTATGCCGGCAAAAACATCTTTATGCTCACCCTTCTTGCCGCGAACCAGCGGGGCACAAATCTGGATTTTCGTTCCCTCCGGCTGAGTAAGTATGGACTCTACTATCTGCGAAGAGTGCTGGCTGGCAATTTCTTTGCCGCATACCCAGCAATGCGGCTGACCAACACGGGCAAAAAGCAGCCGAAAATAATCGTAAATCTCGGTGGTTGTAGCCACCGTCGAACGCGGATTACTGCTGGCGCCTCGCTGCTCAATGGCAATTGTAGGCGGAAGGCCTGTAATCTCTCCCACCGCTGGTTTTTGCATTTGTTCGAGGAACTGACGGGCATAGGTGCTGAGCGATTCGACATATTTCCTCCTGCCTTCAGCATAAATGGTATCGAAGGCAAGAGAGCTTTTGCCCGAGCCGGAAATCCCCGTAATCACAACCAGCTTATCACGCGGAATCTCCAGATTGATGCTCTTGAGATTGTGCTCAGCCGCACCTGTAATCCTGATTACCTTTTCCGCCCGCCTGGCCATATTACCTTGCTACTGGAATATTATAAACCCTTGAAATTTCGACAATAACACAAACTAACTATTGTAACAAAACCGCACAAAAAGGTAAAATGTTTTTATATTGACTAAATAACAATTACCAGTTACCAATAACCGATTACAAATCACATAAGTAGTATGCAAATAAAGAAGTTACATAGCTGGAATCTGTCTTACTCACAGGCAATAGCCCTGCAAAAACAGCTCTGCGAAAAGGTGCAGTTTGTCGAATTAAAAAGCCAACTGAAAACCATCGCTGGTATTGACTGCGCCCTAAGCAAAGATAAGCAGAGAATTATCGCTGCCGTTATTGTTTTGCGCCGTAAGGCGTCCTGCGGAAAGCTTCAAACTTCACAAAAAAAACTCTGGTGTCCGACGCAATCTTCCGACTTTGAAATCATCGAGACAGCAAATGCCGTTGAAGAACTTACTTTCCCTTACATCCCGGGTCTGCTATCCCTCCGCGAATCGCCTGTTTGCATTGCTGCAGTCGAAAAATTAAAACACAAGCCGGATGCATTTCTCATCGACGGCCAGGGCATCGCCCATCCTCGCCGACTCGGCCTTGCATCACATCTGGGCCTTTTTTTCAACAAGCCGACCATCGGCTGCGCAAAAAGCAGACTAACCGGCACCTACAAAGAACCCACTCCCGAAAAAGGCGCATTCAGTCCGCTCAAAGATGGAAATGAGACTATCGGAGCGGTAGTTAGAACCCGCAGCAATGTTAAGCCGGTCTTTGTCTCTATAGGCAATAAGTGTCTGCTGACCGATGCAATAAAAATCACCCTCGACTGCACAACCAAATACCGAATTCCTGAGCCGACCCGCCTTGCACATCAGCTGGTCAGTAAATTAAAACTGAAAGCATAATTCTATTTTTTCTGTACTATTTCGGCCGATTTTATCACCACCGGCTCAACAGGAACATCGCCCATTCCCTTTTGCGTTGTTGTCTTCACCGCCGCTATTGCATCAACGACATTCATACCTTCTGTTACTCTGCCGAACACAGCGTAGCCGGGATTTTTATTCTCAACGTAGTTTAGAAAATCACTGGTCTTGTGATTGATGAAAAATTGAGAAGTTGCGCTGTTCGGATTGTTCGTTCGGGCCATTGCGATGGTTCCACGGTCGTTTTTCAGGCCGTTGCCGGCTTCGTTAACGATTGGTGGGTGCGTTTGTTTTTGCACCATCTGGGCAGTGAATCCGCCCCCTTGTATCATGAAATTCGGTATGACCCTGTGAAATATCACCTCGTCGTAGAAACCTTCTTCCACATACCTGAGAAAATTCTTTACCGTAACCGGCGAGGCCTGCTCGTTAAGCTCGATGACGATATCACCCATATTTGTTTGTAATTTTACCATTTTCCCCTGCCTGTTCTCCGTTTTCGTTTGCTTGTTATGTTCTTTCGGCTGTCTGCTCTGCTCCTGGATTTTTTCTTTACACCCGAAGCCCAGAACAACAGCCGTCAACAATGTGCACACCCAAACCCTGCCTGTCATAAATATGCCTTTCAAGGCTATCTTCTTCGATTCGATGTTCGTTATGTACTGTATGCTATTTCTTCATTCCACTTGTGTCTTTTAACGCTGGCAAGGATCTTTTCGGCACATTGAAGTGCCGCCAAGCCTTCTTCGACACTGACTTCGGGCCTTAGGGCCTTATCAGCCACCGCCTTTAAGAAAGTTTCCTGCTCAAGACGCAACGGCTCTTTATCATCTATATCAAGCTGCTCAATGTGCAACAAGTCCGGCCAATTTACCGCTGTAAAGTCAAAACCCCCTGATGCTCTTTGTTCTTTTATCCACTTAACAACGTCGACATTCGGGCCGGCTTTAATGACTATCCCGCTCTTTTTAAAGAAATCGGCGCTTAAATACGCCTGCCGGCTGAATACCCTCACCTTCCTTTCGGTTTTTAGCGCCAGTCTCGAGGCGGTAACATTTGCAATACAGCCATTCTCGAAAACAATTCTTGCATTACAAATATCTTCTTTCTCGTCGATAACACTGACACCTACCGCATCTATTTTCTTAATTTTGCTTGCTGCCAATGACAAAATAATATCTATATCATGTATCATCACATCCAGCACAACTCCGACGTCGGTCGAGCGGAATGGATACGGGCTGATACGTGTTGCCTCAATAAACTTCGGCTCAATATCAAGACGCTTCATTGCCTGGACAACCGGATTGCATCGTTCGGAATGCCCAACAGCCACAACGCAGTCATTCTTTCTCGCAAGATTTACAATCTTTCTGCCTTCGGTGACATTAGCCGCCAGCGGCTTTTCTATCATAACCGCAATATTGTTTTTGATAAAGATTTCCGCCAGCTCCAGATGTGTCACCGTCGGAGTTGCTATCGTTACCGCATCAACCTTGTCCAGAATATCCGCACAAGAAGTTGCCGCCATACAGTTATACCGGTTGGCCAGACGCCGGGATTTGTCTTCTATGGTATCCACCACGGCGACAAGTTCGTTCTGGGGCAGGCTGTCATAAACCTTCGCGTGTATCGTCCCCATTTTGCCGGCACCTACAACAGCAGTTCTTATCTTGTCCATTGGCTATCTTTCGCTGATTATCATTCAATTTTTAATGTCTGAACTTTTCAAGGTATCTGCCAAATCGCTGCTCGCTGCTTTTGGTTATTGCATCAATCATAGCACGCATATTCTCATCGAGTCCGTCTTCTTTTGACAAAGCCATCGCATTTTCCAGCAGTGTGCCGCCTTGGCGATAGAGTTTTTGATACGCCTCGAATATCTTCTTCTGTTGGTCTTCACTCAAGCCGGCTCTTTCCAGACCCCGCTTATTTACCCCTCTTACCTTCGGCGGATAATGCCCACTGACAACAAGAAACGGAGGCACATCCCGATTAATCCCGGCAAGTCCTGCGGCGTAGCACCACTTGCCTATTGTAACAAACTGATGTAATAAAACCATACCACTAAGCCAAACACCGGTCTCAATCCTGCAATGCCCGCTAATTTGCGTATAGTTACTCATCACAGTCTTATCGGAAAGTTCGCAGTCGTGCCCGATGTGAACTCCTATCATAATCAGATTATCATTTCCAATCTTGGTCGATCCATCTTTATAAACACTCGGATGAATTGTTGCCTGTTCTCGAATGATGTTGTTATCGCCTATGACAAGTCCTCCAACTTCATCATCTCCACTCAGGCTAAGCAATTGCGGCCAGCAACCTATCGTACAATTAGGAAAAAAGTGATTGTTACGACCAATCCTGACACCCTTGTTAATCACTACATTAGCATCAAGCACCGTACCGGCACCAATTGAAACCCCCTTGTCAATAACACAATTAGGCCCAATTGTAACATCCTCAGCTAATTGAGTATCCCTATGAACCACTGCGCTTGGATGTATCTGTATCATCTCATACTCCAGACTCAAGACCCAAGGTCTGTGGCCTTATGTTTGCGGCCCTGGGTCTTCCTCATACTCTTTCTTCATCAACAAGCATAAATTTGATTTGCGCCTCAGCAGCGACCGAATCGCCTACCATCGCCTTACACCGACAATGAGCGCTTCTCTTGTGGAGTCGCACCGTTTCAGCGGTAAGGATAAGCTGGTCGCCGGGGACAACCGCTTTACGCAATTTAACGGCATCCATACTCAACAGCACCGCTAACTTGCCGGTGAGTTCCAGTCTCTGCGCGAACAATAAGCCCGACACCTGCGCCATCGCTTCTACGATGAGAACACCGGGCATGATAGGCGTGCCGGGAAAATGACCCTGGAAAAATTGCTCATTAATACTTACATTCTTTATGCCCTTTATTCGTACGTCACCCTCGATTTCAACTATCTTATCCACCAGCAAAAGCGGGTATCTATGAGGCAGAATTTTAGCAATCTGCCGAATATCCAGAAGTGCATCAGTCCCGTACTTTTGCATCCGCTCCTGCCGCTGGGCCGCCTCGTACAGCTTTCTCACAAGCTGCTGGTTCAGCGAATGGCCGCTCTTATAGGCAACAATCCTGCCTTTAATCGGCCGACCTACCAATGCAAGGTCGCCAATCAAATCTACAATCTTATGCCTGACACATTCGTTGGGAAATCTGAAACTATTCTTAACAGGCCCGTCTGAGTTAATAACCAGAATATCGCGAGGACTAACGTGCGTTCCCATCCCGCGGGCCCGAAACTGCTTGGCCTCAGCTTCGAGCAAAAAGGTCCGTGCAGGCGCTAAATTCTTTTCAAAGCCCTCCGGCGTAAGCTGACAACTAAAAATCTGCCTACCAATACCAGTGTGCCCGCCGTAATCCAGGTCAAAAGTGATATTTAATCCATCATCATTGTATGGCAGAGCATATATGGATGCGTCACCAGCGATAATACTAATCGGCTCGCTGATAACATACTCTTTGCGTTTTTCCTGCTGCTCAGTAAGCCCGACGCGCTTTAGAACCTTGAAATACTCGGCGCTGCTGCAATCCGGAGCCGGCATCTCCGGACCATCAACCTCAATTATTAAATTGTCAATCTCCATCGCACTGACCGCAGCCAAACAATGCTCGATGGTTTCTATGCTGACAGACCCTTTTTTTATCGTTGTGCGACGACTTCGCTCGGCAAGATTAGACGCAACAGCACTAATCCGCACCGCCTCCGGCACATCAGTCCGCACAAAAACCACCCCGGTATCCACAGGAGCCGGACGAAAGACAACCTTCGCCTCTTTGCCTCCGAATAAACCACGACCGTGCAACTTACCTTCGCTTTTTATCGTCTTTTGCAGTTTCATATTATCTTGACTGTCGTCAGACAAATTTTGCCACTAAGACACTAAAAGGTGTAAAGTGTCTAAAGTTTGGAGTGCCTAAAGTTACGGACTATTTTTCTACTTTAGCTCACTTTAGGCACTTTAGTTCACTTCTCTTTTCTGTGTGTCTTCGTGACTTTGTGGCTAATCTTCATCCTTCTCCAGTTTTTCTATCCTTCTGGCCAATTGCTTTAACTGCTCCGCCAGCTCCGGCAGACGCATCATTAAACTAATTACCCGAAATGCTTTTCTCTTATCAACAGCAGGTGTCCAGGCTACTTGCTGACCAGCTTCGACATCATTTACAACACCAGCTTGAGCGCCTATCATCGTCCCATCCCCTATCTCGATATTATCCGCCAGGCCAACCTGTCCCGCTAACACAACACCGTCACCCAGCTTGCAACTGCCGGAAATACCGACCAGTCCTGCTATCAGGCAACCCTTACCGATTACTACATTATGAGCGATTTGCACGAGGTTATCTATCTTTGTCCCTGCCCCAATTACAGTATTACCGAACTTGGCCCTGTCGATGCAGCAGTTAGCTCCTATCTCGACAAAGTCTTCAATCACCACCCCGCCATTATGTGGTATGAGTTTATGGCTGCCTTCGATAAACGAATACCCAAAGCCCATCGAGCCAATTGTGCTGTTTGCCTGGATAATCACGTTATTGCCTAAACAGCAGTTGTGATAAACAACAATGTTGCTGTCAAGACGACAATTTTTGCCGACTTTTGAATTCTCACCTATTTTGCACCC
>CAZMSP010000103.1:0-7200 GCA_964568985.1 uncultured Pirellulales bacterium
TGGTTTGTTGTAACGTTATTTTACATTGCCGTAATTGCAATTACAGTAGGCGTTGTTGATGGCCAGGAGTTGCATTCAACTATGTTGCCGATATCCACGGCTGCCGATAAATTTATGGGTACGCTGGGTTTTGCATTACTCGGATTTGCTGCTATAGCTGCTTTTGTAACCACAGCAAATGCCGGGATACTTGCAGCTTCGCGTTCTCCAATGGCTATGAGCAGAGACAGATTACTGCCGCCTTTTCTTACTCGTGTAAACGCACGGTTCAAAACACCTCACGCCAGCATACTGCTTACGAGCGGATTTATGATTGCAGCGATTGTTTTTCTTGATGTTGAAACACTGGTCAAGACAGCCTCCACACTGCTGATAATTCTTTATATCCTGGCCAACGCCAGCGTGATTATAATGCGTGAGAGCAGGATACAAAGCTATCGACCGAAGTTCAAATCACCTCTCTATCCCTATATTCATATCCTCGCTATCATCGCTTACGGCGCTTTGATAATAGATATGGGCAAGGTGCCGCTGTTGACTTCCGCCGGCTTTGTTGGTTTAAGCGCAGCGTGGTTTGGCCTGTATGTCTCCAGGCACGTCAGTAGGGCATCAGCAGCGATGCACATCGTAGAACGCGTTACCGACAGGCAGCTCAAAACTGTCACCCTTGAGAAGGAGCTGCGGGATATCCTGCTCGAACGCGATGATGTAATCGAAGATAGATTCGACCGGCTTATAAGAGACTGTGTTATCCTGGATATCTCTGGTGAAAGTACAGCCGAAAAAGTTTTCCGACAGGCTGCTGGGATACTGGAAAAGAGATTGGATATAAGTGAATACGTTCTCTTTGAGAAATTTCTCCATCGTGAAGCTGAGGGCGGCACAGTGGTCCAGCCGGGTCTTGCCATACCGCACATCGTAGTTGAAGGCGAAAATAAATTCGATATTTTGCTTATCCGAGCCCGCGATGGCATCAGCTTCTCACACGCTGAAGACCCCGTTAAGATAATGTTTGTTCTGGTAGGAAGCCAGGACGAGAGAAATTATCACCTCAGGGTCCTTATGGCTATAGCCCAGGTCGCTCAGGAGAAGGACTTTGAAAAGCGATGGCTCACCGCCCGGGACACCGAAGTGATAAGAAACCTCATACTTCTATCAACACGAAAAAGGGATACTAACGTATAGGGTGTGCGCCCGGCTACCTGTGGCACAAGCTACGGCTCGGCCTTCCCAGCTGCGGCACGCTCCGCCGTGACGAGCGCCGAGACGAGCTGCACACCATAATCCTAAATACAACAGGGCCTATACCCTCGTTGGTATAGGCCCCGAATTGATTCAAAACCATTGGTTAACCAATACTTTTGGTACGAATCAGCGTTTCCTTCGCAGCAGTGCCAATCCACCTAAACCAAGCAGACAAATCGTAGCTGGCTCAGGAACAGTTGGGTACTGAATCAACTGAAATGACGTGATGCCGTCTGGAACGTAGAAACTGATACCGAAATACATGGTGTCGCCGCTCGGTAGCACTCCATCTGACCAGTCCAGCGTATCTTCATTGGGCTGAGCAAGTGTAATAAAAACCGGTACGTATGGGGCAGGGAGGGGATCTTTCCAATTGGATTGTGCGACCGGGCCGGGCTGCGACGGCTGGGCTTCAAAGTATAGGCCATCACCCCCAACCAAAGGCACGAACTCAAAGTGATAGTCAATCCAATCAAGACCTGTTGAGTTTGTCACGGTTTCCGTAAAGGCATTGATAAACCCCATTCCCGGTATTGGGTCATTCTCGACCGTGAATTCGATGATGATGGAATCAACGCTGGTGAACTCCTTCGTGCTCACTCCGAACCCCGGGCCATACACGTCAACTGTCCCAGTCCCGCCCAGCGAGGGAAAGGGAAGTACTGCTCCGTCGACCACATTCCCCGCTTTGCTCTGGGGTGCCAAGACTGCTAAATTCAGTATTACTACCGCACAAATAATCAATAAATTCTTCATCTTTTTGGCTCCTCCAAAACCATTTCATAATCCTAGCGCACATATTCTTAACTCCATCTTCATGCGCTTGTACTACTATGAGTAGAAAGATGTGTGGAACGTCCTTGTAATCCTCTGGACTCGTTTATCCTTAACAAATCGGGATTGTATAGGACTTTGTAGTAAAGTCAAGAAAAAAATTGCCCAAATTCACAATATTTTTTATCATTTTTTTCCGGTTTTATCTATTTCTCCCTGCTTTTCAGGAGTATTTCTTTACAGGCCTCATAAACGACATCTTTGATATTTTTGTTACAACCTGACTTTTACTCAAATTGTGGTTTTAAGTAGATAGATATCGAACCGCAAGTACTTGAAAATGCGATGGTTAGGAAAATGGATATGAAAAATCGCCTGATGAGAAGGGCTCAAAATGATAAAAGTCCATTATCCCACCGGTTAGTTAAGCTAAAGATGGGTATTCGATAATAAAGGTTTTCGGGCTTGATGGCTGCTCCACCTTCGGACTCCGGCTGGCTCCCCGTTGCGACGCCTGCCGAGACGTGCTCGCACTGTCGCAGCAGGCCGTCTCTGGCACGGCTGGCGGTCGCACCGCGGCGAACGCCCAGACGAGTTGGAAGTTGCTTCCGGCGTGTTTCCATATGCGCCGATATTTATCCTGCTGCCATTCGGCTGAGGTTCCTTTGAAAAGTCCCCCCGCTCCTGTCTTCCGACAGGAAGACGCGGGGGTCGGCTTATTCTTTGTGGGATTTCTACTGCAATCAAAGGTGTTTTTTACGATGACCTGTCTCGACAGGGTTTTTGAGATTGCTGACGATAGGTTTGCTGCTTTAGCAACTCTTGAGATGATAGGATAGTTTGTCACGGCGGCTCGTCTCTGCGAAGTGCTCCGCCGAAGCAGGAAGCGTGCCGTAGCCGGACAAGTCTGTATCTAATGCTACTCTGCGAAGCACGAGTATTTTTGATTTTTCATCCTCAACAGGGTAATTTGCTCAGAGTCCAATACAAAGCAACTGTCCTGATTGCCTCCACAAACTTCTTATAATCAACGGGCTTAACAATGTAACCGCTTATACCTAAGTTGAAGGTTTCGATGATATCTTGTTCCTCGGCCGATACAGTTAAAATAATAACGGGAATCCTTTTCAACCTCTCGTCGGCCTTGATATCTTTCAGGAATTCGACGCCTTTGACTTTTGGCATATTCAAGTCCGAAAGAATAACGCACGGCTGTATATTATCCTCATCTCTCAAATACTCCAGAGCTTCTTTGCCATTGTTTGAATGGACCAGGGGATTTGTAACCTTCAAGTCTTTAAGTGCCCGCTTTACCATCATTGCATCGATGCGGTCATCTTCAATAAGTAATATTGGCTTTATATAGCTCATCTTTAACCCCCATTTCTTTCTTTGGTAATGTGAAGTAAAATGCGCTTCCCTGCATCAGTTTTGACTGAACCCAAATCCTTCCACCATATAACTCCACGGTCTTCTTTGTCAGCGGAAGGTTCATTCCCCCCCACGTCTTCTTGTCGCCCGCAGCCCCGTATAGCGACGGGAGTCGCTGGGGCTTGGAAGACAGGGGTGGGGGCTTCAACTTCATCCCTGGTCCTGTCAGCTGGGACAGCCCCTTCTTGCTTTCGCAAGAAAGCAGCGGGGTTGCCAGTTTGGGGCGGGATAGGGCTTCGACCGTGCTCAGCCGAATGTCTTGCATTGCTTTTAGAAGCAGCTTCCGGGGTGTTTCCATAAGCGCCGATATTGACTCTGCCGCCGTTCGGCTTAGGTTCGTTTGAAAAGTCCGACTTCGGGTCTCCGGCGTTGATGCAGGGTGAATCCGGCCGCAGGTGATAATTCCCCTCAACCCAGGCAGCATTTGGGCCGTTTGGTTTGGCTTGGGCGTTCGGATTATCAGGGTATGTCCAATAGCCCGGTTTGACAAAACAGGGGTTGTCCTTAATATTGCCTATGCCTGGATACGCATTCGGGTCGTCCAGGTCAATTTTCTGAACACAAGAGAAAGTCACGAGCGGTACGCCGCCATATATCGGAGCTGACTCAATCGCCTTGCCTTTGTCTCTGTTGTCCCAAAAAATGCAATTGTTCAACGTCGGTTTGCAATTAAAACTGTAGCTGTCGTTGTACATTACGCTGCCTGTCTTTGCGGAGTTACCGCTGAATGTACAATTTGTCAGTGTGGGGCTGTTGTTATTGAATATAGCGCCACCATTGCCGTTGGTTGAGTTGCCGCTGAGCGTGCAGTTGGTTAGTATCGGGCTGCCTTCACGGTTATATATTCCGCCTCCGTTGCTGTTAGCAGAGTTTGCGTTAAACGTACAGTTTGTCAGTGTTGGGCTGCTTTTGCTGTTGAACATTCCGCCGCCGTGATAGTTGCCTATGTTGCCTCTAAATTTGCAGTTGGTCAGCGTTGCTTTACCGGATAAATTAAATATCCCGCCGCCGTTGTCGTCGGCTGCATTCTCGATGAATGTACAGTTGGTTGATGTTGTTATGCTACCTTGGTTGAACATCGCGCCGCCGTTACCATTAGTTGAGTTCCTGGTGAATACACAGTTAGTCAGTGTTGGGCTGCTATCGTAGTTGTCCATCCCCCCACCGTGGTCGGTCGTCGAGTTATTGTTGAACATACAGTATTTCAACGTCGGGCTGCTGCCGTCGTGGTTGTTTATCCCGCCACCGTATTTGGCCTTGTTGTTTCTAAATGTGCAATTAGTTATTGTCGGATTACTGTTAATGTTATGTATCCCGCCGCCGTAGTGGCTAAAATTCCCAATAAATGTGCAGTTTGATATAGTTGGATTGCTGTTATCGTTGTACATACCACCGCCATTATCCTTGGATGAGTTGTTTCTGACCATGCAGTTTTTCAGCGTCAGGCTGCTGTCTTTGCAGAATATTGCACCACCGTTTGTTGCGTTGCCATTTATGATAGTCAAACCATTTATGATTGAGTTTGTATCTTCGCCACTATGGAGATAAAATCCTCGGCCTTTGTTTTCACAATCGATAATCGTTGCAACGATCACATCTCGCAATTGGGGATTGGTGTTCCTGATAGTGATGGCCTTACCCTTAAAGTCGATATCCTGATTACCGGGACCAGCGTAAACACCGGGGCTGATAATAACTTCGTCTCCGTCGTAAGCAGCATCGATAGCTGCTTGAATGGTGGGATATACAGATGGCACCAGATGTTGTTTTTCGTGTTTTTGGACTCCAATATCCGCTTGTTTGCTATCCTTGCTGATGCCGCTTTTCTTGGCCTGCTCTAGTTTCTTAGCCTGCTCTAGTTTCCTGGCCTGCTCTAGTTTCCTGGCCTTCTCCAGTTTCCTGGCCTCCTCCAGCTTCCTGGCCTGCTTCAGTTTCTTGGTCTGCTCCAGTTTCTTGGCCTTCTCCAGTTTCCTGGCATCCTCCAGTTTCTTAGCCTGCTCTAGTTTCTTAGCCTCCTCCAGTTTCTTGGCCTGCTCTAGTTTCTTGGCCTGCTCCAGTTTCTTAGCCTGCTCCAGTTTCTTGACCTGCTCCAGTTTCTTAGCCTCCTCTATTTGCTTAGCCTGCTCTTTTATTGCTATTTGATTTGCATCACTGGCAGTGATGCATGGTGAACTAGGTGATAGATGGTAGTTCCCGTTGTCTGGGTCCACAAACAGTGGATCTGCACCGAAATTGCCGCTGCCGTTTAATTTGCCTGTCCAGCCCTGAACGCAGCAATGGTTAATGACCGGTGTGCTGTTTAAGAGATAAATCTGGGCTGTTTCTTCATCGCCGCTGCTGTCACTGTTTTGCCAGAGGATGCACTTGGCAAGTGTTGCGTCGCTGTTTTCACAATTGGATATTCCTCCGCCGAGTTGTCCTGCGGAGTTTTTAGTAAGTGTACAGCCGGTTAGTTGCGCGTTGCTCTGGTAGTTTCGTATAGCGCCACCATTGCCTTCTGTTGAGTTTTTAATAAATAAACAACCCTCTAATACTGGGGCGCTGCTGTTATTGTTCATCCCGCCGCCATCGCCATTGGCCGAATTTTCAATGAAAGTGCAGCCCGTCAGTTTCGGATTACTACTGTAGTTGCGCATTGCACCGCCGTAGTTTGCCGTGTTCTCCTTGAACGTACAGTTAGTAAGCGTCGGATTGCTGTTTAAGTAGTTGGCCATTGCTCCACTGTTTTGTGCCGAGTTCTCGTTGAATGTGCAGTCGGTCAGTGTTGGACTGCTTGTGCAATTATATATGCTGCCGCCGGCTTCGCCTGCCAGGTTCTCAATGAAGGTGCAGTTGTTCAGCGTGGGATGGCTCTGGTCGTTGTACATTCCTCCTCCGAAAAGCGATAAGTTTCTTTTGAATGTGCAATTTTTCAGTGTGGGGCTTCCTCTATAGTTGTGCATGCCACCGCCATTGCTGTTGGAACAACCGTCGATGATGGTGAATCCGTCCAGTACGGCTGTTTTGTCGGTCCCAAAACCTGTCACTACGTTGTAGCTGTTATCACTATAGTTAACAAAGTTCGGTTCATCGTCACCATTCAAATCGCCGCTGAGGATTGTTGTATACGCATCAATATCTTGTGCATCTGGTTTTGGCTCACCATAACCGGCATAGCCACCGTTAATAACTACGCCGTTTATCAATTTAAATGTGGCGCTGCGATCTTTAGCTGTGATTCCGCTACCGTTGTCAGGTTTATAGGTGCCCTTGGCCACCAGAATCTTGTCTCCGCTTGAGGCGGCAGCCAGTGCGTCCTGCAGAGAGGTGTAGGCGTTAGTCCAGTTTGACCCATTGTTGTTCCCGGTGGCATTGGCGTCAACAAAGATTTGTCTTGCGAAACTCGACCCCACCATTGTTAATAACAACATTGATATTGCAAACCAGGAGCTTATTTTTTTCCCGCCCATTTCAGCCCTCTTTTACAACTACCTTCCTCTGATACAATAATGACATGCCTCTTCTCCAGTACCCGCCTTGGCGGCTTGAAGGTAACGACAGTAAGAGAGTTCCAATTTTGCCACTAATTACAAAATAGGCTCTCAGGAAAGTGTAAATTGTCTCTTGAAGAGTTGAACCCTTCACCACACTCTCCTCTTCGGTTTCGGTACTTATAAAAACCGATATACGAAATCTGTCTAAATACGCATTTTTTATTTATGCTTCTATAACGAATAGTTTACCTTTTTGGCCGCCTTTTGTCAAGGGAAT
>CAZMSP010000104.1:0-7085 GCA_964568985.1 uncultured Pirellulales bacterium
ATATCCCGCCTTCTTCCATCTTTACAGGCCCTGCGAGCATGTGCACCAGTCTTAAAATAGTGCCATCGCGTTCAAATTTGAACGCCCAGTTATTCTTGTCGGCTTGCCAGACACCAACCAGGAAATCAGGGAATTCGTTCTTCTGACCTGCCGATGGTGGTGGATTTGACGTTCTGAGGTTCTGCTGGCCACAGCCAGCAAATAGAAATATTACAAACAGGCAGCTTAAAACTGATAATACTCTTTTCATAGTTTTGTTCTCCAACCAATCGCTAAGCTAAAGTGGTATTTTACAGGCAAAGGTGCCAGTTTGCAAGAAAAAAAGAGGCAGGTCAACAAGACCTGCCTCTTTTATGAACTACTTCTGTTGGCTCAAGGCCAGCGTCTATTTACGACGACGCAGCAAAAGACCTCCAAGACCAAGCAGCAGCATTGATGCCGGCTCAGGAACCTGGTTGATAATTACCGTATCCCATGTGCCAGAAACCACTGCATCATCATCGAGCATAAACAAACTCACATAGGTCAGGCCGTTCTCAGACTCACAGTGGAACGCAATCCCATCATAGATAGTACCTACGGGGATTGCTTCGCCGAACGTGTATATATAACCCCACACGCCGTTTTCGCCCACGGGCAGCCCTCCAACACCGCCGCCAACAGCATCCTGTTCGATACCAATCACCCAGTCATCATGTGAAATCGCAACGTAGCCGTCTGAGATGATAGCACAATCAGTGTAACAAACCAAGGCCCATTGGCCTTCTCCTTCACCACCTGAGACAATTGGGATATCGGTCCCGATGTCCAGAACGATGGTATCACTCGGACATATTTCTATATAATCAAGGTCGTAATCGCCGTTGATCGAAATCTGCAGTGCTGCGCTGGCAATAGAGGTCAATCCAAGAACCAACACTAAAGCTAACAATTTCTTCATCACAATCTCCTTTCAAAAATACTCGAATGCTTCATTACATTCGCAATTCCCTACTCCTATTAACATTAAACTCTCCTAATTTTAAAGAACTCATCAAAGTCTTACACTTTGTCTCCTGGCAGACTTACGGAGGTGTTGTCCAGAAGTTATATGGACCTGTTATAATTGGCGCCTCGTCGCATGGCGGCACCCCTGGGTCCTTCACGAAGAAATACGTTCTGAAGATAGTCAGGTCCTTTGACTGGACACGCCACAACGTAGTCTTTACATGGTTAAGGTCGGCACAGATACCATTTGGTATCGCGGCCAACTCAGGATCCTTCTGGAAAAATGCCGCCCTGAAGATAGTCAGGTCCTTTGACTGAACGCGCCATAACGTAGTCTTCTGGCCGTTTATATCACCACGGCACTGGTACTGGTAGCACCAGCAATCAGGTTTACCCCAGTCGTCCCAATCCGATTTCTCTTTTGTACCGGCATTACCGCCAATCAAGCAGTCATTCTGCAGGATTACCCAGCAGCCATTCAAAGCTACACTGGGCGTTTCATCGGGGTCTTCCATCACTATGCCGCCGCGATAAGTGTCCTCCTCAGCAAGATTCACATAGCACTCTCCGCTGACATTAAAGCTACAGAGCGTACCGCTTTGTGAGGGGGCGTTATTAGAGTCATTGACATCGTACAGCGAGCCCATCTCGATAACAATACTGGAAGAGCCCAACTGTCCCGGATTATCGGGAGGGGTATTCGGAGCGACCGGCGTACCGTAATCATTGACATCGCCACTATCGTTGATGTCAATGGTGCCGGGGAATATCCCGTAGCCCTTCAAAGCCACAGTACTCTCACCTTCATGGTTAGGTGTGAGAATATCAATGGTAACCCCGTCATTGACTTCGACAGCCAAAGCAAACGCCCTCGGCAGATTCCCATCTGTAACATACGTGATGGTAACCTCGTTCGTATCACCCACCTGCGTAGCTGTGACAGTAACATTTGCTGCCCAGGCTGGTGCTGCAAACAAAAGAACTGCCAGGATTAAACTAACCTTTCTCATAGTACAACCTTCCTTTCTTTTCCTCTTCGCAGAACCACACACTCTGCACTATCTTGGCTTATACATCCTGCACCAAAACAATTTACCTTTTGGCACGCTCGTTCAGTTTCTGGTACTTAAACACAAACACTTTAACTGCTGAACTAAGCGCTCCCGGTCAGCAGGAATAACCAGGTAAATAGAACAAACTGTTTTACCCCAGTTTCCTCCTTTCCCGCCGGTTGGCGAAAATGCGTGCCAAAATACTACTGTAGGCACAGGTTCGTGTTGGTGAAGAATTACTTTATAATAGCACAAACATCCGGGAAAAGTCAAGCAAAATTGCAAAAAATCTCTAAAAATCTCTAAAATTTTTTAAAATCAACCCTGCCTTCATTTGTTTGGTGTCTGTTTACATAAGTACGGGTAAAAACAACACTTACAAACTATTCCCTCAAGATACAACAGGAACATACCACGAATTTGCGAGTAAATCAAGGAAAGAGAGGCGGAAGAGAGAAAAAAAACAAAATTTTGTATGTTAATTTGGGTAGTTCGGTGTCTTAAGCTGTTTTACCGGCAAAACAGAATAATCCAGACACCAACACCCGCTTTTTCCAAAATAATTTTTTTTATCGATTTTCCAGTTCATATCATATAGCAATTTTAGCATCTCTTTGTTATTTTCTGTTTATGTACAACCTTTTGAAAGGCCGACTCATAGCTGTACGATTATGCCTTCTCGCAGCAACTTTGGCGTTGATTGCAATCGGAATAACAACAATTTATGCGGTCGGCCATCCGGCAGAAGCCAGTCCGGCCAGCCAAACCGAAGATTTTAGCAACCTGTGGAAAAAACAGCTTATATTCGCCGCGATTGGAGTGATTGGTTTCATAGCAGCTAATATGGTTAACTACCGCCGGTTCGGAGCGGTAAGCTACTGGATATATGCCGTTGTGCTACTGCTTCTGGGCCTGTTACTGGTCAGCAGGTATGTAATAGAGCTTCCTTTCGTGCCGGAAATTAATGGCGCACATAGATGGATTAGATTGAAGATAGCAGGCTGGAATCTTCCCGCTATACAGCCATCGGAAATCTGCAAGCTGGCATATATCCTGGCGTTGTCATGGTACCTTCGCTACCGCAGTAATTACCGTAACTTTAGAGCCCTGATTGGGCCTTTTGCCCTAACGGTTCTTCCGATGATACTAATTTTGCTCGAACCGGACCTCGGTACTGTAATGCTGATGATGCCAATTTTGCTGACCATGTTGTTTATGGCCGGGGCAAAAGTAAAACACCTGGTGATTATATTAATTTTGGCATTTTTGGTAAGCCCGCTGCTATGGCACAAGATGAGGCCTTACCAGAGAACCAGAATAAGCAGTGTGCTGCTGCAAAACAGCTGGATTCGCAACAAAGCCGAGCAATACCCGACTCTGGGCAAAATTCTTGTTGGCAGAAAATTCAGCTCAAAGCAATGGAAGAACGACTGGGGCTATCATTTGATTCGCTCAAAACACGCGGTTGCCTCCGGCGGAACGAATCACGCGAAAGGATATGGCTTTCGACAAGGACCATTTATCAAATACAATTTTCTTCCTGCAAGGCACAACGACTTCATATTCGCTATTATCGCGCACCAATGGGGCGTATGGGGCTGTCTCGGATTGTTAACACTTTTCGTTATTATTATCAGCTGTGGATTGGAAATCGCTGTCAGCAATACAGACCCGTTCGGCAGATTACTTGCGGTCGGTATAACAGCAATGTTTACAATTCAGGTCATCGTCAATGTCTGTATGACAATGGGCCTGATGCCGATTACAGGCCTGACTTTGCCATTAGTAAGCTACGGCGGCTCGAGCCTGCTGGTCAGTATGGCTTCTATAGGATTGTTAAATAATGTGGGGCGGTGCAGACCATTTAGCGTGGCGCCAAAAGTGTAAAGTGTCTAAAAACGGAAATATTAGAAATCAAATATCAAAATGTAAAATTTAAGGAAGTCATCGCCGCTTTGCGGCGATTCCACAATTTTGATTTTTAATCTTTGATTTTTGCATTCTTTTCAGCTTACTTTGAGGAACTAATGATAAAGGGCTTTAGACAAATTGCTTCTCTTACGGCGGTCAGCAGGATATTCGGATTCGCGCGGGACATAGCATACAGCCATTTCTTCGGCGCCAGCGCCCTGCTGGATGCGTGGGCCATTGCGTTTAAGATTCCCAATCTTGCCAGGAGATTGTTCGGTGAAGGAGCAGCATCGGCTTCATTGATTCCGGTATACAGCGAAGAACTCACAAAAAGACCCGAAGAGGCAAAACACCTGATTAATACCGTAGTAACCGTAGTATTTGTGCTGTTGGCAGTGATAGTTTTGATTGGCCAGGGAGCTATTTGGGCCTATTACAAATTCTTCAGCCCTACCAGCGAGACCAAGCTGATTTTATCCCTGATGTCAATTATGCTGCCCTACATGCTTCTGGTTTGTGTAGTAGCGATATTGGCTGGTACTCTCAATGTGCACAAACACTTTGCAACACCGGCTGCCGCCCCGATAGTGCTGAACATTTTCATCATCGCAAGTTTACTGCTAACCGGCTGGGCATTTCAAATCAAGCCGCAACAACAGGTCTTTTTCGTGGCTGTTGCTGTAGTCATTGCCGGGATTATGCAGATTGCGATACAGATTCCGCCGCTTCGTTCCGTCGGTGTTTCTATAAGGCCGGCGTGGCGGATTCATTCAGATAGCTTTAGAAAAATCATAATCCTGATGGGGCCGATGATATTGGGCCTGACGGTAACGCAGATAAATACCCTGGCCGACGACCTTATTGCGTGGTGGTTTTCCAGCTCAGCAGAAAAAGGGATGTCTTTCATACTGCTGGGTAAAGAAATAGCATATCCCCTGGCACGTGGCTCAGTATCACATCTATATTATGCCCAACGGCTATATCAACTGCCGTTAGGCGTGTTTGGAATATCACTGGCTACAGCAATTTTTCCGGTGATGAGCTCCTACGCAGCAAAGAAAGATTTCACAGGGCTATGCAGGACGGTCTCAAAAGGTCTACGCAGTTCTATCTTTATCGCGATACCTGCGGCCATAGGACTAATAGTGATAGCCAGGCCATTAATTTCGCTTGCTTTTGAGCATGGGCAATTCGGCCAGGTCCGTGACGACACTTCATTGGTTGCCTGGACACTGCTATTTTATGCGCTGGGATTGTGCGGCTATTTTGCCCAGCAGGTTGCCACCCGTGCATTTTACTCGATGCAGGACTCTCATACACCAATGCGAAGCGCAATGATAGCGGTTGGTCTGAATATTGTTTTGAACCTGACTCTCATCTGGCCCCTGGGAACAGGAGGATTAGCGCTTTCGACAGCAATTTGCTCATATTTGCAGGTTGTGATAATGGTTGTTATTTTTCATCGGTCTCTGCGAAAGCAAGGATTAAGCTCACATATATTAGAGGGACTGGTCCGGACATTAGTTAAAACAATTGCAGCGACACTATGTATGTCAGGCACAATAATAATTGCACTTTGGCTGTCAAAAAACTGGGCTGATATATTCAAATTGCTTCTGATTATTCCTTCGGCGGCAGTCGTGTATCTGCTATCAGCAAAATTATTACACATTGAGGTACTGTCTTTGGTGACAGGCAGCACAGAGAGAAACAGAAAAAGTAATAATTGATTTGATAACAAAATGCGTTTTTTATACAATTCAATACTTGACAGCCAAAAGCCAAGGTGATATAAAAGTTAAGCGCAAAAAAGGGTGGTTAGACGATAAAAAATACGGAACTTCAATTAGCATTTTATATCTAAAGCAACAGGTAATATCCGCCCGATAATATGTTAAGGCCCCCCTGTTTTCTTGCCTGCACCCGTCGGGTAGCCGCAGGCACGGGTGCGAAAGCAAGAAGGGGGATGTAGTTTTACCCCGTTAGAAGACCTTGTCGTTAACAGGACAGGTGCTTTTGGTGTTTTACTTCTAACGGGGCTTACTGGAGAGTAAAATGCTTAAAGCCAAGTCTTTTTTAATTTTCCCAGTATTTATTTTTCTCTGTCTGACTTGCCAGGCCCAAAGCTCAACCAAACAAATAACTCACCTCGGCGACCCGTCCTGGCAACCCAGCTTCGCCGGCGGTGAGAACCAGCCGGTGCCAGAAGCGCCGAGCCGCAACTGGACAGATTCAGCAGAGAAGAGAATAGACTTTGGGACATTGAGTGATTCATCGCCCCCTGTCATTTCAGCTACGAGCTTACAGTTATTTTCACCATCTGTCGGCCAAAGATTTTGCGAAATAGCTTATGAGCTGGCCAATTCTAAAAACACAGGAGCGGCCGAGGCCGAACAGGCAACTATACTCTTAAACGCCGCTATGAACTTAGGCAGCAAAGACAGCTATCTCCGTCCGCTGCTGCTAAAGCTTGCCAGTCAACATTCAAGGCCAGATTACGCAGAGGTGATTTTTTATACACTTGAGAATTACGTAACCGAATCTGCTGACCTTGACGTGGTAAGAACGGCAATCCGATATTTACTCGAAGAATTAAACACTCGTAAGGAGCGAGAGATACTTCTTAAAAGACTGTTAAAGAGCATTGGCAGTAAGAACATTGTTATACGCTCTGATTTGGAATGTTTAGTTGGCATGTTGATGGCAGAAAAGGCCGATTTAAAATCTTCCAAATACTACCTTATAAAGGCCTATAGCAGCAATGAATATAATAAGCTGGCCTTTGCAAAGCTGATTGAACTTATACCTGATGAGATTAACCCTGCCATATATTTTGGAAATCTAAAGCTAATACTACGCGAAAATCCATTGGATATTGATGCTGCCATTGCCTTTGCGCGATATGCTGAGCAGCTACAGCTCTATGATACAGCAGCGAAGACCTACGAATACTGCGCCCAAGTCTTCCGTTATCTTTATCCATCCGAACCACTGCCCGCTCGTATTTATATCCCCTGGGTTGTCAGCTACTACAACACCGAACACGATAAGGACAAATGCCTGCAAATTGCATCCGAGCTTCGGCAGGAAGGCCAATTTGACCTGATTCTCGAAGCTATAGCCGGAAAAGCAGCC
>CAZMSP010000105.1:0-6906 GCA_964568985.1 uncultured Pirellulales bacterium
AAGCTGTTTAATAAAACCTGAAATAATCTAATGGAGGCCGAAAAGTGGCTAATACCAGCGACATCCGTAACATCGTTCTTTTAGGGCACGCTTCAAGCGGCAAAACCTCGCTCGCAGAGGCAATCCTGCACAAAATCGGCGCAACGAATCGTCTCGGTAGCGTTGACGACAAAACCAGCATCTGCGATTACTATGATGAAGAAAAGGAGCACCAGCATTCAATCCAGTCTTCTGTAATTCACGTCGAGCACGCCGGCAAGCTGCTCAACATCATCGATACACCCGGCTCACCTGATTTTGTTGGCCCTGCCATAAAGGCAATTCCTGCTGCCGAAACAGCCGTAGTAGTTATCAGTGCCGCCGCCGGCATTGAGATCAACACTCTAAAGCTCTTTGAGCTGGCCAAAAACGCTCTGGTTTCGCCGCTCATCGTCATAAATAAAATCGACGCCGAAAACACCGACCTTCCCGAACTTGTTAAGGCCGTTCAGGAGACTTTCGGCTCGCAATGCCGCTGCGCTAATCTACCGTCTGCGGACAAATCATCTGTCATCGACTGCATCGAGAATGATTCCGGCGAATCACCTGTGATGGATGTCGCCGGCGCCCACACCGAGCTAATCGAAAGTGTCATAGAAGCGAATGATGAGCTTATGGAAAGCTATCTCGGCGGTGAGCAAATCGGTGCTGAAAAAATCGCCTCGGTATTTGTCGAAGCCCTGAAATCCGGCACTTTAATCCCGATAGTTTTCACCAATGCCCGCAAAGAGGTCGGAATTACCGAGCTGCTTGATATTATTGCAAAATACACTCCCTCACCTTCCCAGGCAGAGCCGGCCGTTCTTAAAGACGGCGACAAGCAAACGCAGCTAAAAGCCGACCCTGCAGGACCGTTAGCCGGATTGGTATTTCGCGTCGCGTTCGACCCACGCTCAAATATGAAATACTCTACCATTCGCATTTTCAGCGGCAAAATTACTTCGGACACTAATTTACACCGCAACGACGAAAAGAAATCTATTCGGCCTGGCAACATCTTAAAATCCCAGGGCGGCGAAACCAGCCAAATCGATGCCGGTATAGCTGGTGACATCATAACGTTATCTAAAGTCGAGGAGCTGCAAATCGGAGACTTAATCCACGACGGTAATGTTGCCGGCGTCTTTGAGCAGCCGTCGGTACCGGAGCCGATGTACTCTCTGGCGCTTGAGCCTGCTTCGAGAGGAGACGAGCAAAAAATCAGCAGCGCGTTGGAGAGATTGTGCGAGGAGGACCCGTGCTTTAAGATAAAACACGACCTGCAGACAAAAGAGCTTGTTGCCAGCGGACTCGGCGATTTGCACCTGCGTATAACGCTCGAAAAGATGCAGAATCACTCCAAGCTGTCGGTAACCACAAAAGAGCCAAAGATTCCATACCGCGAAACGATTACCGCAAAAGCCGAAGGTCACTACCGCCACAAAAAGCAGACCGGTGGAGCCGGCCAGTTCGGCGAAGTCTATCTCCGTGTAGAACCCGCTGAGCGAAATTCCGACCCGCCGCTGGACTTCAGCTGGGACATCTTCGGCGCCTCCATCCCCGGCCAATACGAACCCGCCGTCCATAAGGGCATCAACGAGGTAATGCAAGCCGGCATCGTCGGCGGCTTTCCTTTGCAGGATATACACGTTTCCATCTACGACGGCAAGCACCACCCCGTTGATTCGAAGGAAGTTGCCTTTCGGGCGGCGGGCAAAGGTGCGTTTGTCGACGCCCTGGAAAAAGCAAAGGCGGTCCTGCTTGAGCCGATAGTCAATATCGAAGTTACCGCCCCGGCAGAAAATGTCGGCGATATCGCCGGCGACCTTGCCTCAAAACGCGGAAGAGTGCAAGGCCAGGATATGCTGGCAGGCAATTTTATCGTTATTAAAGCACAGGTGCCGTTAGCCGAAGTTACCCAGTATAACAGCCAGCTAAAAAGCGTTACCGGCGGACGCGGCAGCTACGCAATGACACTGAGCCATTATGAAATCGTCCCGCCTAATATACAACAACAAATCATCGCACAATACGCAAAGAAAAAAGAAGAAGATTGATATAGACTCAAGACTACAGACGACAAACCAAAGGCACATCTCGAATCTCGTTGAAGGAATTTTCTCTGTCAAACAGGAAAAGTGAAAAGCAATGAAAGGTAAAAGAACAGACCTGCAAGATTCGAGACGGCTGAGCCGTCGGGGATTCCTGAAAGGTTCGGTGATGGCTGCCGGTGCGGCTTTGGCCTGGCCGACAATTGTACCATCCTCAGTGTTCGCAGCAGATGCACCGAGTAACCGGATTACAATAGGCGCCATCGGTGTTGGAATAATGGGAAAAATCAATGTGCAGGAATTCCAGGGGAAATCCGGCTCGCAGGTAATCGCTCTTTGTGATGTTGACGCCGGCCATCTCCAGGAGGCCAGGCAGTTAACAGGGCTGGATAAAAAAGCGTGCTATAAAGACTTTCGTGAGCTTTTACAGCGTGATGATATCGACGCGATTGTAAATACAACACCCGACCACTGGCATGTGCCGATTTCGATTGCAGCGGTCCGGGCGGGCAAGGATGTGTATTGCGAAAAGCCGCTTACTCTGACGATAGCCGAAGGCCGTGCGCTTGTGGATGAGGTGAAGCGGTACGGGGCAATACTGCAGAGCGGCTCTCAGCAAAGATCATCTGATAATTTCCGCTTTGCCTGCGAGCTGGTTCGCAACGGCAGGATAGGCGAAGTGCATACGGTGCTGGTGATGATTCCCAGCAATAACAGAGGATGCGAGCCGACCTGGACGCCGGAGCCGGTCCCGGAGGGTTTCGATTATGACCTCTGGCTCGGCCATGCTCCGTGGGCGCCGTACCACCATCAGCGATGCCATTATCAATTCAAATTTATATTCGATTATGGCGGCGGGCAGTTAACCAACTGGGGGGCGCATCATATCGATATAGCCCAGTGGGGCCTTGGGACGGATGATACCGGGCCGGTCAAGATAACTGGAGAAGGGGTGTTTCCGGAGACGGGGCTTTTTACAACGGCGAAAAAGGTGAAATTCGAGGCCAAATATGCCAACGGTGTCAAATTAGTATGCAGAACCGGCGGCTCAAATACGAGGTTTGTCGGGTCGGATGGATGGATAGATGTGAGCAGAGAAGGCATGATATGCAGGCCGGAGTCGCTGAAACAGGAAACTATTAAGCCGGATGAAATCCACCTTTATAAAAGCCGTGACCACATACAGAACTTTCTGGACTGCGTTAAGAGCCGAAAGGAGCCGATTGCCCCGGCTGAGGTCGGGCACCGTACGGCTACTATCTGTCATCTGGGTAATATTGCAATGCTGCTTAAGCGTAAGCTGAAATGGGACCCGGCCAAAGAAAACTTTGTCGGTGATGAGGTTGCCAATCGAATGCTCCAGCGGTCAAGACGAGCGCCATGGAGATTATAAAGACACGGACGGACACGGACTTGTTAGACACTGATTTACACGGATTAACACTGATTATTGGCCACGAATAGGTTGAGGGTTTCTGCCCATGGCACAAGTTTGATATGAAGTTAGCATACCGGAGAAGATTAATCAACAATACGTTTCATCTTATCCTACTATCGCCAGGGCAATATAGGGAATGAGATTGAACACCATAAAAAAGATCTTGAACAACCCGATGAAAGAGTAGATTGCTACGTTGAAGGCTTCCCTGGAGATTGGGAACCATCTGCTGTGTGCTCGATAGACCCAATCACCTGCGCAGGCACAAATCAGGGACGAGAGAATCAGCAATGCCCCGTCAATAATCGTGCACCACATGAAGAAAGCCCGGACGGTAATAATATCCATAGTGTTTCTCCTTTTTCCCGTGCGTATTTAACATAATAATATACAACGCTTTTTGATAGTAAGATATTATACCGGAAAAGATAGGTTGGCAATAGATTATTACCTGGCAAGTCTTTTATTCTCTGCACTCAATTGCGCCGAGGCAGGCAAGAGCGGGGCATTGCCTTTGTTGTGCTGCTGAATTATAATATCCCTGGGCCCCGTGCTTTCCGGCGTAAGCCATCCCGGCGATTGCTTGCCTCCGCCCCCTTGTCTTCTGTCGAAGACAGAAAGGGGGCAAGTCGAGGCAGCAGGCAAAAGCAATGGACTCGGCCAGCCCAGTGCATGAAAAAAATTGTCCTTGACAGTCAAAAAAACATTCAGTATTGTGATATTCAAAGAATTGTACATTACGTTCCGCAAGTATCCGGGAGAAAAACCACTATGCTGACCATTTATTAACGCTTTTTTATGGCAGGGCTAAAATATGGAAATTACGGATTTATTGGAAGCTATAAAAGGACCTCACAAGCCGATTGACGCGAAAAAACTGTCAGGATTGATTACGGTAGTGGTTTTAGTTGTAGCGGCGGTCATTCTGGTGAAGACGGCGATTTACACTATACCCACTGATTCAGCCGGCGTCATACAACAATTCGGAAAGTACAGCCGAACAACTGAACCGGGCATACATCTGATGCTGCCTTTCGGTATCGAAACCGCTACCGCGGTTCCGGTCAAAAAGGTGCAAAAAGAGGAATTCGGCTTCAGAACACTCGAAGCGGGCGTGGATTCGAGATATCTCGGAGTCGAAGAAATAGATGCCGGCAGATCGAGTTCCGGGGATTTAATGAGATTAATAGAAGAAAGTGGCGAAAGGTTCTCAAGAAGAGGAACCAGCCGGCTGGTTGAAATGGCCAAAGAGATACTTAAAGGCGAATACATAATGCTGACCGGTGACCTGAACATAACCGACGTCGAATGGATAGTTCAGTACAAAATAAAAGACGCCAGGAATTACCTGTTTAATGTAAAAGAGCCCAAACATACAATAAGGGATGCCAGCCAGGCAGTAATGAGGCAGCTTATAGGAAATGGAAGTGTGGATGAGGCCATAACCATTGGAAGGATAGAATACGAAGTTGCCGCCAAGGAAATGTTACAGAAGCTGCTCGATGAGTATGAGACCGGAATTTATATCGTTACGGTCAAGCTCCAGTCGTCCAATCCTCCTCAGAGGGTAAGGCCTACCTTTAACGAAGTAAACAAGGCCCTGCAGCAAAAGGAGCAGAGAATCAACGAAGCAATGAAGGTCTACAACGAGGCCATTCCAAAAACCAGAGGCCAAGCGAAAAAAATGATAGAGTCTGCTAAAGGTTACGCAGCCGAGAGAGTCAACGAAGCTCAGGGCGATATTGCCAAGTTCAGGAAAATCTACGAGGAATATAAAAAGGCGCCGGATATAACAAAGCAGAGAATGTATCTGGAAACAATGGCCAAATTGCTTCCTCAGATACCCGAAAAATGGATTATTGAACAAGGTGGAGCGGAAGGTGGAATCCTGATGAAGCTCAACCTTGAGAATCAACGATGAAAACGCTCAGGAAAAATAAGGAAAACTGAAAGCGAGGAAATAAAAATGGGTCGTATTATCACAATAGTGCTTCTTATAGTCATCGCCATAATACTTTCTTCTTCGATGTACATTGTAGACGAGACTCAGCAGGCGGTCGTAACTCAATTCGGAAAACCCATTACAGTAGTCATTAATCCAATAGAGGGCAGAAGAACAAAAGAAACTTTGGCCAGATTGAAAGATAAATACACGAAAGAAGGGATTGCAGTTGCAGAAGGCGCGGGATTGAGACTCAAAGTGCCCTTCATACAAAGGGTACGAAAATTCGAAAGAAGACTGCTAAGGTGGAATGGTTACCCTGAACAAATCCCGACAAAAGACAAAAAATACATCCGGGTCGATTCCACGGCACGATGGTACATCGAAGACCCACTTCAATTTTTAAGGTCCGTAGGTACGGAAGAGCAGGCCCACGCACGGCTTGATGATATTATTGATTCAAGCACGAGAAACTCTATAACGAAAAGAGACCTTCTCGAGATAGTCAGGACAGATAACCGCGAGATGAGGGTGGCTGAAGAGGAACTCCAAGAAACAACTAAAGTAGGCAGGGTAACGGAAGGGCGACCCGAAATAGTGGCTGAAATAACAGAAGCCTCAAAAAAAGCATGTGAAGAATACGGCATAGGAATACACAGCTCCGGCGTTCTAATCAAGGGCCTTATCTATGTACAGGACGTTAAAACAAAAGTAGAAGACAGAATGATTGAAGAAAGATTGAGGATAGCCAAGAAATACACATCAGAGGGTGAAGGTGAATTCGAGAGGATTATGGGAAACAGGGAAAGAGAAGTGAAAACTATTCTGTCTGAGGCCTACAAAACCGCAAAAGAAATTGAAGGAGCTGCCGATGCCCAGGCAACACAGATTTATGCAGGAGGCTTTGGGATAGACCCGGACTTTTACAGATTCTGGAAGACCCTCGAACTTTACGAGCAATATATAGGCGGTGCGAAAACCAGACTAATCCTCGGCGCAGACAATCCCCTGTTTGAGTTAATCAAGGGTGAAATTCTTGGAACCAAGGATGATTCTGCAGGGCAGTGATAGTGTTTTTCGCTAAGCTAATCAAAATTCTGACCGGTATTGTTATCATCTGGCTGATTTTCCGCTGGCTGCAATGGCTTGGCGGAAAGAAGATAATGACGCATACGAACAAGCAGAGGGATAATAGCCGTAAACACAGAAAATTCGTCGAATCTCATGTAGTAGAGGATTCAAGCCAGACTGACGACAAAGCTCAATCCTGATTTTTTGTCAACTTTTTCCCGATAAAGTCGGCACACTTTAAGAAAGCATATACACGCCCTAAACCGGAAAATCCGAGGTTCTGGACAAAAGAAGAGTTAGTCGTAAGTTTCTGACTCGAAAAGACTTAACAAAATAGCGGGGGCAGGATTCGAACCTGCGACCTCCGGGTTATGGGCCCGACGAGC
>CAZMSP010000106.1:0-6882 GCA_964568985.1 uncultured Pirellulales bacterium
GCAAAAAAAGTGTGGGCTGTGTTAAAGGATATGTCTATGATGAAGAAACACAAAAACCAATTAGTGATTGTTTACTCAGGCTCAATGGTTTAACCGCAGTAACCGACAAGGCCGGCAACTTCACCTTCCCATCCATAAGTCACGGTATATACTCCCTGAGCATAGATACGGCGAGTATTGGTATGAACCGAATCCCAAGCCAAAAGACACCAATCGAATTGCTTGTCAAAGGCGGTGAAGAAACACCGGTGATTATACCAGTAACGCGAGCCACCCAAGTCTCAGGTAAGGTTGTGGTTTATGGTTGCAAAAGGAATTATAACAAAATGACCTTGAGCGATAAATACAGCGGCACCGATGAACATAGTTATATTGTCGGAAAAGACAGCAGCTATGGCGAGGGAGATAAACTTGTCGAAGATTACGGGCTGGCAAATACCGTCATAGAACTTAGAAACGGTTCGGAAGTAAGACGCATCGTTACAGACAATCAAGGGCATTTTGAATTTGACCAAGTGCGGCCGGGCAGATGGACACTTAAAATCGATAGTGACAATCTCCCGGAATATTACTATTTTGAAAATGAAATTTTCAAGCTTGAATTAAAACCCGGCCAAAAAAGGAAAATTTCTGCAAAAGTGTTGCCTAAAAAACGTCGTATCCGTATCATAAGCGGACCGCAAACCCTATTTGAAGAACGCCGTTAAATCACAGATGAGCTGATTGTTGAGCGTGTGTCGTCCGCTAAAAGTAAAATAATAGAAAGCGAACTGAAAAGGAGTTAGTATGAAAACAAAAGAAACCAAAAATTTATTGGCTGTTGGTGCAATCCTGACTGCCTGCCTAATTGTAGTCTGGCTGGCCGGTCCAATTCAGGGCAGAAAGAAAAGCTATGACGTCAAACCGGAAATCGCCCTTCCCGAATACCAAACAGATACAACTCGTGCTATAGATGCCTATGAACGCGTGATGGATCGCTTTATAGACCTGACTGAAAGAAACCTGACCGGCATCAATACGGATGTTAAAGACATCGCTAAAAAATTAGTTTTAATTGACTGCAAACTAACAGAACTTTCCACGAGAATGGCGAGAATCGAAAAAGCACTTGGCATTGAGCAGGCAGAAGAGCGAGTCGAAAAGGCGTCCGAAACCCAAACACCCACCGCCACCAGCACCGATAAGCCGCCTTTGCAAAGCCAGAAGTGATGTGCCGAATAACAACAGCCACGAAGACGCAAAGTCGCAAAGAAATTGATGTGTTATTCCTGAATGCCTGCTCAATCAACTTAGCATTCTAGCAGAGCCCGGGCTGTGTTTTCAGCCATAGGTTTTTCCATTCTGGTCCACGTAAATAGTGCCTTTTGCCTGCCTTATCACTTTAACTGCTTTTGGTACCTCGTCCAATTTTGGTACTTTGAATAGTTTGTGACACCTCCGGCATCTTATTCTGCGGTCAGCGGCAGCAGCATCGAGCAACCAGCTGTTGCCACAACCGGGGCATTGAGCAATAATCTGCATCAGCAGACCCTTGTACAAAGAACCAAGTACTGAAATCCGAAACCAACCCAAACGCAAGACATTTTATCCGCAGACTCAAGGGTATCCATAACAAATTTCCTTTTCCTTGCCCTATAATATCACTTTATCATAAACGGTGTCGCCTTGAGCAGAAAAAATAAGTAGTCTGCAACTTGAGCTGGTGTGATTTTACTTGATTTAGCCGCCCAAATTTGCTAATATAAGGCTTATTGGGGGTGTGATGAAGTGGTAAAGAGAATTTCATGTAGAGTTATTAGTTCTGTTCCTTTTAGCGAAACAAGCGCCGGATTACTGTCTATAAGGCAGGTGAACAACAACCGTCATGAGGTTGGTGGTGTTGCTGCTGCAGACCTCAGGCTCAAACACAACGGCAATTTGGCCAATGATGCCAAAAGCTTCTATATTGGTCTTGAGACTCTGAATGACTTTCCGATAGGACAAATTTTAGATTGTTACGCGTAAACCCCGGCCGGGCACCATCTTTCTGGGAGGCGGAGGGCAAATCAAAAATCACACCAGATCTTTCAAGTAGTTTCTTAGATAATAGCGGCACTGCGATAAGATCACTGCACTTAACATTATGGTGATGAACGCGTCGAGTGTGACCTCGTTTATTACCACGGCCAGAGCTGTGCCGGCAGCGGGAGGATGTTCGACATCTAAAATTACCATAAGTAAAATCGCCAGTCCGACTGCCAGGGGGTATTCAAGAAAATAGGGCAGTGTGGTGAAATAGAATATGGTTCCTGAGGCCAGCCCAACCAGATGGCCGCCAACGACATTTCTTGTTTGTGCTGAAACAGCCTTAGGCATTGCGAATACGATAAATAGAGTGGCGCCCATTGAGCTGATTACGACTAATTTATACTTGCCAAGAACAAGAACAAGGATAAACAACATCGCGGTAGCCAGCAAGCTTTGTAGGATGTAGTATTTCCAAAGCTTTTTGAATTTGCTTTTTATTGTTATTTGCTCTTCCACAATCGGCCAATCCAGCACAAGTTCCCAATATAGGCAGTAAAAAAAACAGCGAAGAGTGGATAATCTGGTAGGGGTCAGTCATGCACATCTCTTCGCCGAGTTTATAAAATCCATTTAGATGATTGATTCGACCTCCGTGTCTGGCTTTGCGATATAATAGTTTTTCTTAACTTTTATATGTCAAATTTTACGATGTTTTCCGCGGCTGCCCGAGTGTTTTCAGGGCTTTCAAGCTGGCCGGACAATAGAAGCTGCCGTGCCTTCTGGACAATGCTGGCATCCTCTGGTGGGATTTGTTTTGCCTGTTCGATCAAAGAATCATAGCTAACCTGCAGTGAAGCATCCACCTCTTTACTTGCAGGAACATTAGATGGGTCGGGTTGTTTGGAAGACGGTTCTTTAAAAATACCTGGAACTTGATTGTTATCTATTTTTTCCAACATTGTTTACCACCTTTTTATCTGTTCCAATGTTCTTTTCGGGGGTTTTTGCCAAAACTTTATGTTTTTTTGTCGAATTTTCATTTTTTTCTAAAGTAGTATTTATTTTAAGCCGATAAAAGCACATTTATTTGGTGCCGCCTTTTACCTTTTGGTCTGTAAGGTTTCAGCTGTCTCATAAGCCACAAATTTGACAAACTTAAGCGAACTAGTACTCATTAATTGTTCCCGCAAAGTTGCAGAACCTACGAAATTATGACGTCTGTAATAGTTTTTTATTCGGTATTCAGTTGTTTTATCGGTCGTATCCCAAATTTGCTCAAGGGCCCACAATAACTGCCCGTCTTGCAGGTCTATAAGCTTCAGTCGAAGACCAATGGTCGTGTGAGGGTAGGGCTTGAATCCTGTAACAGTGCCAATCAATACGGCATCGCAGTTTAGGGTCTTGCGTATTGCGGATAGTTGTTCAAGCGTGTATGCTGAGTTCAAATCCAACTGCAAGCTTCGCCATGCAGGATCATTTTGATGGATAACAGTTAACCCGAAGACCTGCTTTTTTTGCAATGCTTGGAAGAGTGCTTCAGTTGCATCGGAAGAGATTTGAGAGAAAGCCGAATCGTTGGCCAGTTCGACTAAGGCGGTCCTACCGATAGCACTCAAATCCTTATTCGGATTCAGATAGTAGTAATCATTAGGCGGTGGGAATAGCTCGGGAGCCCCACAGCCCAATAAAAGAACTGGCAGCAATAAGAATACTTTTTTCAAACTACCCATTTGGTTCACCTGGAATAGATGTTTCTTTTGACCTTTGTTTACTTTGCTCATCGAGTGATGCCGTAGTCGAGCCCCCGTTTTGCTGCTGAGATGCCTCAGTCTTAACTTCTCCACCGAGAACTTTTAGTACCCTGAGCAGTGCTTCCAGCTGGGCTTTGTCGGCATCGCGTATCTCATCACGGAAGCCAATTATATCCGCTTTCCAATTGTTCAGTTCAATGCGCATTTCAATCAAAAGGTCATTTGCCTCGGCTAATTCCTTCTTAGTCTGCTTTACTTCAGGCTCAAGAGTAGCGATGCGGTCTTTAAGCTGGCGGTTTTCAGCGATAATGTCCCGATTTTTCTGCCGCAGTTCTGTGACTTCCTCTGAAAGCTTGGCGTGTTTTTTCGCCAACTCGAGCGCAGAGTCTACGGCAGTTTGGCCCTTTGGAGCAGCTTCTTGGAACCTTTTTGACATAGAGGTACTGTCGTGCTCGGTAAAGGTGGGTTTGAGGACCGCCCTGTCGGATTTCAAGACAGCCGGACAACCCACTAACAGAGATGTTAATGCTAATAGAACCAAAAAAGTAAAGATTTTTTTATTAGTTTGCATTGTCATTTTCTCCATTATTTTTTTGGTCGGGCTCCTGTTCAGTAGATTGGGTATCAGTATATTCGCATCTTATACGTGTTTTCACACCGCAGCTGCAGGTTACTTCGATTACAGCGAATTCGGAATGGTTTTCCACGATACATACTTGAGATGGAGCTAATGTTACGTTTCTTTCATTTGCCGAACTTGGAACGCCTTGGTCTACATTGAGACGAAATCGTCCTTCCAGCTTAACATTGTTGCTCTTTAGAATGTGTCCTGCAGCTTTTTCCATTTTTTAGCTTCTCTTGTTTCTCTATACAATAATGCATTCAAGTCACGCACAATAATCGATAGAACACCGGTCTTGATTATCTTCTTCAGTCGATTCGTTTAGTTTGTCTTCAGCGAGTTCACGTTTCTGGTCATTTTGCTTGTGTAGGTCCTGCCGTTTCTTTCTCTCTTGACGGCGTTTTGCAGGAGTTAAGCCTCCGATATTTTGTAGGCTCTCCACCGATTTTATTATATTGTGTTCATTATCTGCCATCTTTCCATTGCCTCAGCTTTACAGACAGGTTAAATAGGGCGGTTGCGTGCAATTGGCTGACACGCGACTCGGTAATGTTGAAGACTTCAGCGATCTGCTTCATTGTTAGTTGCTGCTGATAATACAGTATAATAATCTGTCGTTGTCTCTCGTTTAGCTGCTGAATAGCTTCAGTTAGTTTGTCGACAAGCTCGGCTTGTTCGAGCTGCTGGTCAGGGGTAGGTGTCTTGACTGCTGCCAGAGAAGGGCCAAGTGGAAGTAAACCCTCATGTGGATTATCAATAGAGACAAAGCGCTTCGCCCGGGCGCTTTCGAATGTTTGATAGAGTTTATCAACAGAAATATGCAGTTTCTTGGCTAACTCTTCATCAGTTGGTAATGACCCTTTTTGCTTGGTGATTTCCAGGCTGAACTGCATAGCTTGGTGAATCTTCTTGTCGACGTTCGCAGACACAAAAGACCAGTTTCTCAACTCATCAAGAATAGCCCCTCTGATTCTTATATAGGCATAGGTTTTGAACCCCGCCTCGTGAGATGGGTCGTAATCGTGAGCAGCTTTAACTAAACCCACCGTCCCAGCGGCGACCAAATCTTCGTATGATAATGGAGGTTTCAAATATGTGACTACCCGCTGAACTATTTTATGCACCATAGGAAGAAACTGTGTTATTTGTTCATCTTCTATGGGTTGTTCTTCTTGGCCGGCGTACGTACACTTAACAGAGGCTTTTGGAGGCTTGCGGTTGTCTTTAACCGATTGGTCTTCGAAAGTTTTTTTAGTCTCTACTACCATTAGCCTTTTCCTTTCGTTGACTCATCTGACTCTTTATCATCGCATTTATCAAAATAGCATTAATTGCTTTTACGGACAAAGCTACCACGACGTATGCGACTATTGCTCCTATTAGTGCCCTTTTACAGCAGGTAAACGGTAAAAAGCCACTGGCCCAACCAATTAAGCAGACTGCAAAGAAACATGCCACGGCAGCACTTGCTGCGATTGACCGAACATGTAATAACATAATCAGTTTCCAATTTTCTGTTTTTCTATTTTCAATTTGAGACCCCGACAAGTTCTCTTTCTTTGGGCGATACTTCTATGCCGAGTTCGATGGAGATAGTTTTTATCGGTTCTATTTCGGTTCCGAGCGCGATTTCATCATAAGCTATCACGGGCAATGACGGAACTGTCCGTGACAGCATTGCCGCCAGAGGTTGTCGCAATCTTGAATCACATAGTAAAACTATTCTTTCTATACTTTTGTTCATTGCTTCTTTCCAGCCCAGCGCTATCTTGGTGTTTATCTGCATCGCTATCTCAGTCGGTAAAGCCAGATTTAACGAGTCTGCTTCCTGCCGCAATGTTGAAGTCATCTGATGTTCGAGTGCCGGCTCCAATGTTATAGCAGAAATTTTACCGTTCTCGTTTTTATATTGTTCAGTAATAGTCCTGGCTAAATGTTTTCGAACCATCTCGGTTAAGATATTGGTGTTTTTGGTTTTTGAAGCGTGTTCACCCAACGATTCGAGTATGATGTTTAATTGGCGAACCGGTATTCTATCCTTCAAAAGATTCTTGAGCACGCGTTGAAGCATTCCGACGGGTACGAGTTCACCGACAACATCTCCAACTAATGATGGTTGGGTTTTACGAAGTCTGTCTACAAGCGATTGTACATCTTCACGTGTTAGCAATTCGTCAGCGTGTTTTTTTAGCGTTTCTGATAGATGTGTAATAAAGACTGATTCCGGGTCGATTACGGTATATCCATTTAACTCTGCCTTTTCTTTGTCGGCCGACGAAATCCACAAAGCAGGCAGGCCATAAACAGGTTCGGTAGTTTTTATACCTTCTACTTTGGTTTGGACGGCACCGGAGTCCATAGCAAGGAACATATTGGGTTCTATCTGCCCTTCTGCCACTATATGATCGAAAATTCTGATATCATATTTGCTTGGTTCGAGGTTAATATTGTCCCGCAGACGAACCAAAGGCATGATGATACCGAGTTCCTGGGCAAATTTTC
>CAZMSP010000107.1:0-6843 GCA_964568985.1 uncultured Pirellulales bacterium
TGCTGTCAAGACGACAATTTTTGCCGACTTTTGAATTCTCACCTATTTTGCACCCACTACTAATTACACTATTTTCGCCGATTTCGACTCTATCGCCAATTACTACATTCAGCCCAATAGACACCCCCTTGGCTATCTTGACATCCTTCCCGAGCGTAGCGGACGGGTCTATCCCCTCAACGGCCGGCTTCAGTATGGGCGCAAAAAAATTCAAAACTTCTATCAAGGCTGCGTCAACATTTTTCACAATCAGCTGCGGCTTGGACAATCCTTCTATGCGCTTCGCAACAATAGCTGCCGCTGCTCGCGATTTGCCGAGGGCAGCTATGTGTTTATCATTCGTAACAAACGTAACATCGCTCTCGCCGGCTGCCTCTACAGGCCCTACAGAACCTATCCGCTTCCCGCCCTCGTCTCCTGCGACAACTAACTCAGCACCAAGCCGCTCAGCCAATTGTTTTACCGTCAGTTCCATTGCAATATTGCTCACCGCTTATCGTTAATTGCTATTTGCGATTAGCTATTTCTGCGCGTCCAACTGGGCCATTACCTCATCGGTAATATCCAAACAGCCACCGCTATACAATAATTTATGCGTACTCAGGGTCATCATAAGCTCATCGGGGCTCTCTGTTGGAAACTCAGCAACATCCTTTTGTAAAACCAAATCAAGCCGCTTTTGCTCAGCCAACGCACTGATTATCTTCAGAATTTCCACATAAATACCTTCTGTCCATCGCTGGTCTTTCAACGCTCGCTGCTGATTGTTGAACTGCCGATTAGCTTCAAGTTTAGCCTGTTTTTGCAACAACTCCTTGATTTGTGCGAGATAGTCACTGCTGCCTGGTTTTAGAGCTTTGAGGCCGGCCTTCTGCGAGTCGATTTCTTTGCTAAGCTTCTCCAGCTCTGCATCCAATCTGGCTTGTTCGGCCAAAGCATCGGCACCATACTTGGCATTTCTTTTACAATCACGAAAGACTCTCCGAACATCAACAACACCGATATTCGCTACGGCTTTGTCGTCCTTCGGCTTAGCTGAGCTGTATTCATGACCTGCAAATAAAACAATCACGCCTGTTAAACAATATAAAACTACTGCTTTAGTCTTCATAAATTACCCTTTCCAAATTGAAAAGATATTAAATATCAAAGATTAAAAATCAAAATTGCGGAATCGCCGCAAAGCGGCGATGACTTCCTTAATTTTACATTTTGATATTTGATTTTTGCATTCCTCTTAAAACAGTCTTCCTACAGAGAAACTGAAAGTTCTCGTTTCGTCCTCGCTATTTTTCATAAATGGTGATGCAAGCTCAAACCTCATTGGCACAGGCCCAAACCACTGCTGTATCATTATCTGTATACCTATACCCGCTGCAGCTCGATAGCCACCGCTACTAACTGCTCCGCTATCCAGGAAAAATAACGCCGCAAAATTATCGCTTCCCATAGGCACGGTTACCTCAGTATTGGCTAAAAAAATCCAGTCACTGCCTATCGGGTCTTCCCGCTGGGGATTAGCGACACCTGTCTGCAGACCCCTCGGGCTTATTCCCCGATAATCAAAACCCCTGATACCGTAAGTACCTGTCCCGCCGGCGTAAAATTTTTCGAAAGGTTGCGCATTACCTAACACATAACCTCCAAGCAGCTTCGTCGCCAGAACAGTCTTGCGCTCTGCCAAATCCTCATGAAGGGTCTTGTACCATCTATATGTTCCGCTCAGCACACCAAATGTTTTATCCCCGGCAACCTGTTCGTAACTCGCATTAAACCAGCGCCCTGAACTTGGATACCATATATCATCTCTTAAATCCCTGCCGATACCAACTATAACACCATAAAGAGCGTTATCGCCCTTAACATTTATTATTTCTTTAGGGGCATCAGTATCAAGGCCGCCGACGTTAACACTTTCGCATCTTATGCCGATACTCTTTCGCCACTTGTTTTTCAATCGTTTCTCGAATCCTACATATCCTTTGATGCGTTGCTCGTCGTAGCATTCCATATATCTTGACCAGCTTGAGCCAACCACATTAAGCGACACAGGTTTGTCTCGAAAGTATGGGTTGGTAAACGTAATCGAATACTGGCTAACTTCAGTTCCTGGCTCAGCAGTAATTCTGAGACTCTGCCCAGCGCCCTTGAAGGCATTGCCGACTATAAAGTCTTTAAAGCTCTCCGGCCAATCGGTAATGTCGAAATTTTGCTGACTATAAACCAACTGCCCCATAACATCAGCGTCGCTTGACACGGCACCCCCTATCATTATCATTCCCGTCCGGCCTTCTTTTATATCCACCTTCACGTCCTTCTGGTCTGGCTCTCCGCTAATTGGCGCAACAGGCCTAATCATCACTTCCTCTGCCAGCACCGTCTGTTGCAATTCTCTCTCCAGTTTACCACCGCCGTCCTTGGGGGCTATATCAGCGTTGTACAACTTGCCCGGCGTAAAATCTTGCTCATCGAGCACCCGCCGGATTACCTTGTCCTGCGTCTGTTCGTTGCCGGTTATGTCAATCCGCCCAATCCTAAATTGCCTCCCCTCTGTAATGTCAAACAAAACATCGACCATGCTGACATTAGCAACAAATTGTGGCCTCTGCCCAATTCTTGCATCAATATAACCCTGTTCGCGATAAAATGTGCCGAGCTGCTTGGCGTGCGAATCAGCAAGCCGCTTATTATAGGCCTGACCCTGCTTTAATCTTATCCCCGCCCGCAACGTCTGCTCATCAAATTTCTCAGCACCGGCAAATAGAATGTTTCTAATCGTATAAACCGGCCCCTCATCAATCTCGAAAGTGATATGCGCCCGGCTCCTGTCCTTTGTAAAATCTGCTATCGGCTTTACGCTGTAATTAAGATAACCTCTGTTATAGTAGATATTTTGCAGCCGTAATACATCTTCAGACACATTCTCCGCAACGTAGTACTTAGGCAAAACAAGCCATCTCCGAGTTGCGGTCTTTACGGCCTTTTTAAGTGCCGATGTCTTTATGGCCTTATTGCCGCTGAACTTAACCTTAGTAATTTTGACTCTCGGCCCTTCATCAATAATATACACTACCCGACCATTCTTAAGCTCTCCGCTATCCAGCGCCACCTCGGCAAAAGAAAAGCCCATATTGCGATAAAATTCGGAAAGCGTTCCTCTATATGCCTCAGCTAAAATGGGGTCGAGGTAGTCGCCCACCCTAAAGCCCAGTTTTTTTGCCAGGTTATCGTCTTTATACGCACGATTACCGACAAAATCAATTGCGCGGATAAGGCTTCGCTCGGCCGTCGTTTCCTGCTCAGCCCCCGCTTCTGCTTTCGCAGAAAGCTGCGGGGGGGGCTCGCCTAAAAACTCAGGCCCTTTAACCTGCGTTGATGAACAACCCGTGGTGAGCAACATCGAACCACCAAAAACAGAAAGCACCCACGATATAACAATTATTGCTACTCTGCGAAGTAGCACTTCGCTACGCAGCACGAGGAAAATCCTTTTTCGCATTCGGTCTCCCAAATATATTAAAAATCAAATATCAAAATGTAAAGTTTAGGAAGTCGTCCCCACGGGACTCCATAATTTTGATTTTTAATCTTTGATTTTTGCATTCTTTTTAGCCCATTAAAACGGCATACCGCCACCGGCCGGCTCTTCTGCAAAAGAGGCGCTCTCAAACCGCGTATATTTTTCCCTGAATATCAGCGACACCGCTCCGGTCGGGCCATTGCGCTGCTTCGCTACTATCAGTTCGGCCTTATTATCAAAGACATAATCCTCTTGACCTTTATGGTAGTAATCTTCGCGATGCAGCAGCATCACGACATCTGCATCCTGCTCTATACTGCCGCTTTCCCGCAGGTCGCTCATCCTCGGCATGTGACCTTCCCTGCCCTCAGGAGCGCGATTCAACTGGCTCATAACCACAACAGGAATACTCAGCTCCCTCGCCAGTGCCTTGATATACCTTGATATTACGGTGATTTCCTGCTGGCGCGACTCCACTCTCGTTCCCATATGCATCAACTGCAAATAGTCCACGAAAATACATTGTATATCGTGCTGGCTCTTCAGCCGCCTTGCCTTGGCCCGAAGCTCCAGCGGCGTCATCGTCGATGTATCATCGATGTAAATCGGGACCTCGTACAGGCCTGACGCCGCCTCTTTCAATCTCTCGTATTCCCCGGGGTCGAGATACCCTCTTCTTACCCTCTGGCTGTCAATTTCGCTCAAGCTGCATAAGAATCTCTCTGCCAATTGCTGCTGGCCCATCTCTAAAGAAAATACCCCCACAGGTATCTTCTCCTGAACGCCCATATGCTCAGCCATGTTCAATGCCAGCGACGTCTTACCCATGCTGGGCCTGCCGGCAATAATTATCATCTCGCCGTTCTGCAAACCACAGGTCAGCTCGTCAAGCTCGTGATACCCTGTAGCTATACCGGTCACGTGCCCGCCTTCGCGCTTCTCTATAAGCTCGAAGCTCCTCGTAACCAAATCTTTTATTAAGGCCGCGGAACCTTTTATATTTTTATCCGTGATGGCGAAAATCTTCCGCTCCGCTTCGTCAAGTGTCGTGCTGGTTTCCGTGCCCTGGTCGTACGCCTCGGCTAAAATCTCACCGGCTGCACCAATAATCTCACGCAACAAGCTCTTGTCTTTAACAATCCCCGCATAATACATCACGTTGGCCGATGACGGCACCGAGTCTATTATCTTGCCAATGTATTCTACGCCCCCCGCATCATCCAACTGCTTTCGTTTTTCCAGCTCATCTCGAAGCAGCACCCCATCTATCGCCCCTCCCGTGTGCCTTTCATAAAGCGCGATTATTGCACTAAATATGTAACGATGCTCAACACGGTAAAAGTCGTCCGCCCTCAATCGCTCGATAACCTCACTGATACAATCAGGGTCCAGCACCATTGACCCCAACACCGCCGCCTCGGCAGCCAATGACTCCGGCATCCGCCGTAAACCCGCCTGCCCCCGAACGAAGCTGTCGGGGGCCTGCGCACCCCGAGCCGCCGCCGAGAGAGGTTCCACCCTTACACCTTTACCGGCAGAGACCTTGATGGGTGCTATTTTTGTATCTTTACTCATCGATTCACGTCCCGCGCAAACATTAAAGCCAGTTGTCCAATTATATTGCCCCGCTCTTTTTATTCAATCATTTTTTTATAACAATACGTGCCCAACTACAGGCGGGCATGTATCCTCCCTATACCGGCTATCTTAGCTAAAATAACACGGTAAGAGGACAAGCCCTGTTAGATAATTTCATATCTAACGGGGCAGGCAGCACTATAAACTAAAAGAGCATTCCCTTTCTCCCCGCTGCACCTTCCGTGCTAATTCGGCAAATGCAGTATCTACATCAAAACAACCTTTTACCGTATAACTTACAATCCTATTATTACTGTTCTCTCCGCTTGCTGATGCTATATACGTTCCGAGCTTAGTCTGAAAAATCGTTACTTCAAAACCATTTTTCAAAACTTCTTCTATGCTGCCTTTCTTAGATTTAGTATTATCTTCGTATGATATTTTAAGAAAGGATAGAACCATGAGTATTAGGATTGTAGTTGGAGTAAATTGGGGGGACGAAGGAAAAGGCAGAATGGTTGACTATTTTGCTAAAGATGTGGACTATGTAGTCAGGTACCAAGGGGGCAATAACGCAGGGCACACTGTTGTTAATGAAAAAGGTAAATTCAGACTTCACTTGATTCCTTCTGGTATATTCTATGATAATATTGTTAATGTTCTTGGTCCCGGCACGGTAATAAATCTTGAGGCACTTCTTGATGAGATTAATGAATTACAGAGTCGTGGTATTAGTATTAATGAAAAAAATTACAGAATCTCTAATAGGGCTATTATATGTTTCCCCTATCACCAGTTGCAGGATGAGTACGAAGAATGCAGACTAGATAGTAAAATATTTGGTTCAACAAAACAGGGAATTGCCCCTGTTTACAGTGACAAATATTTGAAATACGGTATTCAGATTGGCTCACTTTTATATCCAGAGTATTTAAAAGAGCAAATAGAGCGATGTTTAAGTTTGAAAAATCCAATTTTCAAAGCCGTATATAACAAACCGGCTGTATCTGCAAATGAAATGGTTGAATGGGCCCTGAAATACGGAAGTCTGCTAAAACCTCATATAGAAGACACAATAGCTCTATTTAGAAATGCGATAAAATCTGACAAGAATATTCTGATGGAGGCACAACTAGGAGCACTAAGAGACATCCATTATGGAGTATATCCTTATACGAGCTCATCTTGCTCACTCTCAGCATTTGCTCCCATTGGATCTGGTTGCTTTTCATCATCGCCCGACAATATTACTGGTGTTATGAAAGCGTTCTCTACATGTATTGGAGAAGGCCCGTTTGTAACGGAGATGAAAAGTGATATAGCCGATAGCCTAAGAGAAATTGCTCATGAATATGGAGCTGCAACAGGTAGACCAAGGCGAATTGGGCATTTTGATGCTGTTGCTTCTAGATATGGAGTAATTACACAAGGTGCAAACGAGATAGCCCTGACAAAATTAGATTGTCTTTCTGGACAAACCACCTTGAAAATCTGTACTCAGTATTTGATAGGTACAACCAAGACTAATGAATTTCCAATTACGGCTGGACTTGTTCAAGCTAAACCTGTTTATACTGAAATGCCTGGTTGGAGCGAAGACATTACTGAAATACGTGATTTTCATAAACTTCCTTCAAATGCTAAAGCTTATATAGAAACTATTGAACAGTTGATTGGATGCCCGATTAAATATATTTCAGTTGGTCCTAACCGTGAGGCAATAATATTACGTTAGAGTTTGCGTA
>CAZMSP010000108.1:0-6745 GCA_964568985.1 uncultured Pirellulales bacterium
TTTTTGTTTTCAGTTGTTCGATCGCCTTATGCGCTATGACCATATGTGCTATATTTGCCGGCATAGCATTTACCTTTCCTTTATCCCAGGCTAAGTCGGAGAATCAATGAGAAACACCATCCTGATTTACCTATTGTTTCTGCTTGTCATCGGTCCTGCTTTTCTTCTTTCTGTATTGTAAACTCAGCTTTGCATTTTGGGCATACTCCAGTATCCCCTATCATATCTTGGGTTGCTCCCGTTAGTGAACGACCACATTGAGGACAATTAATTCTAAGTTTTCTACTCTTTGCTTCGTAGTAGTTTATTTGTTTGTTTCTTGCCTTATTAACTTGCGAGCCGTTTTGTAGATTGCACAAATATTTGACCATGAAACACACAGGCCAAATTAGTACCCAACGTACTATTCCATATATAATCCACACGATTGAAAAAAGCAAAATGCCGTTTCCTAACCCTCCTACTAAATACCATCCCTTACTATCCCCACTTGCCTTAAGTATTGCGGGGCAATTTTGTATAATATACAATGAGAGAAAAACTGGATAACAGAAAGCACACAAAGATAATCCAAGTGTAACTTTAGTTAGCCATTTTTTTGTTGTCACAGTCCAAATCTCCCTATCTGGTTTCGATGTTTATAACCGATACTTCACCGCGTCATTTTAACGATTGCTTGCCCGGGTGCAACTAGCAACAATTCCCCAGAACCGCAATTCCCATCAAGGCAAAATCTATCTCAATTCGTTTTGTTCTCCGAGTTTCACCAAAAATGTCTTTTCGCAAATACATGGCCGGAGCCGGATTTCAGGTATTTTTCAAACGACTCGGCCTTATTATCATTGGCGAAGCGCAAGGCAACCACTATCTGCCATGGCGCATACTTAGCTGTATGGGGTGACCGGCCTGAGTTGTGTTCCTTCAAGCGTTTCTTCAAATTCTCAGTTATGCCAACATATCGTTTTCTTGGATGAGAAATACTTTCAAGAAGATAGACGTATTTCATTATTTTCCCTTATTGAAACGAAGCATGCTGTTATACTGACTGACCTACTTTGCTATTCTACTTCGCCGGAGGCTACGTAGAAACCAGCTACGTAGGTCATCCTCCATAGCTCGCAGAATGCGAGCGACGGAGGATGGAGACGGGGGGAATCGAACCCCCATTTCCGCGATGCGACCGCGGCGTGATCCCGTTACACTACGTCCCCTGAACTCTGGTAATTGGTAACTCATTTATTGGTAACCGGCTGGCAATATACAAATATTATCCTTTAACCAATTACCATTTACCAGTTACCAATTACCAGACTTAAAACTGCCACTTATTACAACAGACTATTTTTCCCATCGGCTCACGATTTGGCGTCTTCGGCTCATCAGCGGGATAACCGATTGTCATCAGCTCAATTATATTTATATCGGCTGGAATGCCGAGTATTGCCCTGACTTTTTCCGTCTCGAACGACCCAATCCAGCACGTCCCCAGTCCTAACGCTGTTGCCTGCAGGGCGATATGTTCCAGTGCGATAGCTACATCAATAGGCGCGACCGCCTGTCCGCAGCGCATTACCTCGTCGCTATTGCTGCACGCTGCAATAATCGCCCCTGCTTTACTAAAAACTTCCGGCCGATTCGTACAATTCGCCACCTTTTGTTTTATTTGCTTTTCTGTTACTGCTACGAAGCGCCAATCCTGCAGGTTTTTCGCAGATGGCGCCAGCCGAGCTGCCTCGAAGATACTATCGAGCTTTTCCTGCTCAATAGGCCGGTCCTGATATGCTCTGCACGAATATCTTTTGCGAATGGCTTCAAAAACATCCATAAAAAAACCTCCAATATCCAAATCATCCTGGACGATAGGATAAATATGGTACGCAAAGAATATAATAAAATCTGGTTATTGACGCAAGCCCCAAAAACCTGTATTGTATAATCGGCTTTGGGCGATTAGCTCAGTTGGCTAGAGCACCTGCTTTACACGCAGGGGGTCATAGGTTCGAGTCCTGTATCGCCCATTACTGAGCGCAAAATTAACTGTCGGCGGGATGTTAACCCAAAATATTTAGAGAGCATTTTCTCGGCGTTTTTTCTTGATAGCGGGTAGTAAAAGCGTATAATTGTAACAGCTTTTGTGGATAAGGCCACAAAGGAGGAGAATGTTCGAGCTGTTATGCAACTATTCTGGCAAATTTTGCAAGCTGGTGTCGGTGCATGAAGTGTGCGCCGTGAAAATATGAATAGTTCCCTGCTTTCGCAGGGACAGGTTTGAAAGGGTGGAAAAATGAAAACTCGAAAGACCTTAACGATATTGTTTATGGTGTGGATGCTACCGCTTTTTATTGTTTGCATTAGCTATGCGACGCCAATGGGTACGGAGTTTACGTACCAGGGCCGGCTTATAGATGCCAATAGTGCTGCCGATGGTCTGTATGACTTTCAGTTTAAGCTATTCGATGACCCGTGCACAGGCAGTCAGGTAGGCGATGACGTTAATAAGCCGGATGTGGATGTCATCGATGGATACTTTACGGTGGAGTTAGACTTTAACAACCCTTGTGCATTTAATGGTGATGCCCGTTGGCTGGAGATAGGTATTCGGCCGGGTGATTTCAATGACCCCTGCGAATATACCATCTTAGAGCCACGGCAGGAGGTAACACCGACGCCTTATGCGATTTATGCAGAAACGGCGGGCAGTGCCGCTGCTGATTCTGACTGGATTATCTCAGGGGTCGATATGTACTCCGGCATATCAGGCAATGTTGGTATCGGAACATCTACCCCCGCTGAGAAGCTTACCGTTGCTGACGGCACTATTAAGGCCACTAATTCTGCGGATGAGGGCAAGGCCATCTACGGCCAGGCCACAAACCCTTCTGTATTAAACTATGGCGGCTACTTTGAGGCCGCAGGCCTCTACGGTCGAGGTGTCTATGGCATAGCCACTTGTATCAACGACTCCTCCTTTACCTACGGCGGCTACTTTGAGGCCCTAGGTCCGGGATATAATGTGGGCGCCTGCGGCAATGGCGGTGCGGTCGGTGTCCTCGGAAAGGGTCCGTGTGGGGTCAGCGGCGAGACTGTAAGTCAGTTTGGTACTGGTGTCTCCGGCTCTGGCGGAAGTGTCGGTGTTCAGGGCATGGGTTCGCACCGTGGTGTCTGGGGTGGGGCCAGTGCTGTGACTGAAGAACTCACCTATGGCGGCTATTTTATGGCCACAGGCCCCTACGGTCGAGGTGTCTATGGCATAGCCAGTTGTACCAGCGATTCCGCCTTCACCTACGGAGGCTACTTTGAGGCCCCGGGCACTGCCGGATATAATGTGGGTGTCTATGGCAATGGCGGCGCAATCGGTGTCAAGGGCGAGGGGTCGTACTATGGGGTCTACGGTAAGACCAATAGTACTGGCTATGCCGGTTACTTTGAAGGAGGGCGGAATTACTTTCAGGGCAGCGTCGGCATCGGCACGGAGAGCCCCAGTAGCGAAGCAAAGGCTCATGTTCGGACGGCGAGCGACAATTTCGGAATCCTGATTGACTCTGAGGGTACTTTGGGTTCGGAGATTGGACTGCACACAGCAAACGCAAAATATGCAAGTCTGGTGAAAAATGCTTATTATGATGGTAGCTGGAAGAGATTTGACACCACTTCCGGTGCTTTTTTACAGGAGATTACACCAGCAGGCGATGTCAGATTCAGAGTTGCTGCCTTAGGCGCAAATCCAATTACCTGGACTGATGAGGTGGCTATGACAATAAGCGGCAATGTCGGCATCGGCACGACAAGTCCTGCAAGGAAACTACATGTAAACGATGTAATGAGATTGCAGCCGCGGGCAACATCGCCGAGCAGTCCGGCAGAAGGCGACATATATATGAATAGCACAACCCATAAGCTGATGGTATATGATGGAACGACCTGGCAAGCGTGCTGGTAATTAAGGAGGCGGATAATGAATACGCGAAAAATGAAATGGTTTTTGCTATGTGTTATATTTGTTTGGCTGATGCCGGTGTTGGCGCAAAGCGGCGGCCCGTATGTGTTAACATGGAGCACGATTGACGGTGGCGGCGGGCAAAGTAGTGGTGGGCTGTATGTGCTAACCGGCACAATTGGTCAGCCGGATGCGGCTTACTCGGCAGATGGAGATTATGAAATCTTAGGCGGCTTCTGGTCGGGTGGGCCTTTATGCTTTGTCGATTTCGAGGACTTTGCAAGATTCGCCGGGCAATGGCTTGATGCTGGACCTGGATTGGCTGCCGACTTGGACAACGATGGTGATGTTGACTATGCCGACTTAAATCGGTTTACTGATGAATGGCTCTATTCTTGCCCGTATAACTGGCCGTTAAAATAGAGATGAAATACTCGCAGTTAAACCGCCAAATATCAGGTGCAGGGAACTCTCGTTGCTTGACACTACCGAGATAGAGTATTAGAATCTGCATCCGGTAATTATCTTTTATTTCGATTGGGGTCAAAAATGCAAATAAAGTTACAGTTTTTAGGTGCAGCTCAGAATGTTACGGGTTCTCGCCACTTATTGCAGGCCAACGGAACCAATATTCTTGTAGATTGCGGGCTTTACCAGGAACGCCAGTTCAAGTCGAGGAACTGGGACCCATTTCCGATACCACCAGACAGCGTCGATGCGGTTCTTTTAACCCATGCACATCTGGACCATTGCGGATTACTGCCGAAACTGGTTCGCGAGGGTTTCAAGGGCAAAATATATTGTACCGCTGCCACCTCGGAGATTGCACAGATTATATTACTCGATTCCGCCCACTTGCAGGAAGAGGACGCCGAATACAAGCGCAAAAGACACGAGCGTGAAGGCCGAAAAGGCCCTTACCCGGAAATACCACTTTATACTGTAGAAGAGGCGCAAGCCAGTTTCCAGCACTTTGCGCCCATAGAGTACAAAAAGCCCATAGAGATTGTAAACGGTGTCGAAGCGACTTTTTATGATGCAGGCCATGTACTCGGCTCTTCGATGATAAAGGTCAAGGTACCTCTTAACGGTCAAAACAGGACTGTTGTGTTTTCCGGCGATGTAGGAAGACCGCACAGGCCCATTGTCCGGGACCCATCCTGTATCGACCAGGCAGACTACGTGCTTATAGAATCTACCTATGGCGACAGGGTGCATCAGGATGTGGAGGATACAAAGAAAACGATCGCCGAAGTCATCAATTCCACGAAAAAAGCAGGCGGAAATATTATCATCCCCAGCTTCGCGCTCGAACGCTCGCAGGAAGTTTTGTATTACATTAACGAGCTCTTGCTTGAAAATAAAATACCACATTTGAAGGTCTTTTTGGATAGCCCAATGGCTTCGAGCATCACAAAGGTCTTTCAAAAGCACAGAGAGTTGTATGACAAAGAGATGACCGAATATATCAGGCAGAATGAGTCGCCGTTTGATTTTCCGGGACTGAAAATGGCAGGAACGACCGATGAGTCAAAGGCCATTAACCACATAAAGGAACCGGTTATTATTATAGCTGGCTCAGGTATGTGCACCGGCGGAAGAGTGAAGCACCACCTCGTCAACAATATTGCTATTCCAGAAAACACAATAATGTTTGTGGGATACCAGGCAGTCGGTACACTTGGCAGAAGAATTGTTGACGGCGAAAAAGAGGTCAGAATCCTCGGCCAACAATATCCGGTCAAAGCAAAAATCGTGCAGGTAAACGGTTTCTCGTCTCATGCCGATAAGAACGAGCTGTTAAAATGGCTGAGTTGTTTGGGCAAACCACCTAAAAAAATCTTTGTTGTTCACGGTGAATCTGATAGCGCACACCAATTTGGTAATTTTATCAGAGAAAAAATCGGCTGGCAGGTAGCTGTCCCCGCCTATCAGGATGAGATTATCCTCGATGGTTAAAACAGAAATAACGTCATTGCGAGCGCACCTGTCCTGAGCGAAGTCGAAGGAGCGAAGCAATCTCGTAAATACTTGTCCGCCTGTGGCGGATTTAGCCCCCAGCTTGTTCTCCGTCCTTTTGGCGGATTTTATTGGTGGTTATTTCTTAAGGCCGACAAGGTAGCTAAGTAGTATACCCAGCTCAAAAAGCAAATACAGCGGTATCGCCAGAGTTATTTGAGAGACTACGTCAGGCGGCGTAGCGATAGCTGCTACTATAACGATAAGTAGGAGTACATATTTTCTTGACCTGCGTAGTGCCTGGATTGAAACCAATCCTGTCCTGTTCAAAAAGAAAATGGCTATTGGCGTCTGAAAGCCGATGCCGAAGACCAGCATAAGCGTGGTTACAAAAGATATATATTTCTGCAGTGTCCAGCTTGGTGTAACGTCTATGAACGTACCGAACTTCAGGAAAAAACGCAGGGATATCGGGGCTACTATATATAGAAAAAACAGTGCTCCGGTAACAAATAAAATCGCTGAAAAAGGAACTGCAAGGTGTACGTATCGTCTTTCCTGCGGATAAAGCCCGGCAACTATGAACATCCATAGCTGATAGAATATCCAGGGCGACGATAATATCAGCCCTGCAATCATTGCTATCTTCATATACACGATAAATGGATCAGCCGGTGCAAGTACAATCAACGTCAACTCCGGCATTACTTTATTGTGAGGATAGTAGATAAACGTTCTTATATACTTAAAGAAGAAAGGAATCAGACAAATAATGACAGCAAGCAACATTCCACCCAGTGCGAAAAACAAACGCATACGCAGTTCTTCGAGGTGGTCGCCTATACTCAT
>CAZMSP010000109.1:0-2828 GCA_964568985.1 uncultured Pirellulales bacterium
GACCCGGAGGATTACAAGGAGCTTGCGAAATACCAATGGTATGCGAAGAGATGCGAAAGGAGATTTTATGCGGAGCGGTGGGGTAAGACCCGGCTACGCCGAGGCAAGCAAGGGAGCAGAATTAGAAGAGACATAAAGATGCACCAGGTAATAATGGGTACTGCGGAAGGTAAAGTCATCGACCATATCAACCATAACGGTCTTGATAACCGCAAGGCGAACCTTCGTTTTGCCACGACACAACAAAATACGTGGAATAAACGCAAACAAAAGGGCAATTACAGCTCACAATATAAAGGTGTTCACCTGGTAAAAAGCGAGAATAAGTGGCGGGCGGTGATAACATGCAACGGCAAGGTGATATACATCGGCCGTTTCGATGATGAGAAGGCAGCAGCGATGGCTTATGATACGAAGGCAAAGGAGCTGTTCGGAGAATATGCGTCGCTGAATTTGACAGAGGAATAGCGAATTAGAGGATTAGTGAATTAGTTAATCCCAATAAGAAAAGGATGGGACAAGTTAGGGAATTGGTTAATTAGTCTTGAGTCTTTGGTCTTAAGTCTAAACAACGTTCTATATTGACAAAAAGGCAAGGGCGGGTACAATAGAGCAGATTTGAGCCATTGAAATTTCTGGTGGGAGTAGCTCAGTTGGATAGAGCACCGGATTGTGGTTCCGGGGGTCGCGGGTTCAAATCCCGTCTCTCACCCTTTTTTCGTCCTTTCGACTATGCTCAGGACAAGCTTGCTTGCGTCGTGCGTATAACGTATTCAATCTGACGTGGCCTGAAAATCCAATCCGATGTAAATCACAGATTCACTTAGGACCTGGGTAGTCCGGATGTTCGAACCAAGTGGTGGTCTCGCCCACAATCTGGTCGGTGTACATTAAGTTGGTTGAATTTATAGTACCTTCACCATCCAGCACCTCAAGATTGAAGCTGTTTGCGGCAAAACCAAATCCAGGCGTATCCAACAGGCCGAAGGCAGAACCTTCATAGCTGCCGCCTTCACCGCTACCGGTGAGCCAGTCGCCACCGGCACTATTAACAGTGAATTGGTTGTTAATTGGGTCTCCAATAAAAGAGCCGTAACTATCGCGCTGCTCAAACTGGTTCTCAGCTGGGACGGTTACAGACTCAGCAGTCCCTTCGAATTCCTGGTGGAGTCCCAAGGCCCAGGTATCGGTAGCAGAACAAGCACCGGCTTCACCATAGACGAACAGGCCGTTGACCAAATCTCCCGCTGGTGAGAATTCCAGCAGGCCGACATTTGTTGCGGAAACGCCCTGGGTGGTAGTAAAGTTAGATGTCGTACCATCATTGGTCAGGGAAGCCTGTACCTGGAAGGTCGAAGATAAGTCAATCTCCGAGCCAAAGTACGTTCCTGTCAGCCAGGTCCATCCAGTCTCGCTGTTTATAATACCCTCAATCGACCCGGACGTGTGGCCTGAGCCGGCCATAGAGCATTCAGCGGTGGTGATGGAAGGATTGCCGCCACCAGGGTCTGTCAGCGTAGTAATAATCGAGAAACTCGGCCTGGTAACGTCGAAGCTGACGGTTACGTCAGGAGAAGGCGGCGTAGCCATCGTGGGACGACCGACCATTATAAACGCCAAAACGGCACAAATCGTTAAAATTATATTTCTGCTCACTTAGAACCTTCTCCTGTTCGAATTCATAGAATTCAAAAACATCTCACAATCTCAAGCGTTCGCCTACTTAATCGAGGTGCGTTAGTGAGCTTATCAGAGTATTTCACCGCTACTCTGTATTAAACTAACATTTTATTTCTTCAACCCTAAACGAATAGGTCATTCGGCCTACCAAGAACCGCCTATATATGCTTCGTAATGCTCTTTGGCATTTGCATTGAAGTCAATGTCGAAACCAACATTGTCAGTTCTTAAACTTGACCCGGCAGCATGGTATCTCTTGACGATTAGCTGATTATCCTCTACATCCAAGCTGGTTGAGAAGGTTCCTGTATCCTGAGCAAAGGCCACACCTAAGTTATCGCCTTTTGATGTGAAGTACGTGGTCCCATCAGCAATACCGACAACCTTGTAGTCCATTAGAGTGGCATTCTTTGTTAGACCCCAAACGTTGTAAGCACCTGCGCCGGATGCAGCGATTTCGCCGAATGCTCTGTAGGTCGTGGCAATTCCTGTCACGTCTCCCCAGTCTTCAGTGTTAGTTCGCATCTCCACGTATCCTGTTGTTGCGCCGCTTGACAGATTCAACTCTGCGTGGGCTGTCCCTCTTGTCCAGTCGAGTTCGGTCGTAACCCAGCCACCGCCTGAAACATTAATATTTGCTCCGGAGTTCTGTCTTCCTCTATTCTGCCAGGAGTCATCGATTGTTGCAGTGTAATTACCCGTCGTCTGGGTTGTGGCCAAGAACGGATGGTCGCTCACTTGTGTGTAGTCAGCAATATAGGTCATTCCACCGCCGAGGGCCGGATTTGGGCTGAAACCACTATAGACATTGAGTTGCTGATTTCCAATCTGCCTATCGCCACACCAATAGTTCTTCGTGGAAAAGTTTGTTGTTAAGTCACCGACTATCACATCATATGCTGTTAAGGTTGCTGATATCTGGTTCGTCGCCCCTGAGTAGACAGGAGTGACCGTGTGTTGTACATTCAACGTGCCTGAGCTCTGAGAAAAGTTGGTCTGGATGTATCCATCACCAAATGCTGTTGTCGCTACTGCGAAAACCAACAGACCTATTAAGCCCGACATAATAATTCTCTTGTTCATTTCTAAACGCCCTTGGGGGGGGGGGGGGGGGGGGGGGGGGGGGGGGGGGGGGGGGGGGGGGGGGG
>CAZMSP010000109.1:2838-6731 GCA_964568985.1 uncultured Pirellulales bacterium
ACTTAAAAACAATCAACTGTTCCCCCCCACGTACAAAAATTCATCTTGCTCTCGAAAATCTCCTTTTAATCCATAGGCATATCCTCCTCCATTAACTACTAACTACTATAGGTTATATTTCTTCACTTATCAGTTCATTTTCATCTGCCGGCTCATCTACATTTGCCAGCTTGTTCTCGTCTATGTGCTCATCTATCTGCTCACTCACCGCGTCTTTGGTTTCCATCTCATCGTTGTCTATCAGATTACTTCCGACCATCTGCTGCTCGTCACTTGCGGGTTCATCTACTACCTGCTCGGCTTGCTGAGCATCTACTTCCTGGCTTACCTGCTTATTTTCTTCGACCTCCTCTATTTTACTTATTGAATTCATCGATTCATCCGTTGCTCCAACGGGGCTTGCTTCGCTCAGGTCCGAAAGCTCAAGCTTCTCAGCGAGGTCTTTTGCAAGGTATTGAATCCTGCCTGCCCTGTAATGCAATCTTTTGGTGAGGTAATCCGGCTTTGTCTCCATAAGTTTTTGAAAAGCCTTGTAGAACAAGAAGTCCACAAGCTCAACCTGCACCTGCTGCTTAATCATCTCTTTGGCAGTGGTGTATTCAACGTTCAGGTATTCTTCCTCTCCACTAAATGAAACAATTCTGAAGCCCTCAGCTCCTACCTGCTGTGCGGTAACTCTGTTCTGGCCCATTACAGAAACAATAAGCTCACCGGTATAGGGGTCGGTTATCTCAAGACTGCCAGCTACGCTGGTCTGCACAACCTTTGCGGATATTCCGATGCCTGCAAAGGTAATACCTCCGGCGGTACTTTCCTCTCCAATAGTTACCTCAGTTAAGGAGCCGGTTATAAAAAATTCCGGAGGAATATTGTTACCCCAGATTTGTTTTTGTATTACATCCGGCGGCAATGCTGTTAATTTTGTTAAAATATTCCCCTCACCCGTAACCTCAATAAGCAATTTTCTAATCTCGTTCCAATCATAAGGGTCTCTCAAAGCAACTCTAAGAGCCTTTGACCGCTGAGCGCTCCATAAGAAGTACTTGCGAGTTGCCAGCCCCATAACCGTACTCTGGTCTATTTGTCCGGCAGCGGCTCTTTCGAAAACACCACTCTCATTTGTTATTTTTCCACCAATAGCTACATACCACGGCCAAATGAAATTCACCTTTTGTTCCCGTTCCAGCTTGTTTTTGCCTTTAAAGACATATTCGGGGACTTGTATCTCATCAATGCAGGCCTGCTGAGTAGCCGGCTCAACCAAGGTTAAAGCCGGTTTGCCTGAAACCATTTGACTTGTGGTACAACCAACTACCGACAGAGAAAGCAAGACCATTATGCCAGTTAGTATTAAATAGCTCAGTACTTTTTTCATTATTTAACCCCCTAATTAATATCAACCTTAATCAAATTTAATAAGTGCTGTTGATTTCAACGTTAGCGATAGAATCGCCAGAATTAGAGACATCGACGTTATAGGTGTTAAAGGTGCCGGTGTTGTTGTTGGTCGAGAAGTCATAGTTGTATGTATACATTATTGTCGTGTATCTATCTGTGATTCCTATCTTTGCATCAATAGCCATCTGGTACTTCAGCTGAACAATCGTAGGATTGCCATTAGCACCACCTGCAATAAAAAATGCGCCGATGTGAACACCTCTATCGAGTGTTCCGGCCTGGGCGTGATTAGCTAATAACAACGATACGATTACAATTGTGAATACAACTAATAACCGCTTCATTTTATTTTCCCCTTTCTGTATCAAGTCTTGTAAAAAACTATTCCTTATTACTTTTGATTTTCTTCATGGCTATTTCTTACCTGAATTCTTTAAGCAAGGTGAAAGTAAAACAGCTTAGTTGCAGATGATAGTTACTTTCACTAAAACCCTCCCTGTCAGATGCGGCCACTACATATTATCTATCTTTACTATTTTACCTAATTTAACCACCTTATGTCAAGAGAATTCCGTTGATATCAAAGATTTTTGAGGCAAAATTACTTATATTTCAACCCGCATCCTGCTTTAAATATCCCATTAGAAAAAGGCATATAAAATTTACATCGCGATAACTATCACTTAAAGACCTGCGGGTGGTGTTCCCTCCTCAGGTCCTTTAATACAACGTTTTAAGATTATAATAAAGAACTTATAGGACGCTGTTTGAATTTGCCCAGATAACGTTAAACTGAGAGCTCGGAAAGTGAGGGGAATCAAATCGATACACACTAAATGCGTAGTATGCCCTGACAGGGATTTCAGCAGAACATCCTAATGTCCTATAACCTCGGACTATCAACGGTCTGATGACGTTGCGATTATAGCTTAGAAGGAGCAGGATTTAGCTTTTTTTAAGCTTGTCTATCATTTCCTGGACTTCTCCGGCGCCTTCATCGTAGAATTTTTCTTCGTCCGGTGCAAGGTGCTTTAAGAGCCGAAGGAATTCGCCGGCGTGAACCCGCTCTTCATCAGCAATATCAGTCAGGACGTCCTGAGCGAGCTTATCGTCGGTAGATTCGGCAAGCTGCATATAAAGCTGGACGGCCTCATACTCGGCGGCCACCATAAACCTTATGGCACGAGTCAGCTCCGGCTGAGTGAGCTTTCTTTCTCTTGCAAGACCGGAAAATGGTGTTCCAAATTCTGGCATAATAAAACTCCTTTTTCAAAATTTAGACCTATTGGTCAAGACACATAAAACTTGTAAACCCCGTTAGAAATAATTTTTCTAACGGGATAAATTTTACCGTCGCCCGGCCAAAAAAATCAAACAAATAATCTTCAAGCTTGTAAATATACATTATGGCGGTTATATTCTTATTAGCTGTTTGATTAAGAAATAAAGGGAGATACAGGAGATATAAAATGAGACCTAAACTTGTAGTTATTGGTGCAGCCGGCAGAATGGGCAAACGTATCGTTTCATTGGCTATAGAGTCCGGTCAGTTCAATATTGTCGGAGCAGTGGAAAGGCAGGACCATCCTGATATCGGCAAGGACGCGAGTCTTTTAGCGGCAGCGGAGCCAATAAATGTCGAGCTTCTCTCTATCTATCCATATCCATCTGATGCGGATGTAGCAATCGACTTCTCGATACCTGTAGCGGCGGTCAGAACTGTCGATTACTGTCTGGAAAATAATATTGCTCTGGTGTTGGGGACAACGGGTCTGAGCGATGAACAACATGAAAAAATCAAAACCGCCTCTAAAGAAATCCCCATTCTCTATGCAACTAATATGAGCGTGGCGATGAACGTTTTATTTAATACGGTCGGCAAAGTTGCCCGGCTGCTCGGCGAAGAATACGATATAGAGATAATCGAGCAGCACCACCGCTTCAAAAAAGACGCACCCAGCGGTACAGCTCTGACGTTAGCTGAAAAGATACACAGCGCAACCGGCAGGGATTGGCCCGGCTCTCTAACCTATGGCAGAAGCGGCAGGGACACTCTCAGACAGAAAGGTACCATTGGTATTCACGCCGTCCGGGCCGGCGATATCACCGGCATACATTCAGTAATTTTCAGCACATTAGGCGAGACGTTTACGCTCACCCACACCGCTCACAGCAGAGATACCTTTGCACGCGGGGCACTACAGGCGGCAAAATGGCTGGTCGGTAAAAACCCGGGATTGTATTCAATGGCCGATGTGCTGGGCCTTGCTTAATTGACCCGGCTACGGCTCGCTTCGCCGAGACGAGACACCAGCAGGTCAAAACCTGCGGTAAAACCCGCCAAAAGTACGGCGGACAGGCCGCAGACTAAATATCAACTGCTAATTCAACTTTGACAGGCTACTAATGTGGCCAGTCGATACCTTTGATGCCGTCAATAGTCAGGTTCGGGTTCGGCCAACCGTCCTGAGCAGGCCGAATATCTTCTGCGGCAA
>CAZMSP010000110.1:0-6726 GCA_964568985.1 uncultured Pirellulales bacterium
AGGTGCTGGCTGACAACGATGGCAATGCAGTGCACTTTTTTGAGAGGGACTGCACTATTCAGCGAAGGCATCAAAAGATGATTGAGGAATCGCCCTGTCCCGTCCTGGATGAGCGCGACAGGGAAGAGCTTTGCACCGCCGCTTTGCGGATTATAAAAGAGGCCAAATATGTCAATGCTGCAACGATTGAGTTCCTTTTGGACAAGGACAAGAAGTTTTACTTCATTGAGGCCAATACGCGCATCCAGGTCGAGCACCCCGTCACCGAAATGGTTACTGGCCATGATTTGATTAAGTGGCAGATAAAGATTGCCGCAGGTCGCAAAATCAAGCTCAAGCAAAGAAATATCAAACATTCTGGTGTTGCAATTGAGTGCCGGATTAACGCCGAGGACCCGAAAAAGAATTTTGCTTCTTCGCCCGGCACGATTGAGCGGTTAATTCTGCCGGGAGGTCCCGGCGTCAGAGTTGATACACACGTTCACCAGGGCTGGACGGTCTCGACAAAGTATGATTCGATGATTGCCAAGCTCATTGTACATCAAAGAACGCGGACAGAAGCCATCGAGACGATGAAAAGGGCCTTGGCCGAATTTGTTATCGAGCCGATCAAAACCACAATACCCGCCTGCCTCGATATTATCTCACACAACCTCTTTGCCAAGAGCAAAATCGACACCGGCTTCGTCGAACGAAACTTCTAAGCTCGTGGTTAGCTTACCCTGCGTAGCTGAAAGCGAAGCACGGGTGACTCGTACCTCGCAGAACACCAACCGTCATTCCCGCGCAGGCGGGAATCCATGCCTGCCCCTGCACGTTGTAGGCAGGGGTCATTGCGAGCGAGGCCCTTCGATTTACTCAGGATAAACTCCACGAAGGGTCTTGTTTCGAGCATTTAATATTTGAGCATTCGAATTTGCCTCGTATTTCGCGCTTCGAATCTCGAAATTACCTCACTGGTTGCTAATAAGCTTTTTATAAACCTCTTCGATTTTATCGACCATCGTTTCCGGTGCGAATTTTTCTCTCACGGATTCTCGCCCCTGTTGGCCGAGTTTTGTTCTCAATTGCTCATCGGCTATCAATTCTGCGCAGGCACTTGTTAATTTTTCGACGTTTTTAGGTTCGATGAGTCGGCCGGTATTTTCATTTACTACTTCTCTTGCACCATCGATATCAAAAGATATTGCTGGCTTTCCGCAAAGCATCGCTTGTGGCAGTGTACGTGCCAGACCTTCTCTTAGCGAGCAGTGCACAAGTATATCCGATGACTGTATAGCCAGCGGAATCTGGCTCGGCGGTAAAAGTCCCGTGAATTTAATACAGTGGGCAAGGCCGGATTCGTAAACCTGTTTTTTATAGAATTCGGATAAGTTACCATCTCCGACAAAAAGCCATACGGCATTATCAAACTTTTTACTAAGTTGTTTCGCTGACTCAATGATGAAGTCATGTCCTTTGAGCTCAAACAGCCGGGCAATCGTTACCAGCACAACAGAATTTTTCGAAATACCATTATTGACGCGAAATTCGGTTATTTTCTCATCGGGTATCGGCCTCAAAAAATCATCCTCTTCAATAGCCGAATATGCGGTAACGAATTGCTCGGAGCTTCCTATGCCCGCCGCAAGTGCTTTTTCAGTCATTGCATCTGCCACGCTGATGAAAAAATCTGTTCGTTTTGCAGCAGCTCTTTCAATCACAATATAAAATTTATTAAGCCACCGGCTTTGATACGGATGAAACGCCAATCCATGAATTGTATGCACCACCAGTGGTGAGCTTGCCTGCCCTGAGCGTGGTCGAAGGGTCGAAGCCACCGCCGGAGTCTTTGGTCTGGAGTCTTTGGTCTTGTGTCTTAAATTGTATGCAGCGAATCTGCCGAGAATACCGGCTTTGGCCGAATGGGTATGAACAATATCCGGCTGTATTTCTCGAAGGTGGCTTTTGATTTGCCGGTAGCTTATTGTGTCATATATAGGGCAAATGGGACGTCTTAGTTTATCAACGACAATTGTTTTATATTTTTGGTTTTTGGTCTGTTCAACTAATTCGCCTTCAGGTCCTATGGCAGGGCCGGTTATGAGCGTAACATCGTGGCCGCGCTCAGCCAGCAGCTTGCAGGTAATCAGCGTATTTTCCTGCGCCCCACCCAATATCAACCGGGTTATTATATGAACGATTTTCAATATTGAATCTTTATCAGACACAACCCTGCCGCCGGTGCCAGTGGCCCTGCTGCCTGACGGTCTTTTGCCTCAAGGATTTCTGTTATTTTTTCCGGCTTCCATCTTCCGAGGCCGACTTCGACTAATGTCCCGACAATATTTCTGACCATATTGTATAAAAACCCGTCACCTTCAACATCCACGTATATCCATTTGTCCTCGCTTGTAACATTGCAGCTAAAAATAGTCCGTACGGTCTGATCTCGTCTGTCCTTGGCGGTTGCAAAGGATTTGAAGTCCTTCGTTCCGACGAGCATTTGCGCTGCCTCGTTCATTGCCGCTACGTCAAGCTTTTTCGGAATGTGCCGGCACTGATTTAACCTGAGGACCGGCCGGTGTCGGCCGGTGTAAATCGTATAGCGGTAAAGCTTGCTCTTCACTTCACCTAAAAGGTCGAATTTCGGTGGCGCTTCTTCGGCGGCGGTTACGACGATTTCGCGAGGAAGCCTGTCGGTTATTGCCTCCGGGAAGTTCTCAGTAGGAATAGGTGAATCAATCTCGAAAAGCGCTACCTGGCCTAGCGCACTTACGCCGGCATCGGTCCTGCTGGCGCCGTGGACGAAAGTTCGAACTCTGGTGAGATCTGACACTGCCTCGACAAGCTCGCCCTGGATGGTTCTTTTTCCCGGCTGTATCTGCCAGCCGCTGTATCTGCTGCCGTCGTACTGAACGATGAGTTTTATTTTACGAACAGCCATCACGGCTGATTATAGCAGCTTTTCTGCAATTTGCACAGCGTTGAGTGCCGCTCCTTTTAGCAGTTGGTCGCCCGCAACCCAGATATTGATACCTTGGTTCTCGGGTATCGACCCATCCTGGCGGATTCGGCCAACGAAGATATTATCTTTGCCGGTGGCATCTATCGGCATCGGAAAGCGGTTATGCTCGCGGTCATCCAGGACCGACACACCCGGCGCAGTGCTCAGCAGGTCTCTTACCTCATTAGGTGTAATCGACTTGGTAAATTCAAGGTTGATGCTCTCACAGTGTGCCCTGAATACCGGAATACGAATACAGGTACAAGTGATTGCTATCTCAGGGCAGTCGAAAATCTTCCTGGTCTCCTTGACCATTTTGACCTCTTCCAAATTGTAGCCGTTGGCATCCAGCTGGGAATTGTGGCTGAAGGCATTAAACGCTATCTGATACGGGAACGCTTCGCACGTCGGCTCTTTCCCGTCGAGAATTTCGCGAGTTTGTTTTTCCAGTTCGAGCATCGCCTGCATCCCCGCGCCGCTTGCCGCCTGGTAAGTGCTGACCACCATTCGTTTGACCGGATTTGCCTTATGCAGCGGCCAGACCGGAACAATCCCGATAATAGTCGAGCAGTTCGGATTGGCGATTATCCCTTTGTGCTCGGCAATCTTCTGCGGATTTATTTCCGGAATCACCAGAGGTACTTCCGGGTCCATTCTAAAGGCCGAAGAGTTATCCACCACAACCGCACCCGCCTCTACCGCAGCGGGAGCAAATTCCTTGCTGCGCGCTGCACCGGCGCTGAATAATGCGATGTCAATTCGAGCAAAACTCTTTTTGGTCAGTTCCTCAACGATATATTCTTTGCCTTTGAATTCGATTTTCTTGCCGGCTGAGCGACTGCTTGCCAGCATCTTCAACGAATCGAAGGGAAAATCCCTCTGTTCCAGGATTTTCAAAAACTCCTGTCCAACTGCCCCCGTTACTCCTGCTATCGCTAAATTACAGCCCATACCAAACATCTCCTCAATTACTTTTCATAATCCAAACATGCCTACATAGCAAGGGGCAGCCCAGCGAAGACTGCCCACTATTACATTACAAAACCAAATATAATAATAAATTATATATTTTATATCGATAAAATGCAACAATCTTTCACTAAAGATATTATTTATTTTTCTACTGTCGCAACAGCTCTTTTCTGCCACACCTCGGACATAATAGACGCTGTTATAATGCATATAAACACGAAAATCGCCGCCGGCATCGCCGCTTTTTCGCCGAAATGCTCGAGGGCCAGGGCTGTCCCCAGGCCGGCATTTTGCATCCCAATCTCGATGGAGAGGGTTCGTCTTCTGTTCCGGGACATCCGAAAGAGAACACCTACTCCATAGCCGGCTGACATTCCATAAACGTTCAATATCACGACTGCTGCAAGAATCAGCCCCGTTGCCTTTGGTAAATAATCTTTATTGAGAGCTATAACCAGCGAGCATATAAATATTATGAAGGTTACCGATATGGCGGGGAAAATCGGCAAAAGCTTCTCTAATTTTTCCCTGAAAAAATGCCTGATGCCAAAGCCGAAAAACAAAGGCAAAATGACCATATAAATCACATCAAGAAACATGGCCAAAAAAGGGATCTCCAGTTGTGAGCGGGCTAAAAGAAAAGTCAGCCCTGGCGTTAATATAGGGCAGAGCAGAGTGGATACGGTTGTCAGCGAGACCGAGTAAGCGGTATCGGCCTTGGCGATATAGCTCATAACATTGCTTGCCATCGCTCCCGGAGCCGAGCCGGTCAATATCAGGCCGACCGTAATCTCGGGCGAAAAAGCAAAAACTTTGGCTAGGATGAAAGCCCCGAGCGGCATAATACAAAATTGCGCGCATGAGCCGATAAATACAATAATTGGTCTTTTAGCAATTCGCTTAAAATCCTCCAGCTGCAGTACTGCCCCGATGCCGAACATTGTCAGGGCAAAGAAGTGCTTGTTATAGCCTTTCAAAGCAATGAAAGGCTCGGGAAATATATAAGCCACAACTGCGAATAAAATAATCCAAACGGCAAAAAACTTAGTATAAAAACCAAGTATTTTCTTTAACATACCGAAAAGTATATATCCTTACTGCCTCGGTGACAATCTCAAAAATACTTGTCCGCCATTTGTTAGGCGGATTTAGCCCCGAAGTCTTGCCCTCCAATACCTGCCCCTGCATGTCTTGGGCAGGGGTCGTAAGCGGGGGTTATTACGTGGTTTTGTTTATTTTACCTGTATAAAATTAAAAGCCCTGTTAAAAGCAGGGCTTTCTTGTAAAACTTCATCTACAGATTCTTAATCGCTTAGCGGAAGCAGCACAAAGAATGTATAGCGCTCTCTTCTTACTTTCAAAAGGACGTTGCCTTTCTTTGCCTTTGTTAGCGCCTCGTTAAATTCTCTGGTATTGTTGATTTTCTCACCATTGACTTCCTTAATCAGTGCTCCAGGTACAATACCTGCGCGGGCAGCACTTGAGCCCGGCTCAACATTGCTTATTATTACTCCGCTCTGACCCTTATAGTCGTATCGTTGGGCTAATTCATCCGTCATGTCTCGCACGGAAAAACCTAATTTCTTCAGGGCCTCCTCCGTTTCGCCACGACCAAGAATCTCACTCAAAGGTGGACGCTTGGCCAGTTCAGCTGTAAGAGTCTCTCGTTTGCCGTTCCGAAACACCACAATTTTTACTTCTACACCCGGTTTTAGCATTGCGACACGGTTCTGTAATTCTTTGGCATTCTCAGTGGGTTTACCCTCAAACTCAACTATGATATCATTGGGTTTTATTCCTGCTTTCTCAGCCGCTGAGTCTTTATGTACCTCTGGTATAAGCACTCCTTTAGTATCTTTTAAACCGAAGTATTCCGCCAATTCAGGTGTCAGGTCCTGAATATCAACGCCTAAGAACCCACGTTTGACTTCTTTGCCTTCTTTGAGCTGGGGAAGGATAGCTTTGGCCATATTTACAGGGATGGCAAACCCGATACCTATATTACCGCTCGCACCGAGAATGGCGGTGTTAATTCCAACTACCTTGCCATCAAGATTTATCAATGGCCCACCGGAATTGCCGAAATTTATCGCTGCATCGGTTTGAATAAAATCTTCGTACGTGGTCAGGCCGACGCCGCTACGGCCCTTGGCGCTTACAATCCCGGCTGTAACTGTATGACTTAAGCCGAATGGATTGCCGATTGCAAGAACCCATTCCCCAACCTCAAGAGTGTCGGAATCAGCCAGCTCAAGATAAGGCAGGTCCTTGGCATCAATTTTTATTAAAGCCACATCGGATTCAGGGTCGGTGCCTATAACTTCGGCGTTAAATTTTCGCTCGTCTGCAAGCTCAATCTCAACTTTTTCAGCTTCTTCAACCATATGATTGTTTGTGAGGATATAACCGTCTGATGAGATGATAAAGCCGGAGCCCTGCACCGGCCGTGTCTCCTTATGTTTCCGCTGGGGCGTGTATTCACGAGGAGAACGAAAACGGAAGAAAAATCGGTCAAAGAAATCATCGCTAAATGGGTCGATTGAATCGTCAGAAGGCCATTCCCGCGAAAATGGATATTCTCGAGTAACTACCCTGTCGGCTTTCAGACCAACTACTGCCGGTGATGCCTTTTCGGCAATTGATGCAAAGGCCTTGCCAATCTGCCGAAGGGTAGCTATGCTGTTATTATCCTCGGCAAAGGCCGACGGAGGCACGATAAACAGAACCAATAGAAGGAAGGTTGTAATTACAATATGGTGTGAGGTTTT
>CAZMSP010000111.1:0-6675 GCA_964568985.1 uncultured Pirellulales bacterium
TATATCAAAAAAACCGGGTCAGCTTATATGCCGCCGGCCCCTAAACCAATATCGAACAGAGAAAATTTCAAGTTGACCATCGCTACGAGTATAGCCCCGAAAAATCTTAAGAAGCAGGCAAAGGCGATAGAGAGCTGGATGAAGCTTGGCTTTGATGTTGTTTCGCTAAATTGCGCTGAAGAAATCGAGATATTGAAACGACCTTTTCCTAACGTTAACTTTGTTCGCACAGAGCGGGATGGCAGGGACCTCTTTGGTAAAACCGTTGTATATTTCGATGATTTCCTGGAGTATTTTCGGGAAAACAATTGTGAACTTTGTAGCATCGTAAATTCGGACATTTTTCTAATCGGTGATGAAGGTATTATTTCTTTCATTAAAGAACAGGCAGCTGATTCGGTTGTTTACGGACCCAGGGTAAATATTGATTCCTTGGAGCAGTTAGATGGCGAATTCTTTAATGAGGGATTTGACTTTTTCTTTTTCCCAAAAACTTTGATTTCATGCTTCCCAAAATCTCGTTTTTGTATAGGATTACCCTGGTGGGATTACTGGATGCTGTTGATTCCAATCTTGGAAGGCATCCCGGTGAAAAAACTTGTTTCTCCATTTGCATATCATATTAAACATTCGTTCAAATGGGACAGAAAACAAGGCAAGCTTTTAATAAATAAATGCTTTGAATACTTGCAACCTAAACTTAGGGACAACTTCAACGCAAATCCTGATACTAATCAATCGGCCTTTTTAGCCAGGATGCTCCAGGCTTATCACGACCGTGATGTCAGAGAAAATAACAGAGCAGAAAAGGACAAAATATCACCTGATGCTTTTTACCATTGTATTTTTGACTTTTTAAAAATAAAGTCGTCCGAGATTAGCTATGCTGGTAGTGAGTCGATTATGTTACAAAATACCCAATCAAAGAAGCAAGATATTTTTATCCGAAAAGGCATCTCGAAAGCACAGAATGCAGATTATCTGCACGCCGACTATGATGTCAGCATTGTGCTTTGCACAAAAGACCGAGCCGAGCTGCTTGACCGGATGCTCGCCAGCTTGAAAAAAGCAGCCAAGTGCGTAGCTTACGAGGTAATTGTAGTTGAAGGAGGTTCTACCGATAACACGCTGGAGGTATTACGCAAACATCGCATCGCAAAGGTTTACAGTGAGGCCGAGTGGCTGGGACGGGGTAGGCATTCTTGGCCACAGCTATATAACTTCGGCTTCTCAAAAGCTACTGGCAGGTGGGCAATGTATGCCAGCGATGATATTATTTTCAGCGAAGAATCTATTTCGTGGGCTTTCCGAGCGCTGAGTAGCCAAAAGGATAAAGTGGCAGGGGGTATTTTCTTCTACAAAAATGTTTATTCCCTTGAACTTGATTGGGAAAGCTATGGCATCGATTTTACTCACGGCCAGAAGCTTTTGATGAACTATGGCTTGGTTAGATTGGATTATTTCCGCGAAGTTGGGGGGTTAGAGGATGTTTATCGGTTTTATTGTGCTGATACTGATTTTTGTTACAAGTTGTATGAAAGAGGGTTGCAGCTAATCCCGTTGCCGGAATGCTTTGTCGCCCACAATAATGTGCTTGATGCCCAGAAAACGAAAAGCCTATTTGTCGCTGACGGTGATACTCAATTACTTTTGAAACGATGGAAACATTTTGTTTCTACAGAGACTCCAAATCCGAGACGTTTGCTATGGCAGGAAGACCTTCTTGAGGTATTTAATCTGCCGGCTGATTTGGAAAGAGTAGATACTGGTATCGAGAGTTTCTGGCACGGCCTTGCTTATTTTCAGCGGGGTTTTTTTCAAGAGGCAAAGGAAAAATTCCAGCAGGCAGTCCAATCTCACTGCAACCATTGGCAAGTTTTGTGGTATTTGGCCAAAGCCGCATATCAATGTGGAGATAAAGCTCTGGCTGAACAGACGGCAAAAGGAGTTCTAAAATTGGCACCGAACTTAAGCCAGGCAAAGGATTTGCTGAATCAACTTTGCGGTAAAGCGGAACAAGATGTAATGCTACTAACCGGCCAGATAGAAAACAAAAATCAATTGTTAGCCCCAACCACCAGTAGCAAAAAAAGCATAGTTGGCCTGATATTCAGTAAAGACCGCGCTATGCAGCTGCGAGCAGCTCTCGAATCTTTCTTTTTGCATTGCGCTGATAGTGAGCGGATAAAGTTGTTTGTCCTATACCAAGTTTCAAATCAGTTACACCAGCGCCAATATAATAACCTGAAAAAAGACTTTGCTAATATAACATTTATTAAAGAAACCAATTTTAAACAACAGCTTTTCGCTATTGTAGAAGGCTTTGAATATGTGTTATTTCTGGTTGACGATAATCTGTTTGTGAAAGATTTTTGTCTTGCCGATGTTATCAAAAGTCTACGAGAGAACAACGACGCAATTGGTTTTTCGCTAAGGTTAGGCAAGAACACAAATTACTGTTACTCTCATGACAGCAAACAGAGTTTACCTGTATTCCAGAGGATAGATAACGAGATATTGAAACATAACTGGACAGCCAGTGAGTATGATTTTGGTTATCCATTGGAACTGTCAAGTTCATTATATAGGACCAGTGACATTCTGATATTGCTGGATAAACTGGAATTCGCTAATCCGAATGTTCTCGAAGATATGATGGCAGCTAATGCTCAGCTATATGCACAAACCAAAGACTGCCTACTTTGCTATGAGAATTCAGTTGCGTTCTGCAATCCGGTAAACAAGGTTCAATCGGTCTGGAACAACCGTTCAGGGAGCAACTATAGATACTCAGCGGACAGATTGGCTCAGATGTTTGAAGAGGGAGTAAAAATAGATGTAGAAAAGTTCTCAGGTTTTGTCCCCAATTCTTGTCATCAGGAAGTACATATATATTTCAAAGGGAATGACCGGTCATCAGAAAAAAGAGCGACCGGTATAGTTCAGGCAGACAACAGTTATGAGCAGCAGTTTTTGCAATCAACGCCAAAATTCTCCATCGTTATGGCCAATTACAATAACGAAAAATATATTGCCGAGGCCATAGAATCTGTGCTAAATCAAACGTTTACGGACTGGGAACTAATCATCGTTGAAGACTGTTCGGCGGATAATTCTCCGAATATTATCAAAAAATATCTTAATGATATGCGCATAAAACTTATTCAGCACGAGAAAAACCGTGGTTACACTGCTGCATTAAAGACAGGTATCGCCAATGTGCGGTCAGAGTATTTTGGTATCTTTGACAGCGATGACTGCCTCCAGCCGCACGCGGTGGAAACTATGCATGCATATCACGTAAAATTTCCCAATTGTGGGCTTATATACTCGCAATTTGCATACTGTCATCAAGACCTTATAAAAAGGTGCGTTGGCTTCTGTGATAAAATACCAACAGATAAGACAGCCCTTGATGTAAATGTAGTTAGTCATTTTAAAACCTTTAAGCTGCATGACTATCTAAAGACATCAGGTTACGATGAGAATATCTTATATGCCGAGGACGTTGATATTGTCTACAAGATGGAGGAAGTGACCAGCCTGAAATTTGTAGATAAGTGTCTTTATCTGTACAGAGAGCTACCTACCTCTATTTGTCATTCCAAGAACAAAATTAATGTTGCAATAATGTCGAGAGTAAAGGCAAGAATAAACGCTCTAAAAAGAAGGTGCGCTGTTTTAGCCAAGTCAGGCAATAAAAACTTCGAGGATTTGTTCACCCAAGCCATTAAACAAGCAAGAACAACTCATAAAGATGTTGAGCAGTACTTTGTAATACTGGCAAAGCTGTATGAAAATCAGTTATTGCCGGATTTAAACCTTCCTGTTGATGTTAAAAGCCGGGATGCTGAGTACAGACTATTGTGGCTTGCAGCTAATGTAAACATAAAATTCGACGAGCTGTTTGAGCTACTTGCAGGTCAGGGGCAAGCAGAAAAACAACCGCTGGTTACCGTATATATGGTAACGTATAATGCACAAAAGTTTATCTCACAGGCCATCGATTCTGTTTTATCCCAAGTCTATAAGAACTTCGAACTGTTGATTGTCGATGACGGTAGTACCGACAAAACTAAAGAACTGGTAGTTTCTTATTCGGATGACAGGATTCGTTATATTCATAAGGAGCACAAAAATTTTGCTTCTGGAATGAACAGGGCGATAGCTGAGGCAAAGGGTAAATACTTTATGGGTGTTGATTCGGACGACTTTATTGCTCCCGATTATATTGAGAAAATGGTGGCTTTCGCTGAGAAGCACCCGCAGATAGATTACTTTTATCCTGCTCAGTTTACTCTTGTAAATGAATCCGGTGGCCCAACAGGCCAACATTGGAACTATATTGACTTTTCGGATAACAGTGTTCTTCCCGCGTTCCTGTTTGATAATGCGTATGGGCCGATTCCGAATCCTGGAAGTCTGAAAAGAAAGACCCTGTTTGACAAGGTTGGATTATATGATGAGGTGGACACTGTCGAGGACTTTGTGTTTTTGTGCAAAAACGTCCTGAAGATAAATTTCAAGAGAGTTGATGAGCATTCGACCTATTTCTACAGAAGGCATCGGCAAAGCAATTCCCAAAAGCTCAAGGCAAGAAATCGGGTTATGGCTGATGTGCTCAACGAGATGGTTTTGATTTATCCAGCTGAAGCGTTATATCCACAAATCGCGGATATAAGTGACGCCGATTTGAAAGAGCAGCAATACTATAAATATGTGGTGGAAACTTTTTGCAGGCATGCTAACGGCCCAATGGTCCAATTCGGGCACTATTTTCAAAAGTATGCAGAACATTATAGGTCGAAGTTCTTGAGAATCACCGAGCAAAAGCAGTTGGTTCCAAAGTGAAAAAACACGCTAAGTGAAAAGATAATATGTAGTTAAGTAAAGTAAATGGATTTTTATACGATAATAATCTTTAGGATAGGACACTTGCGGTAGGCATAGGGAGGCCGCAGAAGCTCGGGATATAAAAGAAAGGTGGACGAAAATGTCGACTTTACGTCTTCCAGGTCTTCAGACAGGCATTGATACGAATACACTTATTGCACAATTGATGGCTGTTGAACGCCGTACGCTCAACACCTGGGAAAACCGCAAGACACTTTGGGAGGAAAGACAGGATGCCCTTAGCACCTTGGAAACCAAGTTGCGGAATTTGCGAACCTCCGTTCAAGCACTTTCAGATGCCGATGAACTCCGCGCCTTTAATGTTTCTACATCAAGTAACGATGAAATAATAACGGCTGAAGCGACAAATAACGCCTTTGAAGGCAATCACACAATCGTAGTCAACCAGTTGGCCAATGCCGAGCGATGGGTTCATACAACCGGCCATAAGTATGCTGAAGACTATATTGGAGCTGGCACTTTTGTCTACTCGTATAATAATAAGGAAACAAGCATAACAACCACTGCAACCACAACATTGCAGGACCTGGTCGGTCTAATCAATAACGATGCGAATAATCCAGGTGTTACTGCCGGCCTTCTGCACTATAACGACGCCTACCATCTGGTTCTTAATGGCAATGATGCAGGCACGGATTATCAAATTCACATCAATACGGGCAGTACCGAAGTCTGGACAACCGAGGTCTGGAAAAGCGACTCGGCTTTTACTTATAATAATGACAACGCTACGCTGAGCACAAAGATTAAAGACCTCGACCAGTTCAGCGGGACTCTCAGCGACTCAGATGAATATGAAGAACATATTGAAATAACCGGTGCAGACCATTTTGGTGTTTCAATAGCTCAAGTGGACCTTTATGTTACTGAAAATACGACACTTGGCCATCTTATTTCAGAGATTAACGATGCTTTTGATGGAAGGGCAGAAGCAATTTTTGAAAATGGCAAGATTGTTTTAACAGATTCCACTTGCGGCACAAGCAGCCTTTCAATCACATTAGGGTGGGACGCCGATGGCGGGGGCACATCGCTGAGCGGACGTGCTATAAATGTTACAACCGAGGGCAGTGCGACAGAAGGGAATCTGGCCGGTTATGCAGCATCGGCCTTTACTAAAAGCCAGGCCGCCCAGGATTCAAAAATTAAGGTCGATGGTTTTCCCAATACTTCAGCGACTTCGGAACTTCAAACTGCATTATTGAGCGGTAGTCCCGACGGTGGCACATTCACACTCACTTACCGAGGTGAAACAACCTCAGCTATTTCCTACAATGCAAGTGCCGAAGAAATTGAAACCGCGCTTGAGGCACTCTCAACCGTCAATTCAGGTGATATAATGGTCTCCGGCTCTATCGACGATAGCACAACTTTTACATTTGCAAGCTCATTGGGTAATGTTGACCTGCTTATGATTAACTCCTCTTTGACTATAGGGGGAAGTCCGGTAACAGCCAGTATCTCTGAAACAACACCGGGCAGCGATGGCTACATCAGCAGAAGTTCTAATACGGTTGGTGATGTGGTTAGCGGTGTTACGCTGCATCTGCACAATACCACCGATGCCAATGGTGAAGAGGTAACTCTTACAAGAGATGTACAATCGGTCAAAGGTAAACTTGATAAAATGATTATTGCCTATAATGCTGCTGTTAGCCATATTAAAGAAACGACCGGCTATAATGAGATTACACAGGTCGGTGGCATCTTGATGGGAGATTATGTTGTTTCGACCATCCAATACCAGTTTCGTGGACCGCT
>CAZMSP010000112.1:0-6370 GCA_964568985.1 uncultured Pirellulales bacterium
GTGATTTTGTAATCTTTCTTGTAACGGGCGTCGATGTAGGCCTTTTTTAATAGTTTAAAAGCTTTCGGCAGATGTGAAAGAGACTTTTTCATAGCTGATATTATGCCGTAAAAACGTCATAATTCAAAATAAAAATTTCAAAAGCAGGGTTCCCTCTGTGTTCTTCTTGTGCCCGCACGTCTCAAGCGGGTATGTGGCTAAAATTCGCGTTAATTCGTAGTAAAGCGATGGACTGTCTACAGGGCAAGCATTAAGATAATGATGATAAAGAATACGGCTGCGAGTGCACCTAAAATTATGATTGCAATTCTGTAATTATTGACGGCCTCTGGCCTGTAAGTTTCCTGCTGAGCTTCTTCGAGTGCCTGTCCTTTTTCTAATTGGGCAAGTGCGGAGACATCGAATCTTCTGCGTGCTTGAATTGGCGGCTGGCCATGGCGCAGGGCCTCTAAATCAATCAGCAGTTCTTCCACGTTTTTATAGCGCTCTTCTTTTCTTTTGGCCATCATAATTTCGATGACTTCCGACACTCCTGCTGATAATGAGGTGTTTATATGGTCGGGCGGAATCAGCTTTTCCCTGAGGTGTTTTCTCATCACATCGGCCGAATCATTAGCCATAAAAGGCACCCGGCCCGTAACCAGATGGTAGAACGTGGCCCCGAGGCCGTAGATGTCGGCCCGGCCGTCGATGTCAATCTTGCCCCGGATCTGTTCGGGTGCGATATAATAGGGAGTTCCATAAGCTTTGCCCTGCTCTGTTTGTGCGGCCTCAAGGTCTGTTGTTGCGCGGGCCAAACCCAGATCGGCGAGCTTGACCTCGCCGGCGGTATTTATCATTATGTTCTTGGGCTTGACATCACGGTGAATAAGACCTTTGGCATGTGCGTGAGCAAGTGCATGAGCGACCTGAATGATTATTTCAAGGGCTTCATCTTCACTAAAAATCTTTCCGGCTGATAAATCATCGTATAAGGTTTTGCCCTCAACATGTTCCATTACAAAATAGTGGTAACCACCAGCCTCGCCGACATCGATGGCCTGTACGATGTTTGGGTGATTCAAACTGCCGGCGGCCTGGCCTTCCTTGTAGAACCGCTGGACATATTCGGGATTTTCACTAAAACGCTTCGGCAAAACCTTTATTGCAACAGTGCGGTTCAAACTCAATTGGTTTGCTTTATAAACGATGGCCATCGCACCTGCACCGAGCTTGCCGAGTATCCTGTAGCCGGGAATCTGATGTGCGGCGGCCTTGCTTTCTTTTATGCCGACATGTAATCGCTCAGCCTGGGATTTGGTGATGTAGCCCAGCTCTATCATAAGGTCCTTGAGTATTACAGGATTTACTTTACGGCGGGTTTCCATCTCCTGAATAGAGCGACGCAGCTCATGGTCTGTGCACAAACCCTGGTCAAGTGCCATTTTGCCAAACAACGTATCGTAACTTGTTTCGTTCGTCATTAAGAACTCCGCCTACGGCGGATAAACCTGATAAAATCAAAGACCGAACAGCGAGGTGGCTACTTCCAGCTTTTATCTGCACCCGGCTCCGCAATAGGCTTCGCCAGGGGCAAGCATCCGATAATAAACCTTTAAGGCCTAATTATCAAGTTGTAAAGAGGTTGTCAAAAAAATTTATTATTTTTGTTAGAAAAACAGCGCCTTTCTATGTGAATAAAATCGGCCTTTTTGGGCAAGGAGTTTAGGGGTTTATATGCGTATTGCGTATCTCGCGAAGCGTATTTCGGACAAATTCGAAATTCGAATATCAAATGTTCTCCACAGGATGCCTTACGGCAAATAATGCGTGGATGAGTGAATGCGTTTGTTAGCGTAGAGCGTATAGCGTTTAGTATAGAGGGGCAAGTTTTGGGCCCTTCGACGGTTCGACTCTTTCGAGTCCTTCGATTGCACTCCCTTTGACACCTCGACGAAGCTCGGTACAGGCAAGCTCAGGACAAGTAACACAGATTAACACTGGTTTTAGCCACATACCCGCCTAAAACATGCGGGCACAAGAAGGACGCAGGGGCACAAATCAGGGATTTTTGGAAATGACTTGAAATTGTGGTGAGAAAGGGTTTTAATGGGATTACTCGATGCTGGATGCTCGATACCAGATACTCGATGTGGGAGTTAGAAAATGGGCTTGAAAGAATTTTTGGAGAAGACGAAAAACCGGCTGAAGGAAATCAAATTAAGCAGAGCAGTAGAACATCAGCCGGCCTTAGATAGTGAAGGTCTAATCAGCCAGGAACCTCAGCCGGCAGGTGATGAACAGCAGGCGGCCAAGGCACAAAGTAATCGGGTGTTAGTAACAACGGTTCAGCCAAAAGACAAGCTCGAGACACTTGAGAAATTACAGGCAGGTTTCGATAAGCTCATTGTGCAACTGCAGGGAATCAACGAGCATCTGAACCGTCAAGTGGCTCAACACGAAGATTTGATGGGCAGAATTGAACAATTACCCAAACTGCTCGAAAATTTTCCCGCTGTTGTTGAAAATCAAAAGCAGATAACCGAACAGCTCATCGAACAATTAAAATCAACAGCTGTTAAGAATCAGCAGTTTATAGATGCTGTTGAAAAGATGCCGACTGAGACGGCCAAGCAGACCGATGCCCTGGTTAATATCGACCATCAACTTGCGGCTGCCGCCGATACCGATGTACAAATTACTGAGAGCTTCAATAAGTTTAACCAAACCCTTGAAAAGCTGAACGACAGCACTGCTGGTCAAACCGACAGTGTTTTACAGATGAGCAAGACGTTTGCTACAAGCGACAGATACCTCAAATACATTGTCTCCAGGCAGAATAAGCGCTTTATATGGGTATTTGTAACTGCTGTAGTTGTGTGTGTGCTCGTAGTTTTAATACTGACGGGCATCATTATCTATCTAAGGCAGTAGCTCGTCGCTCGTCCAGTCCCTGATGGGGGCGGGGCTTGTCTCTTGTACCCCGTAGTTCGTGTGAGCTGGTGTTGGAACATTGGCGTCAGGTGGCTTATTAGGCGAAGCGTGTTCGACCGATTCTTCGCGGGTTTTCTTTTCAGCACTCTGCAAACACAAATTGATGGCCTGTTCTGTGGATTGCCGGCTGTCTTTGAAGGACACTATGCTGTGAACCAAATCGCACCACCAGCAGATATATGATATATTTGCCTGCTGAGATTGTATGTTCAAACCTATTTCGTTTGCAAACTTGTTTTGAGAAATCGGTGTAACACAGATTAAAAAAGCTGCGAAGCTCAAGAGCAAAAAACCAGCCAAAAAGCCCAGTAGACCTGCAAAAAGAATATTAAATATTTTTGGAAATGAGATGTTGTATGGGCCCGTAATAAATGTATAGGATATGCCAAACAAAATGAAGAAGGTCCCCGCTGCAAGAGTTATCAAAGTCAAGGCGTTACCGCACGATATATCACCGGCTGCCGGGACAAAATCAATAATTACCGGAGTCAGAAAAATAGCTACATAGATTGAGATTACGATATTGAACAACATCACCAATGTATCGTAAAAACCCAACTTAATGGCGAACCAGACAAAAAGTGCACCCACTAATATAGCAGTCCAAAATATCATAAAACTTATCCTACTACCCTTTTTAGTTCGTGCAGAGATGTTATTCCGGATATTACTTTTCTCAATGCTTCTTTCTTCAGGTTAGATTTATCTTTTCTGATGCCCTCAGTTTTCAATTCGGCTATCAATGCTTTATTGTTGGCGATATCAGCCTTTAATTGGTCGGTTACGACCAACAGGTCCAAAATTGCCGTTCTTCCCCAATAGCCGGTTCCAGCACAGTATTTACAGCCCACAGCTTCGCAGATATTTGAATAGTCTATACCTTTTGTCTGGAATTCCTGGATTAAGGCCGGAGTCAGCTGGGCCGGTTGCTTGCAGTGTTTGCAAAGCAGGCGCAGCAATCTCTGAGAAATTAGAAGACTTAGCCCCGATGACATCAAAAGAGATGATACGCCTAAATCCAGCAGCCTGACCAGCGCGGTTGCGTTGCTGTCGCAGTGTATAGTCGCCAGGACAAGATGACCTGTCTGGGCAGCTCGCAATGCAATCTCTGCGGTTTCTTCATCGCGTATTTCGCCCACGCATATCACATCAGGGTCCTGTCTTAAGATACTGCGTAAAGCTTTTGCAAAAGTGATGTCAGCTTTTGGATTAATTTCAATTTGACTGGCATGTGGCAGGACGGACTCAATCGGGTCTTCTACAGTGATGACATTGCGTGTAAAGCGGTCTATAAGATTCAGCGTTGCATACATTGTTGTTGTCTTGCCGCTGCCGGTGGGCCCACAGACCAGCACCATTCCACTTGGTTTGTTTATTGCACTTTTGATAGTTGAATACTGCTGATTTGTCAATCCGACGTCTGACAGTTTAAACGTGCCGGCATTTTGGTTCAGTATTCTTATCGACAACTTTTCGCCGTTAACGACACCGGCACTTGCGACCCGAAATGAAGTGATTGTCTCAGCTCTTTTTGCAATAAAGGCACCATCCTGAGGTCTTCTTTTTTCGGAGATATCCATACTTGAAACAGCTTTTATACTATTAACAACGGCTCTGGAGGTATCCGCCTTGAGTTTTTTTACGGTTCTAAGTACACCGTCTATTCGCAGCCTAATCGTGTATGCAGACTCGTCTTTCGGGTCGATAAGAATGTCACTTGCCCTCTGGTCAAGAGCGTCTGAGATAATTTTTTCGGTCAGGCCAAGAATATGGCTGTCCTGTCGCTTAGCACCACCGTGTCCGTATATTTCTTTAAGCTCGTTGCCGGATGAATCAAGCAGTTTTATAGCCGAATCGTCTTTGGCAGACCTGGTTCGCCGAAAGCGTATATTGGCGATTAAATTTACTACCTGTTGTTTTATGAGCACAAATATATTGTCACCACTTACGGAGGATTTTTTTGCTGAATCTACTATGAACAGAACAAGTAAAAGCAGCGGTCCCGTGAAAAGAGTGAGGACATAGGCAATTGATTTGTATTTTTTTGGCACTAAGGGGCTGAACTGAGTGAGCTGGACAAAATACAGGCAAAGATATACCCACGCCACGAGCAAGATAAGTTTAACAGGATTAAAAGGCAGTGTCCATATAGAGGAGACCGGATTGATACTTGCCGACCCGCCGTGTCTGCGACAAGTCGCGACAAGCAACAGGTACGATGAACTTGAGTGGAAACTTGGTATAAATTCGAATATTTGCATAAATTTTCTTCCACGGCAAATTCTGAAGATAAAGCTCTCGTACAGGTGCACTGGTAAGGTAACATATATTGCCGGCATTTGCAAGCTAAAAACGCTTTAGAATTTCTTCCGCCTTCGTTAAAACTACGGCGGACAAGCGATGCTCGATGAGTAAGAAACCCTCCGACGCTCTTTGAGCTATGGAGGGCAGGCAGATGACGGATGGCAGAAGTCAGAATTGAGAATTTTGAGATAGTTTCTTAAAGGTCTTCAAAGTCGGTGAGGTCGGAGTCGGATTCATCAAGTTTCAGCTCACCAAAACTGTCCTCATCTGCTGCAATGTCTGGCTCTGTTTTTTCTTTCCGAGGCGATTTTTGCGTGGGTTGCTGCGGTGGAACAATCTCTTCAGGTTGTCCGTTAATCTGTAGTAAGAATGTTAGAGGACCTATTTTGAGGTAGTCGCCTGCTTTAGCCGTTGCATTATCTATGCGCTTACCATTAAGGTAAGTGCCATTACGTGAGCTGAGGTCACGAATTTTAAGAGCATCTGAGTTAAAATTCAGCTGACAGTGCTTCCTGGAAACAGACATAAGGGGGATGCATAAATCGCAATCCTGACGACGGCCAATTACCGTAGCAGAACTCGGCAAAGAGAAGGTCTTCTGCGAGCCGTTTTTCCTGAATAGAACCAGAATTACGTTCATTTGGTTCGGCCTTGCTTACCACTAATTAGTGTGCTCTTTATCAACCCAAGTATCACCACATCCATAGTTATTATACCAAAAAGAGCCATCAATGACAACAAAAATCCTGTGAGAAGGTAATGTTGACCCCGTTAGATAAGTTTCTACCCCGTTAGATAAGTTTCTATCTAATGGGGTCTATCTAACGGGGTTGACAAGGCAGGCTCATTGTGATAGATTTGTATAACCTTTTGCTGATTCAAAAGTTATAAGATTTAAGGTGATTCGGTGTGCAGCTGTGTTGTGTAGTATAGTTTTCCGGCTATGTGGTACAAGCTGGCAGGTGTTTAGCCGAAAAGCTCGACACTTGACAATCTGACCCGGATTGATATATTTTGTGTGTAATTATGAGGGATTTACGTACTGGATAAATCTATGGCAAAAGTGACACTGCCAGACGGCAGCATATTAGAG
>CAZMSP010000113.1:0-6314 GCA_964568985.1 uncultured Pirellulales bacterium
CGGTTCTACTTTGCAGCCATCTGCTCGCAGATGTTGAAGATGTATGCGACAGAATAGCAATTCTCTATGGCGGTAAAATCCAGATTGAGGGGCAGGTCAAGGAGCTTTTGCAGCAGACACATAAAAAACAAATTACCACTGATGCGATAAGCGATACTGCTGTTGAGAAAATAAAGCAAATAATTCAGCAAGAGCATGCCCAGTGCGATATTAGCTCACCGATGGATAAACTCGAGGCATTCTTTATCAAAACCGTCTCTTCTGCCGAACATCAGGCCCTGCCCACGAACGGCGCAGTCAGTACCACACACATCAGCAGTTTTCTTGCACCTGATGCGTCTGCAGAAGATATTCTCGATAAGCTTGTCTCTGCTTCGGTATCCGCTCAACCACCAGTGGAGCCGGTGACAACTGAACAGGTTGTTCCTGTTGAAACGCCTGAACCTACTCGTCAGGGCGAAGGCCCTGCCGTAGTCCCGAAGGGTGATGAAGATTTGCTGAGCAAACTGACCGAGCCTGCCCCCGCGTCTTCCGACGCGAGTCGGGGCGGCGGGCCGAGCCAGCCAGATAAGACCAAAGCCGTTGTTAAAAATAATGAAGAAATCAAAACAAAACCGGTCGAATCACAAGAGCAAGCCCAAAAAAACATCTTAGACAAACTAACAAAAGACGAAAACACCGCTCGTGAGCAAACCGCTGAATCTGAAGCAGGAGACTTTGGCGATGCATAGTGTCTGGGCTGTCGCCACAAATACCATAAAGCAGGCCCTGCGGGTGAAAATTGCCGCTGTTTTTATAATTCTGCTGATGGTTCTGCTGACAGTGATGGGTACTACGATGACAGGCGACGGTACCTTAAAGGGCCGGCTGCAAACCTTTGTAAGCTACGGTCTGTCACTGACCAGTCTTCTACTGTGCCTGCTCACGATAATAATTTCAATCTTTTCATTAACCAGCGATATCGACCAAAGACAAATATACACCGTTCTTACCAAGCCCATCCGCCGTTATCAGATTCTTCTCGGTAAATTGCTTGGTGTGCTATTATTGGATGTGGCTTTGCTTGTCCTCTTTTCGGCATTAATATACAACATTACTATTTATTTACCGCAATACATCAAAGCAAACGAAATGCAGCGTATCGAGGCGAACAACGAATTTTTTACTGCACGAGTCGATTTGCCCCCCGCTGAAGTCGATGCTACCCAGGAAGTCCTTGATACTTACAAAAAGCTCCAGACGAGCGGCCAGCTTGAAGAAATGTTCCCGGGCATGTCGGGCAAAGAAATCATCGCACAGCTTACCAACCAAAAAAAACTGCAAATGCGAGCTGCTGAGGTCGGTCGTGATTTGCTCTGGGAATTTCATAATGTCAGACCTGCCGACCCAAATGGGAGATTATTCATCAAGTTCAAATACGATGTATCTGGGGTAGGCTCGTCCGACTTGACTGTTTATGGCAGGTGGTTCATAGGTGCCTGGCAATTTATCAGGTATGGCATTGCCAGCGAGACTCCTGTTTATGATCGTGTACACTCACATTCGATCCGAACTTTTCACGAAATAGATGCCCCAGCCCAGGTAGTTCCCAAAGATGGTCATCTGGCTGTCGGATTCTTGAATGTCCCTGCGAACAACACAGTAGTAATCTTCTCGGAAGACCCAAAAGTGCTTTACAAAGCCGATACTTTCACTGCCAATTTTGTAAGAGCTGTCCTTTTAATATTACTTCGTTTAATTTTCCTTGCCTGTTTAGGCATATCAGCCGCAACTTTCCTCTCGTTTCCGGTGGCAATATTACTGTCTCTGATGATTTTCTTTATTGCGAGCTTTAGTAGTTTCTTTATGGAATCTTTTGACTTTCTTGGTGAGAATCTAAGTAGCATTTATCGTTACACCGTCAGGCCTATTATCCTGCTGATGCCTCAGTTTGATAAATTCAATCCCACGAAATTCCTGGTCTCTGGGCAATATTTCAGCTGGTTTTTATTGGCAAAAGTCACCTTTCTCTTGATTTGTATCAAGGCAATTTTACTTTTCTCCCTCGGCTTGCTTATCTTCAGCTTCAGGGAAATTGCGAAAATTATTATTTAGTTTGTGGTTTTAGTTTATAGTTCGTAGTCTATGAACAACCAACAATGAACTCCGAACATTCATTATGCATTGGCGTGACGCAATAATTTGTTCTGTTTGTATCTCACTCTCGGCCTTTTTACTTATTACCGCCGGTATATGGATGGACTATATAAATTCGCAGCGAGAGCAAATGGACCTGATTATCGAAAGGGCTGAAAATGTTCCTCCTACACTGGCATTTGCAACTGTCGCAACGGGGGCCTTTCGCGGTCTGGTCGTAGATGTCTTATGGATGCGAGCAGATAAGCTTAAAGAACAAGGGCAGTTTTTCGACGCAAAACAGCTCGCTGAATGGATAACCACATTACAGCCCCGTTTCCCATCGGTGTGGGAATTTCAGGCGTGGAATATGGCTTATAATATTTCAGTTGCCATACCTCCAACTCAGCCGGACCAACGCTGGCTATGGGTAAGAAACGGCTATGAGCTGCTTCGCGACAAAGGAATTCGATGGAACCCAAAGAGTCTTGAACTCTATCGAGAACTGGCCAGAATATTCCAGCATAAAATAGGCGGCGTAACTGATGACGTACACAAATATTACAAACTTCAGCTGGCTTTGGCAATGGAACCGCTGCTCGGAACTGCCGATAATGAATACTTCGAAGCGCTTGCCAAGACACCTACAGAGTGGCAGCAAATTAAAAAAGATGCTAATGAATTGATTACAGAACTGGCATCTGCTGACGATGCATTTTCCACTGAGGGCGCTGAGTTTGTCAGCAATTATTTGTTACTACGGCAAAACGCAGGCAGATTCAATCCCGCTGCCGGCAGCACAATAGATAACCTTAGAGGTACAGAAACCCTGGAAAAATTTGATATTTTCGCCAAGGTCTACGAGCTGCGCAACAACTGGAAACTTGACCCAGTTTTGATGCAGGAGATAAACCGGACTTACGGGCCCATCGACTTCCAGGCTACGGCACGCTCCGCCGTGACGAGCACCCTGACGAGCAGCGACCCAAATAGTCATTTGCCACTGGATTGGCGGCACCCCGACAGCCACGCAATTTACTGGGCAGTAAAAGGTTTGCAGCAAGCAGGTAGACCAAGTTCATTGAAGTCCACCAAAGAGCAAGGCGGCTCGACTGAAGACGTTCGGCTGAGCTCAGTCGAAGCCCTCGCCGAAGTCCGCCAGATTGGCGTCCCAGAAACTAACACCGACCGTATCGTAGCTCATAGCTTGCAAAATCTTTTCCGCTACGGAAAAATATTTATCTATGACATACCGGTACAAATATCAGAGGATTCTTCATCGCAGCCAATCCACGTGTCTGTTAAAGACATATTTTTACGTCCTGATTTGAGAATGTTTGAGCCGTACAATAATGCTGTACTGGCGATTCTTGATAAATATAAAAAAGCCGAAGACAGAGCCAGATTAGAATCACTTGGAAACGGCCATCGAAATATGCTCAAAAATGCTGTGTTTTCTTTCTACCAATCCGGCCACAAAGGCCAGGCACAAAAAATTTATAATCAACTAAGAAAACTCTATCCCCGAGAGGAATTTAAAATCCCCGTTGTCGATGAATATGTAAAGAAGCGCTTCCGCGAAGAACTCAAGAATATAACAATAGATGACGCAAAAGAGCAGATAACGTCTATCCTGAGAGAAAGCTACTATTTATATGCAATTCGTGACGACGATGCTGCGTTCGGCAGAGAAAAACTGGCAGAGGAAATCCATCAATATTACCAATCAATATATGGAGACGGAAATCGAATTGACCTACCGGAATTTCCTTTGTTAAGATATGTTGCACTTACTGACTTTCTTTATGACCGGCAGTATCCACCCTATCTGAGACAGAACTTACTCGGACGGATAAAGATTGAAAGGCCCGAACTTGCCGAGCAATTAGAACAACAGGAGAAAAAACTGATTGAACAGCAAAAGCAAACACAATAAGCTTCAGCTATGCAGAATACGCTCTTGCAACAACTGACCCCTTCACAAAAACAAGCTGTCCTTCACGTTGAAGGGCCTTTACTCGTTCTTGCCGGGCCTGGCAGCGGTAAAACACGTGTAATTACATACCGAATCGCAGCCCTTATCGATTCCAGCATCAAGCCACACAATATCTGTGCAATAACGTTCACAAATAAAGCTGCCGATGAAATGCGTCAAAGAGCAATCGCTCTTGGCTCTTCTGGCGGTGCCTATATCAGCACCTTTCATTCTTTATGCGTCAGAATTCTCCGAAAATATGCCGATAAGGCGGATATAAACCCTAATTTTAGTATCTACGACCAGGCCGACCAGAGCAGATGCATTAAACAGGCGATAAAAGACTGTGAGCTTGATACCACTAACTTTCCGCCGGCCCGAATGCTCGACGCAATCTCTTCCCGTCTGAAAAATAACCTGATAGATGTCGATACCTTCAAGACAAACGCTGACGATTTTTTTACCGAAACATTGGCCAAAATATACGTCCGCTATCAAGACATCTTAGTCGAAAAAAATGCGCTGGATTTTGACGACTTATTGATGAAAACCGCCTTTTTGCTCCAAAGTTGTCCCGATGTCTGCCGTGAGCTGTCAAATCGTTTCAAATTCCTGCTCATTGACGAGTATCAGGATACTAACCACGCCCAGTATGTGATAGCCAAGGCTTTGGTCTCACAACATAACAATATCTGCGCAACGGGCGACCCGGACCAGTCGATTTACCGCTGGCGCGGTGCTGATATCCGCAATATAATAAACTTTGAGAAAGACTGGCCCGATGCTACGGTTGTAAAGCTGGAGGAAAACTTTCGCAGCACACCAAACATACTTAAAGCTGCCGATAATTTAATAGCACAAAACCAAAACCGAAAAGAAAAAAAGCTTGTCCCCACAAAACCGCATGGCACTGATGCCGTTATAAGTTCCTTCGAGGATGAAGCTGAAGAGGCCCAGTCTATCGCCCTAAAAGTACAGCAGCTTACAGGCAAAGGGGCCTCACTTCGAGATACAGCCGTATTCTACCGCGTAAATGCCCAGAGCCGTACGCTCGAAGAGGCATTTATCCACAATAAGATACCATATCAGGTTATCCGAGGCGTTGAATTCTACAACAGAAAAGAAATCCGCAACATATTGGCTTACTTGAAAGTTCTGGTCAACCCTAACGATGAAATTGCACTTTTACGAATCATTAACACCCCTGCTCGCGGTATTGGAAAGACCACAATCGATAGAGTCCGTGCATACGCCTCTGCAAACAATATCAGCTTTTTCGAGGCCCTAAAAAAGGCAGAGAGCATCGTTTCTCTTTCTAATGCCCCAAAATCAAAAGTGGCCAGCTTTGTCAAAATGTTCAAGGGATTAAAAAAAGATATTAAAGGTGAAGTTGCACCGCTTGCCGAATGTGTCTTTGTAGAATCCGGTTTGAAAAAGTCGCTTCAAGAAGCCAGCCCTGAAGGACAAAACGCTATCGAGAATATAAACGAGCTGATAAACGCCGCAGCCATATATGATAAACAAACAGAACAGCCAACGCTTGTCGATTATCTTCAGCAAATAGCACTTTTTAGCGATGTCGATGGATACGATACATCCAGCGACCGCGTCGCCCTTATGACCTTACATACTGCTAAGGGATTGGAGTTTGAAAATGTCTTTATCGTTGGCGTCGAACAGGGCTTATTGCCCCACGAAAGAAGTAACGCGGGCGAAGATGATGAGGAACTCGAAGAAGAACGCAGATTATTTTTTGTCGGCATAACACGCGCCAAAACCGGCCTAAATATAAGCTATGCTCGATACCGAACGATACGAGGTCAGTTGCTGCGGACTATACCTTCGCAGTTCCTCTTTGAGCTGGGAATTGATTTCGCTGAATCGGCTCAAGAAAATGACACAGCACCATACGATACTGAAGATACCTTCGCTGCCGGTGAGCTGGTTCGGCATAAATCTTTCGGCCTTGGCAGGGTCAAAGAGTTTATCGATATGGGCGAAAACAGCGTGGTCGTGGTTAAATTTAACGATGGACAGACAAAATCCCTGATGCTAAAATACGCCAACCTTTCAAAGGTAAACGTATAGGGTACGGATTTACCACAGGTTCCGCTCTGTATCCGCCAAAAACCATAACAAAAAGTAAACAGATATGGAAGGAATACGCAGGTGCCTGAATCGCAAATTAAACTATACTACAAAAATGTTACAGCAGATGTTATCG
>CAZMSP010000114.1:0-6304 GCA_964568985.1 uncultured Pirellulales bacterium
CATCTACAGTTTCTTCGATATCTGTAAGAATCGTGCCGTGCATCAAAAACTTTGCGCCCGATTCCTTAACAAGTCGGCCAAAGACCTTTGAATAAAATGTATCCGTAACAGCCTGACGTTTTTCCTCGGGGTCTGTCAAGCCGGCCAACGCCGTGAGAAATTCCTCTTTGGCATCCACCAATTCCACAGTAATACCTAACGAAGCGAAAGCTTCAACAACCCGCTGCGGCTCACCCTTACGCATAAGGGCATTATCGACAAAGACCGTTCTCAACCGGCCGCCCAGAGCACGGTGACCGAGCACTGTCACAAGAGAACTATCCACCCCGCCGCTTAAAGCGTTAATAGCCTTCTCTTTGCCTACCGTCTTTTTAATGTAAGTAATTTGTTCATCGATTAATTTCTCGTAATCCATTATGACCTCCTTACAAGCTTTTACTGACCGACCCGCCGTGTCGCTGCGGACACGCTCGCCGTGCTACGCACTTGGCGCAGCAGGTCGCGACAGGCATTGAAACCAAAGGGCTTAAAATTTAACAATCAGAATGAAAACCGTCAAGCATTCATCGTAAGATAATTTTCTTGCAATGTAAGCCAGCCGGATATAAAGTTAAAAAGTATCAGGGCGATTAGCTCAGCCAGGTAGAGCAGCTGACTCTTAATCAGCGGGTCACAGGTTCGATTCCTGTATCGCCCATTTTTATTTTCACTGCTGCCAGCCAGTGACAAACTTGTCCCCTCGTTGCCTAATTGTCCCTCTGATATGGGTTTATCGCAAGCACCGTTTGCGCTATTCACCCGTTCAATTGCACGGTTTGCTGTGTCAATTGTGGACAAGCGGTCTCCATTAGAGTAAGCATTTTTTGCAAGTTTTTTGTAAGCTGGTTTGTAAGCGCTTTCGTCTGCGCTCATAGGCAAATCGTCAGTCCCACTTTTTAGAGCAACAGCACTTTGCCTTTTATCTCCGCCTTTGATGTTTGGCAAATCAGGCAATTTCTCAAGTGCTGCTCTCTCATCGTATAGCTGAACGTGAGTATATGTATCCATCGTCAAAGTTATGGTGCTGTGCCTTGCCAGACTTTGAGCAACTTTAGGCGATACACCGCCTTGCGATAGGTTGCTGATAAACGTATGCCTCAAGGCGTGAAAATCGGCAACCCTGCCCGCTTTGTCAATATAGTCTATGCCAGCTATCTCAAAATCCTTACGTAGCATCTCTGCTGTTTTAACCTTATCAAGGTTCGGAAAAATCTTTGCGTTCATCGGCTCGTTACGTTCAGTCTGCCATTGTGTAAAAAGCCCAGCTACATCAGGCCGTAGCGGTATCGTATCGTCCCTGCGATGTTTGCTATAAGCTGCTAAAACCGTTACAAAAGGCGTAGAATCGTTCAGGTTAAACGATTGCCACGTGAGGGATGCCAATTCACCTGCCCGCAAGCCGGTATTTACGGCAAGGGTATAAAGCATAGCTCGTTCTTGACCGCTCATTAGGTGATGTTCAGGACTTTCAGCGGCTACCTCTATAAGCCGATTGATTTCGTCTATGTTCAAAGCCCTGCGTTTTCTACGTATGTCGGTCTGTGTGTTCAGTCCTTTTAGATATGCCAGAGGGTTCTCTGCCGTCCGATTATCGGCTACAAGCCAAGAGCAAAACTGCTTCAAAGTTTTTAGATAATAGTTACAGGTTCGGTGGCTTGAGCCGGTGCGTTTTAGCTCTCCTATAAACCTTTGGACTGACGAAGCTGTAATATCTGCAATATACGCAAAACCACAGGACTTAAAAACAATCTCAAGCTGATTAACAACCTGCTGAATATACTTAGCTGTTATACCTCTGCCAGTCAGACAGCTACCAAAATCTTTTAGATGTTCGGTCAGAGGTCTTTTGCGGTGTTCTTTATATCTGTCGATGATACCCGCATCAGCAAGTTCCGCTTCCTTCTCCAGCTTCGCCGCCAGTTGAGCAGTAGCGGTCTTATCCTTAAATCCTTTTACCCGCTTCCGAGTTTCCCCAGCAGCCTTATAGTCGATATACCAGTATTGCGACTGCTTGCGGACAGTTTTACCGTTTGCGTCTTTTACTGTGTATCTTTGATGAAATATGCTTGCCATAAATCACCTTGCCTTTTTTAGTGGTTATACTATTTCCAAGTTTTTATCTTTAATCCTTGCGCCCAAGTTATTAAATATTTGTAGTCTTTTGCATCTACAGCTTTTCGGAACTTTTCAGCAGGATTAAGCCCTTCAATTCTAAATTCAAGGTCGATAAGTAAACAAATTCCCAGCAATTCTCTTGGACTCCAATTTGGCTTTCCGGCTTTTTCCCATTCAGCTTTGACCCTACCCATACATCCTGTGGAAGCAAGAAGTGGGCGAACCTACCGACTTGGGTGATCCACTGCTTTTGTCCAGCAACACGAAAGGCCACATGACCACCAGGGTGATCGAGAAGGCCTTCAAGCGTACTGCAGCCAAAGCAGGATTGTTTGTTCATTACTCCATCCATTGTCTCAGGCATACTTATGCGTGCCAATTATATAAGGCTAGCGGCTACAACCTCCGGATGGTACAGAAACAACTCGGCCACTCTAGCATTCGGACGACAGAGGTGTATGCAGATGTGATGGATCCCGACATACAAGATGCCTTGAGAAGATTGTACAAGTGAGCCGCACGTAAAGAATTTGATCTGTTGAAGCAGCAAGCAGCAATAACAGGTAGCTGATTCCAACAGTTGCATAAGTATCTGACTTAGAACAACCCAAAGAGCTTGCGAACACTTGGACACTGGAAGGTTTGTTCTGTATGGCAAAATACACTTGCGCATCGTTCCTAATAGTGCATGCGTAAGTATGTTCAGACAGCTATGAAACAGAGCTATGGGAGATCTCTGTACAAACTCATTGCATGGGTAAGAAAATAGGCCAATACTGCTTAAAGTCACGGCGCCACGCTATTCAAAACACAGGTCAAGTCTCATCTTCTATATGTATTTCGAAAGCCTTACAAACTCTGCTGGACCAGTTGGCTGAAGGTTTTTGGGATATTCAACTGTCAGAACATATAGAGGTTACAAAATTTACGGCCTGTTTTTGCTTCTTGGTCAAGATCCTTGGATGAAGTTGTGAATATTATAACCTCTTTTATTTTCATCTGTTATCGTCTAAGGATTGGCTGATTGCCTGCTCACACACTAAAACTAAAGATGTTCCAAAATGCGACTGTATTGACAAGGTTAATAAGGTGTGTATAATTGGGTTATAGTAGCTTGATCTGGTGGTGGAGTAAACATTATGAAGCGCAGTAGAATTAGCAGAATTATTCAGATTTTAACTGCGTTACAAACGGGGGAAAGCTATACCGTTAGCGACCTATCAAAAATGCTCGGAACAAGTCGAAGGACAATCTTCCGCGACCTGAAAGAGTTGCAAGCTACTGGTGTGCCATACCACTATGATACAAAGACCAACGGTTATGTCATAGAACCTGAATTCTTTCTGCCACCTGTAGATTTGAACCAGCAGGAGGCGGTAAGTTTGCTTCTGCTGGCCCATAAGGTAAGCGAAGAAATCCAGTTACCCTTCAAAAAATCGGCTCTGCTGGCCGCTTTGAAGATAGAAAGCAATCTGCCAACCAAAGTCAGACAATATTGCAATGCAGCGCTGCGAAATATCTCTATAAAAATTGAACACCAAGAAAAGGCGGACTTTCTCGATCAGATATTTAGGCAACTGCTGGGGGCTATTTTGAAGAAGCAAATCGTGAACATTTGTTATTATTTGCCTCATGAACAGAAAAACATAATAATGGATTTGAGCCCGTATCATTTGATGTATAATGGCCACAAATGGTGTGTGCTTGGCAAATCGAGCCTTCACAAAAGAGTTTACACCTTTAAGCTTAACCAGATCAAAAAACTAAATACGCTGGATAGATGCTTCATAAAGGATGAGAAATTTGACGTATCTGAGTATCTCGGCCGGGCCTGGTCAGTGATACCAGAAGGTAAATTATATAACATCAAGCTTAGATTTCTGCCAGAAGTTGCCCCCAGTGTTGCCGAGGTTCAATGGCACAGCACACAAACGGTTAGTTTTGAGAAGGATGGTTCTGCGATCATCCAATTCCGCATTGATGGGCTTGATGAGATAATCTGGTGGATTCTGGGCTACGGCGACCAGGTACAGGTTCTTGCGCCAAGAATTCTGCGGCAGAAAATTGTCGAAATAGCACAAAATAGCATTAAACAAAACGAGCAATTATTGCCTATCTAATGGGACTTGATACCCCTCTGGGGAAGGAGTGAATTTTTTTGGTACATAGCCATAATAAGGTTTGAGGAAATACAAAATATCAATTTCACCTACCACAGATGACGGCTACGATTATGGCGTAAGTGCTTCCATGCACAATTGTTACGAAGGTAAGGGAATTCATCAGATCGAGATTCTATTGAGAATTTGCGAAGTTACGCTGCGGATTTAGGATGTTTCTATGGTCTCGGCTGAATACGAACACAACAACTGCTTTCTAAATGGATAGATCTGGTTTATTGGGAGGATTGGTTGCAACTATCCGGCACTTCTTGTATAATCTATAACGATGGCAAAGTAATTTGACAGATGTCGATTGCCAATTAAACCTTATTTTGCCTTTCTTGCGATTCTTGTGAGGGTCGCTCCGGAGTGAGGCCCAAGTGGCATTGCTAAGCGCAAATACTAACAACTATGCAACTCGTGTAAATATTGCGGCCAAGGTTTTTGGGGAATATGGAGATTTTATTCACGCGATTATTCGTTGCAAGGTTAGGAATGAAGCCCAGGCAGACGATTTATTTCAGGATTTCTTCCTTTCTATCGTCTCTAAGTCTCCACCCCCAGCGCTCCAAAATATCAAAGGCTATCTCTACAGAGCAATAACTAATGATATAGTTGATACAGTGCGCCGTATGGAGAGGTACGAAAGCTACGTTCGCAAATATGGCGAGCAACTAAATTATTCCATCAACAAAACCAGTCCTGAAAACATCTTGACAGAAATGGAAGAGCTTGATAAATTGTTTGCACTTATTAAGAAGAGATTGCCAGAGAGCGAATCACAGGCTATCGCTTTACGGTACAGGGATAGCCATAGTATCGAAGAGGTTGCAGAGAAAATGAGCGTAAATAACAGAACTATTAGTAGGTATATTTCTGTGGGATTGAAAAAAATCCGTCAATTCTTAATGATAAAGTGATGAACTTAAAATGATTGCTCCCAATCCTAATTTGCTATGCAAACAGGCTGAATCATACTACTATGATTTTATCTGTAAGGAGACTATAGAACGTATTCCTGAGTCTATTGTTAGCCATATCAAGCACTGCGCTACCTGTCAGGAACAAGTAAACCAGCTTCGAACAGTGTTGTTGGAACTTGAAGAGCATCTGGAATCCGATCAAAGAGAAGTTAGCAGCGCTGTAACTGAGATGCTGAAACTTCACTTTGCTTACATTGGCAAGCCCTTAACTTGCGATATCGTAAAGCCTTTCCTGCCTAGTTTGTTAGATACGGCCTTAGAGATTAGAATACCAACGCCTATAACAGCACATCTGGACAATTGCCAAGAATGCTCTGAAGATTTAGAGATGATCCGGGAGCTAAATCTTAGCCACAAACAGTTATACCGGTTAAGCCAGCTATTTGCAGAGAAACCTGCTGGGAGTAATATCAACTGCGCAGAAGCCCAAAGTGCTGTCTCATCGGTTGTATCATTGGTTTTTAACGAAACCAACGCCATAATTCTAAAACACTTGTGTATTTGTCCCGATTGCAGGGGACTGTTATATCAACGTCGGGAAATGGCTCTCAGAGGACTACGTAAAACCGACTTAGGGAAAAGCAAATTCCCGTGCGAGAAGGTCTCAGCAAGAGATTTTTTTGATTATGTCGTGCCGTACGGACTTAATCCAGCAAAAGACCAGTACGCCAAATTCCGAGACTCTCTTATCTCGCATTTGCGCACCTGCCCATCATGTCTGGCTAAAATGCAACAGTTGCACGACATAGTATACGGAATCGCTGAACGAATTGAATCTGATGTTGTTACAATATACCACATAGATGAATCTGCCAAAGCCAAAACACCCATCGAATCCGATGACCTTTATGCTGGTTTTCCAATAAGGGTAGAGGTAACAAAGCGTGAAGAAAAAGTAAGAACTGAACAGCCAGCCCCGATCCTTGATTTTACCGCCACATTGAAACAGAAAGTTACAATAAAGAATATTAAGCCTTTCCTCAAAACTGCCATCCCAGCCGCGGC
>CAZMSP010000115.1:0-6230 GCA_964568985.1 uncultured Pirellulales bacterium
GCATCATCAATACTCAAGTCGGCAATCAGGACACTGTTGACGCCCGCCTTGTGAAAATCACTGAAGAACTTTTCCACCCCATACTGGTAAACCAGGTTGTAGTATATCAACAAGCCGATTGGGATATCCTTGTAATCCTTGACCTTTCGAATAAATTCAATGGCCTTTGCCACAGTCATTCCGCTTTTCCTTGCACGGATATCGGCCTTTTGGATTGTAGGCCCATCCGCTATAGGGTCTGAAAACGGTATGCCCAACTCCAGAATATCAGCACCGGCATCGATTGCAGCTTTCACAATCGCAAGACCTGTATCGAAATCCGGGTCGCCAACTACAAAAAATGGTACCAATGCCGCTTTTTTTTGCTTCTTTAATTCAGAAAAAACCTGGCTGTATGTTTTCATCAAAATATACCTTAATCATTCCAATAATCATTTCTCAAGGGGTCTGCGTTTTTCCACGATTGAGACATCTTTATCGCCCCTGCCGGAGAGATTTACAACTGCGATGGTATTCGCATCTAATTTATTTTTCCGGCTCATCAGATACGCCAGGGCATGCGCACTCTCCAGAGCAGGCAGTATCCCTTCTGTTTTGCTCAACAGCTCGAAGGCATCAAGGACCTGCTCATCCTCGGCAGCGACGTATTCGGCCCTGCCGGTATCCTTCAGCAAACAATGTTCCGGCCCGACAGCGGGATAATCCAGCCCGGCACTTACCGATTCAGTATCATAAACCTGCCCTTCGTCATCCTGCAACAGATAGGATTTTGCGCCGTGCAAGATTCCAACCCTGCCAACCACTAATGTTGCGGCGTGCCTTCCACTGTTCAAGCTCCTGCCGCCAGCTTCAACACCAATTAGCTTGACGTCCTTATCGTCCAAGAAGCCTGAAAAGATACCTATTGCATTGCTGCCGCCACCCACACAGGCAACAACCATATCCGGCAACTTTCCGATTTGGTCAAGGCATTGCTGCCTTGTTTCGGTGCCGATACAGGTTTGGAAATGCTTTACTATCGTAGGGTACGGATGCGGCCCACAGGCCGAGCCGAAAAGATAAAATGTATCGGTAACGTGAGCCGTCCAGTAGCGAAGTGCATCGTTGATGGCATCTTTCAACGTTCCGGTTCCGCCTTCGACTGGAATAACTTTTGCGCCGCACAGCTTCATTTTATGGACATTGACACTCTGCCGCTCAATATCAGTTACGCCCATAAAGATTTTCGTCTCCATTCCAAATAAGGCCCCTATCATCGCCGTAGCCAAGCCGTGCTGGCCGGCACCGGTTTCGGCAATAAGTTTGGTCTTGCCCATATATTTGGCTAAAAGGCCTTGGCCAAGTGTATTATTGACTTTGTGCGCTCCACCATGCAGAAGGTCCTCGCGTTTCAGATACACCTTAAAACCAACGTACTCGCTGAATCTTTTCGCATAGTAAAGAGGTGACGGCCTGCCAGCATAATCCTTTGAAAGCTGTGCCAGTTCAGTCACAAACCGCTCGTCCTCGTAAAAACGATAAAACGCCTCTTCTAATTCTTCCAGCACCGGTATCAAAACTTCCGGCACATAGAAACCGCCGTAATCTCCAAACCTGCCTTTATATTTCATACTTTCATACCTTATACCAATTAAATTTGTCTGCCGGATTTTCCCTCGTTATTTTTTTGGGCCGGCTTTTTCAAGCAGTTGCACGATGTCCGCGTGACCTGCCATTTTTGCAACCTTTAAGGCCGTTACGCCAGCGCTGGTCTTGGCATTGACATCAGCACCCTTTGCCAGCAGGAGCTTAACAATTTCGGCATGGCCGCGGTGCGCCGCCATTATCAGGGCAGTTACGCCGTCGGTGGTTCTCTTTGCATTAACATCTGCGCCCTTTTCCAGCAAGAGCTTGACGATTTCCGTATGCTCCTTCTCCACCGCCATTATCAGAGATGTTACATTATCAGTGGTTCTCTTCGCATTAACATCAGCCCCCTTTTCCACCAATAACTTGACGATTGCCGTATGGCCATTCTGCGCTGCCATTATCAGAGCCGTTACACCGTAAGCAGTCTCCTTCGTATCGACATCAGCGCCCTTCTCCAGCAAGAGTTTGACGACCTCAGTATGCCCATTCTGCGCCGCCATCATCAGGGCAGTTGTGCCGTTGGTGATTGTTTTCACATTGACCTCAGCCCCCTTTTCCAGAAGGAGTTTTACGGCCTCCGTCCGACCCCTACCTGCCGCCACAATCAAGGCCGTTAAGCCCCCGAAGCTGTCAGCCTTCGTGTTGACATCAGCGCCTTTTTCCAGCAATGACTTGACGATTTCCGTATGGCCATTCTGCGCCGCCAATATCAGGGCAGTTGTGCCGTAGTTATCCTTTGCATTGACATCTGCGCCCTTTTCCAGCAAGAGCTTGACGATTCCCGTATGCCCCTTCTCCGCCGCCCTTATCAAAGCAGTTACGCCGTTGTTAGCCCTGAGGTTGACCTCAGCACCCTTTTCTAAAAGTAGCTTAACAACCTCTGTATGGCCCTCCTGCGCCACCATCATCAGGGCCGTTACGCCGTAGGCGGTTTTCTTTACATTAACATCAGCACCTTTTTCAAGCAAGGCCTTGACGATTTCCGTATGGCCGTCCTGCGCCGCCATCATCAGGGCCGTTGTACCGTCGATAGTTACTTTCACATTGACATCTGCGCCCTTTTCCAGCAAGAGCTTGACGATTTCCGTATGGCCATTTGTCGCTGCCATCATCAGGGCTGTTGCGCCAGCGGTGGCTCTCTTCACATTGACATCAGCGCCTTTTTCCAAAAGGAGCTTGACGATTTCCGTATGGCCAGCAAACACTGCGTTCCATAGGGCTGTTGCGCCGTTGATATTCTTGGCATTGACCTCGGCACCGGCATTCAGCAAGGTCTTCACGGCCGAAAGGTCGCCATCTGCTGCGGCCTGAATCAATTGAGCATTCTTGTCTGACACGTCCGCCTTGATAAAGCCAGCAGGTATCATAGAAATGCACACTATAGAAAACAGGATTCGTTTCATTGGATTCCCTTTTGTCTTGAGTCGATACTATTTCCTTACCCTCTTAAGTGCTGTATATTTTCAAACAATTTCTTCATTTTCTTATGGTCTTTTTTGCCTGGCTCGGCCTCAATACCACTGCAGACATCAATGCCGTAAACTCCGAGTTTGACTGCTTCCGCTGCGTTATCAGGATTTATTCCGCCAGCTAAAAAAATACGCTTGCCGATATGCCCTATAATATTCCAGTCAAAGGTCAGCCCTGTGCCTCCGTATTTCTCAGGATTAAAAGCATCCAACAAAATAGCATCAGTAAAAAAATCATTTGCCCTTTCGATGTCTGCCTTGTCTTTTACCCTAATGGCCTTCATAGTTCTCACATTAAGAGAAAGAAACAAACGGCAAAACTGCGGACTTTCATCGCCATGCAACTGAACCCAGTTCAACTGGCACTGGTCTATCGTTTCATTGATTTTGCTAAAGGATTCATTTTCATCATTACCAACTTCATGCACAAAAACGCCGGCAATATCCATAAAACCAGGCAGCTTATTTATTATCTCTACCGCCTTTTCGAGTCTTACAAACCTTGGGCTTTTCGGATAAAAGTTGAAGCCCAACAAATCCGCACCCATATCCACTGCCGCGATAGCATCGTCGTAATTGGTAATACCACAGATTTTAACCTTCACAATCAACATAACAAAAGCGAAAAGCTAAAAACTAAAATCTAAAAACCATAATTGAAAACTTAAAACTTTTGAATTTTACACTTTATTTGAGATTTCTATTAACTTTTCCAGACAGGCTAACGCCTTGCCATCGATGACCGAAGTCTCTGCCAGGTTAATTGCCGATTCGAAATTGTCGGCCAAGCCGCCTGCGATTATCGCCGCTGCAGCGTTTAGAATAACAATATCTTTGCGTGGCCCGGTTTCTTTACCGCTGAGTATATCCCTTAAAATCTTCGCACTTGTCCTAACATCGGTTACTTTCAACTGGTCTATATCGGCCAAGGCAATACCTAAATCCTGTGGATTTAACTGTTTGGTTGTAATCTGACCTCCCTTTAATTCGAGTATTTTCGTAGCTGCTGCCGTGCTTATTTCATCCATTCCACCACCGTGCACGACCATTGCGTACTGAGTATTCAATAACTTAAGTGCCTCGGCTATAACCTGCATCAAACTCTCATCAGCTACGCCTAACACCTGTCTCTGTGCACCGGCAGGATTGGCCAAAGGACCAAGGATATTAAAGACCGTCCGAAAGCCAAGCCCTTTGCGTATCGGCTGAACATATTTCATCGCCGGATGAAACATAGGCGCAAACATAAAGCCGATATGTGCTTGTCTTATGCACTCTGCCACCGTCTCAGCAGAGGCGTCTATCTTAACACCCAATTCTTCGAGCACATCAGCCGAGCCGCACTTGCTGGTTATCCCGCGATTGCCATGCTTGGCAACATAAACACCGGCTCCAGCCGCTATTATCGCAGCTGCCGTCGAAACATTGGAGGTCTTAATTGCTCCGCCGCCTGTACCGCAAGTGTCAACTAAGTTATCGATACCAACCTTTACTCTGACGGCGTGCTGGCGCAATGACTTGGCAAGACCCGCCAGTTCCGGCGCCGTTGCTCCTTTAGCCCGCATCGCTGTAAGAAACGCTGCAATCTGGACATCAGGCACTTCACCCCCAAAAACAATATCCAGCAGCTTCGTCGCCTGCTCGAAGCTCAAACTCTCACCTTTTAACAACGGCTCAATATATTCGGTTATTGCTGCCATTCTCAGCCCTTCTTTTTGCGTTCTCTTGCGATTGACAATATGTTTTCGATGATTTTTCCGCCTGCCGGGGTCAAAATACTTTCCGGATGAAATTGCACGCCGAATATCGGAAGCTCTTTGTGCTCAATTCCCATACAGATGCCTTCAAATTCAGCCGTCTGTTTTAAGCAGTCCGGAAGTTTCAGCGTATAGCAACAGAGACTATGATAGCGTCCTGCCTGCAGCGGGTTTTCCACGCCGGCAAATATACCCTTTTCATTATGCGTTACCCTCGAGGGTTTGCCATGCATCGGTTCAGGGGCATGGCCAATTTGGCCACCGAAATACTGGGCTATTACCTGATGGCCAAGGCAGACACCGAATATAGGCAGCCTGTCCTTGAAGTAATCAACAGCAGAGAGCGAGACACCAGCGGTATCCGGCGTGCCCGGCCCGGGTGAAATCACTAATAAATCCGGCTTAAATTCATCAGCCACTCGTTTGAGCTCATCGAGCTCAGTATCTGCTCGATAAACCTTTGCTTCACAATTGCGCTTGCAGAAGTCATCCACCAGATTGTATGTGAACGAATCGAAATTATCGATGAATAAAATTTTCCTTTTCATGCTATCCGTTTCCACGAATTGCGCGTAAGCAGGAGCCGGCTTTATGCTCGGTCTCCTCAAATTCAGTCTTCGGGACGCTGTCGTGTACGATACCAGCGCCGACACGAATATAAGCCATATGGTCTTTGACCTGCAGAGACCTTATAGTAATACAACTATCGAATTGTCCGTCCACGGTCAGATAGCAAACAGCCCCGCCGTAATAGCCGCGTTTGGTTTTCTCAAACAGACGAATCAGCTTCATTGCCTCAATCTTCGGCGCCCCGGTAAGTGTGCCCATATTCATCGTGGCCAGATACGCGCTTAACGCATCAAGGCCCTTTGCCAATGTGCCCTTGACATTGCTTACCAAATGCTGGACCGATTCGTACTTCTCGGCTATCAGCAGCTCCGTAACAATTCTGCTGCCCGGCTCAGATACGCGGGCTATATCATTTCTTGCCAAATCAACGAGCATCATATGTTCAGCCAGCTCCTTTCGGTCGAGCTTCAGCTCCGCCTCGTATCTGAAATCGGTATCTTCATCGATTTGCCCGCCGATTCGGCCTCTGGGTTTTGTGCCGGCTATAGGTCTTATCTCCACTGTGCGCGGCACAGCGCCGCTCACACGCAGATTCAGCTCCGGACTGGAACCCATCAATATCGTATTAGGAGTGTTTAGATAAAACATATACGGCGAAGGATTCAACACCCTCAGCCGTTTATAAACATCCAGCGGCTCATCCGGACATTGCTCAATTTTGGTCCTGCTCAAGACCACCTGAAAGATGTCGCCGTCGATAATGTGCTGCTTGGCATTTTTGACCATATTTTCATACTCGGCCTGG
>CAZMSP010000116.1:0-6191 GCA_964568985.1 uncultured Pirellulales bacterium
AATATCCCCATCGCCTGGGAGGCTATTCCATCCTTGATAACGTAGCTCAGGCCTGATTGAACCTGCTGCTCCGTTAGATTTTCTTGTGTTTTGAACCACATTTCAGTGGCCTTTTTTAAAAAATAACTTTGTCTTACACTGGCAATTTCTCAAATTCAGCCCGCAACTTTGGAAGCACCGCCGGGTATTTGTCCTGGATAAATGACACAAGCTTCTCACGGACCTCACAGCGTAGGGTCCATGCAGTTGAAGCATCTATCGCGCTCATAAGAGCCCTTAGTTCAATTGCCTTTTCTGTTGTATTTGTAACCTGCAGGACGCATACCTTGCCGTCCCAGTGCTTTGATTTCTTCAGAATTTTCTGCAGCTGCTTGCGCACAGCCTCGACAGGAACCGTATAGTCAACATAAAGAAAGACGCTACCCAGCAGGTCCGCTGTAACACGTGTCCAGTTCTGAAATGGCTTCTCAATAAAATAGGTAATCGGCACGACCAGACGCCGCAAGTCCCAGATTTTCACCACAACATAGGTCAATGTGATTTCTTCGATTCGCCCCCACTCGCCCTCTACAATAACCACATCGTCTACACGAATCGGCTGAGTTAAAGCTATCTGAAGACCGGCTATGAAAGTCCCAATTGTCTTTTGTGCAGCCAGACCAACTACGATGCCTATTATACCTGCCGAGGCCAATATTGTTGTTCCAAGCTGCCGAACCCTGTCAAAGGTCATCAGCATTGTCCCAAGTGCTATTATGACTACGACTGTAATTACTATTCGTTTAACAACGTTCAGTTGAGTATGTACCTTCCTGGCTTTGAGATTATCTTTCTGGTCAACATCAAAACGTCGGACGATATAGTCATTTAGGATATAGGTACTTTTAGTTAACAGCCACGAGACCAAAGCAATCACAGTCAGGCTCAATATATGTTTTAAGAACTCCTGAAATCCTGCAGGCAAATCAAACAACGGCAGCACTAATCGAACAGCAATGAATATCATTATCCATCTTGCGGGTTCACGTAAATGTCTGACTATAGACTCGTCAATAGGGGTTGCTGTTCGTCTGGTTATGCGGGGAAGGATTAACAGCAGAACATAATGACATATTAAAGCAATAACCACTACGGTTATAAGGCCGAATGAAAACCAGAGCAGTTTCTGCCAATTTTGTACAACTATCGCCATAATATAACCTCCTGTGATTTTGTATTATTTGATGATAATCTGGCTGCGTTTTTGTTGACGAGTAACGACATAGTTATTTTCCTGTCCGGCGCCTAAAAAGTCAGGTATTTTATTGCCTTTTTTAACCTTAGCCCCACTTTACCAATGTCTTCAATGCGTTTTATACGGTTTTTCTTCCGCTGTTGTAAAATTCTCTTTACGGTTACTGGTCCGAGTCCGGGCGCCCGCAAAAGTGAAAAGTGTGATGCTCGATTCACATCTACTGGAAAAAATTCGGGGTGCCTCACCGCCCATGCCTCTTTAGGGTCAGTAGCTAACGAAAGATTATCATTTTCGTCGAAGGTAATATCCGATTCTTTAAAGCCGTATTTGCGAAGCAGAAAATCCACCTGGTACAGCCGATGCTCCCGTACGAAAATATCGGCTGGCCTTTCTGTTTCTGTCTGCTCAGCCGCTATGGATTCGTCCCCCAATCCTTTTTGATAAGCGCTGAAATAAACCCTGTTCATATTCAATCGGTCGTACAGCCCGTACATATACTTTACGATTTGGGCGTCTGGTTCCCCGGCCGCCCCCACGATGAATTGTGTCGTTTGTTTTGTCCCCTCGTATTTTGACCCGCGTCCAACTAATTTGCTTATCAGCTTTATTGGCTCAATAATATCACGGATATAATTTTTCTTTTTCGACAGTTTTGCCAAGTTCTTCTCCCCCGGCGTCTCAATATTAACGGACACAGCGCTGGCCAGCGAAACCGCCTCTTCTATCGCTGCTGCGCTGGCCCCTGGAATAATCTTCAAATGAATGTATCCCTTAAAGCCATGCTTTTTTCGCAATATTTTCGCTACACAGTTGAGCCGATCCATAGTAGCATCAGCCGACCCCAAGACTGCTGAGCTTAAAAAAAGTCCAAAAACTTTACGCCGATTGTAGTAATCCAGAAATACCTTCGCTGTTTCCTCAGGCCTAAGACTGCACCTGCGAATATCCATTTGCTCTCTAAGCGGGCAGTACTTGCAGTCGCTGCTGCATACATTTGAAATCAGCGTCTTAAATAATGTGCTTTTGCCGCCGTTTGGAAGTGTTATAGGGTATATCCATTTGCTGTCGGTGCTTCGCCTGCGATGTTCATCCCTGCTGCTGCCGCAGGCACACGCCAAATCATACTGAGCGTCAGTGCTTAGTATCTGCAATTTTTGGTACGTATCAGGATTGGAAATAATCCCAACCATAGAAACCCAGCCATTGGTTTTAGTTGTTCATCCCGTTAGATAACTCTTTTCTTACCATACTTAACCGTTTTTTTGCCTTTCCCGCTGCCCCGACTTGCGTCGGGAGACGCAGGGGCAAGCGAATGTCTAACGGGATTCATCAAAAAGTTTTCGGTTTCAATAGTAAATTGTAGATAAGAAATAAGCAATTAAAAAGGTTCCCGCGCTTGCCCGTCCGATATAATCTGTCAAATTGCCCAAATTAACGGACTGCTCCACAAGAAAGTTGAGATTGAACTAACGTTATTGTGTTTGCCAATTTACCCCGTTAGAAAAATTATTTCCAACGGGGTGAAGGTTTACCCGCCGTAGGCGGGTCAAAAGCTCCACCCGGGCTTTCTCCGCAAGGAGTCCCTATGACTAACGGGATTTACACAAACAGCTTATAATAAAAATTTTAATCTGCACCTAAATTGCTTATAATACCATCGTTGTTTATAATTCTTTTTCTTTAAGAGCTTAAATTGTGAAAAATGCCTCGAGAAAACCGACAGACGCGGAGCTTCTTGCCAAATCCGCAGAAGGTGATGAAGCCGCATTTTGCGAAATCGTAAATCGTTATAAAAACACCCTTTACGCGTTCTTAAAGCAGTTTCTAAGCCGACGGGAGCTTGTCGAAGACGTCTTTCAAGAGACCTTTTTGCAGCTATTTACCAGCAGGGACAGCTTCGACCCCAATCGGCCTTTACGCCCCTGGCTATTCACAATTGCTGCCAATAAAGCCAAGGATGCCCTTCGAAAATGGCGGCGAACAGCCGCTATACCCTTAGGTACTATAGCAGATTCGCAGGAATTATCCTTCGATGATGTACTAAATACCATTACTTCTTACACAGTAATGCCTTACGAAGAACTGGAAAAAGGCGAAACATCCTTGCGGGTGGAACGAATTATAGCGAATATGCCTGAAAGTCTACGAGAAATTTTAATTTTGGCATATTTTAACAAATTTTCTTACAAACAAATGGCCCAGATATTAAGTATACCTATCGGTACGGTCAAAAGCAGACTCCACACGGCCGTGGGCCGTTTTGCAAAGGAGTGGAAAGCATCATTTGGGAGCAAGGATAAATGAGACCGATAAACAACGAGCAAAAACAACTATTATTTGATTACGCTGTTGGTCTGATATCTGAACAAGAAACTGCCAAAGCCAAGGCACTAATCTCAGAAAACGCGGAAGCGGCCAAAATTTATTCCTGTCTTAAAGCCACCCTTGAACCGCTTGATAGCATAAAGTTTGAGCCCTGCCCGGATGAGCTGGTAGAGGGCACTATTTGGCGAGCTAAAAGTCTTACAAATTCAGGCCATTTTGGACTTGAGCATTTGCTTGCCGATGAACAAAAGCGGGCAGTTACCGCTAAGGCATCGTTCTGGCGTAACTTCGGCGAATTGGCAGCGGTGGCGGCTGTGATCCTGATTATCGCTGGGGTGTTGTTTCCATGGTTGAGCTACGCCCGCCAGAAATCCTGGCAGCAGCGATGTCAGATGCAATTAGGGAACATCTTTCAGGGTTTAAATAATTACGTTTCTGACTACGACGGTAAACTGCCCTCTGTAGCAATGGCGAGTGGTGCACCGTGGTGGAAGGTGGGCTATCAGGGCAAAGAAAATTACTCTAATACACGCCATATATGGCTCTTAGTAAAAGGCAATTATGTTGACCCAGACGACTTTGTCTGTCCAGGCAAGTTTCATGGCCAAGCACTCCATTTCGACACTTCTGACGTGCAAAACTATAACGATTTTCCCGACAGAAAACACATAAGCTACAGTATCCGAATAAGGTGCCCCAATGCTCCACGCACATTCGGAACAGAACCTATAATGGCAGATTCCAATCCTATTTTTGATGGTTTGAAAGCCGACAATTCCGGTGAATTTAAGCTTCGGTTGACCGACAGGTTATTTGCCATCAACAGCGGCAATCACAATCGCCGCGGCCAGAATGTCCTGTTTAGTGACAGCTCTGTCAAATTCATAAAAGGCCGTCGCATCGGTGCTGATGATATATTCACACTGCAGCAGATGCGACCCGGCTTTGAAGTTAAAGGTTACGAGCTGCCCTCCTGCGAAACCGATGCCTTCCTCGCACCATAATTATTCGTGACTCGTCGCTCGTAACTCGTATCCGGGGATTTTTAGTAAGTTTCTTGATGTATTCTTTATCAATAATCTTGTTTACTTTTTTGAATTAGCAAGGCAAATTTTGGCGTTTCTTTTTAATCTGTCAAGACCTAATCGCAAGATAACTGAATCAGCAAATTCGGCCTGAAACCGACCTTTAGTCATTTTAAGTATTTTCTGAAGGTCAAATTCCACCCTGTCACCATAAAACTTGAACTTTTTATTTTTACATAGGGGTGCTTTTTGTTGATAAGGGCAGGCGAGGACACACTCGTCACAGCCGAAGAACCGGTCGCCGATTTTTTCAGCCAACTCAACAGGTATTTGGCCTTTATATTCAATCGTCAAATAGCTGATACACTTATTGGCGTCGAATTGGCCGTCAGGACTCAAGGCCCCAGTCGGGCAGGCAGCGATACACTTATCGCAGTTAGGACAATCGCTTGCAATTGGCTCATCGGTTGGTAGTTTCAGGGTCGTTATTACTTCACCCAAGAATACTTGAGGGCCGAGTGTGGGATTGATTAGCATATGATTTTTTCCGATGAAACCAAGTCCAGCCCTGGCAGCCAATGCCCTTTCTGCCAATGGGGCTGAGTCTACACAGATTTTGAATTTGTGCTCTCTGCCGGCAACTGATGTAATAAAGTCAATCAGCTTTCGCAATCGTTTCCTTATAAATACGTGATAGTCTTCATACTGGGCGTAGCTTGCCACCTTGCCTGTGGTGGTAGATGCATCAATACGATGAGATTGCCGCGCTCGGCTGCGCCTCGCTCGCAATGACTGGGCACAGGGGGGCGGTTTGTAGTTTAGGCCGACGCATATTACCGATTGAGCATTTTCCAGCAGATTGGCAGGGTTGATACGTTTTTCAAAGTTTCGGTGCAGATAACTCATCTTCCCTGCACGGCCGGACTTCAGCCAGCCGGCTAAAAAATCGACCTGCACGGCATCTACAGGCCCGGCTCCCGTTACGCCAACAAGGTCGAAGCCGAGCTCAATCGCTCTTTGTTTGATGTCTTCAGGCAAGCTCATAATCAGTAATTATACGAAATCAAACGACGAGTTACTATCATCTTGCAAATCGGAATTTGAAAACTATTGCAAAAACAGAAGAAAACAATTACTATTACCAACAGTTCAAGAAAGGAGTTTATTTTCAAATGGGCGAAGAGCTGGTTGGTATAATGGGCGGAACAGGGCTGGACGATGCGCTTGCTGAGCAAATAAATGATGTGGAATCTCATGATATCGAGACGCCATTCGGCAAGCCAAGCGCACCTGTTTTAGTCGGCAAGTTCGGCAAAAAGAAAATTGCATTTTTGAATCGTCATGGCAAGGGACATAAACTTTCGCCCAGCGAAGTCCCATTTGCTGCCAATATTTTTGCCTTCAAATCACTCGGCGTACACACGATAATCAGCAGCGGTGCAGTAGGGTCGCTTCAGAAGAAAATTGCCCCGGGTGATTTGGTCATCGTTGACCAGTTTATTGATAAAACGTTCAAACGGCCAAATACTTTCTTCAGCAGTTTTGGTACGGTGCACTGCGAAATGGCTGAGCCGACCTGCTGGCGGGTGCGAAAGATACTTATAGAT
>CAZMSP010000117.1:0-6056 GCA_964568985.1 uncultured Pirellulales bacterium
GCATCGATAGCACCCTCGGCGCCACCGGCTCCCACCAGCGTATGAAGCTCATCAATGAATAAAACAACGTTCTTAGCCCTTCTAACCTCATTAATGACCGCTTTTATCCGTTCTTCAAACTGTCCGCGATATTTAGTACCGGCCACCATCATTGCCAAATCAAGCACTACGAGGCGCCTATCCTTTAGCAGTTCAGGCACTTGTTTGTTGACTATCTGCTGGCTCAGCCCCTCGACGATAGCGGTCTTGCCAACTCCTGCTTCACCCAACAAAACCGGATTATTTTTCGTGCGTCTGCAGAGTATCTGTATCAGCCGTTCAATCTCCCGCTTTCTGCCAATGACCGGATCAAGCTCACCATTGGAAGCCAATTCAGTCAGGTCTCTGCCGAAGCTATCCAGTGCCGGGGTTTTACTTTTTGGCTTTCGGCCTATCGTCGGCCCAATCTGCATACCAAGTCCGGTAGGTCCATCATCCACTCCCGCGCCCAGCAGATTTAATACCTCCTGCCGCACATCCTCAAGCTTCAGGCCCAGATTCATAAGAACCTGAGCAGCTATTCCCTCGCTCTCCCGCAATAAGCCCAGCAGAATATGTTCGGTACCCACATAATTGTGGTTAAGCGAGCGTGCTTCCTCAATCGCATACTCGATAACTTTCTTAGCTCTCGGTGTCTGGGGCAGCTTACCCATCGTAACCATATCAGGGCCGCTCTTGACGAGTTTTTCCACCTCCAGCCGAAGCTTCTTTATATCCACATCAAGGTTCTTCAGAACGGTAGCACCTACGCCACTGCCCTCTTTAACCAGACCCAGAAGGATATGCTCGGTACCTATGTATTCGTGGTTGAATCGCTGCGCCTCCTGGTTAGCCAGCGCCATAACCTTACGTGCACGGTCTGTAAAACGCTCAAACATCTCTTACCTCATTAGAAACTTTCTTTTTTTCAAATCTCACTAAAAAGTTTAAAGTGTCTAAAGTGTGAAGTGCCTAAAGTTATTGATTATTTCTTTATTTTTAGCTCACTTTAGCCACTTTCCGGGCTACGGCTGGGGGGCTTCGCCCAGACGAGAACTCACTTTAGTTCACGTGCTACGAGTATCAAATTACATTATACCACAATCAGCCCATTTGTCAACCAACAGTAAATTCAGCGTCTTAATGCTATAAACGCCTATTCCTAATATGTCTTAATCTAAGCAAATGTTCATTTTTTCCGGACCAGGTTTTTCCCCATTTAATAATCTTATCGACAAAAAACGGCGTTAACTTTCTGGAAACCTGCCCCCCATTAGAGACAGAAGGCAAATTTAGCCACAGATTGCACAGAATCCCGAATCAATATCTGCCGCAGATCCGTTCGACAGTTCGACTCTTTCGACAGTTCGACTCTTTCGACTACGCTCAAGACAGGTGCGCTCAGTGCAAGCTTAATTCGCTCCCTTCGACACTTCGACGAAGCTCAGTGCAGGCAAGCTCCCTTCGACACTTCGACGAAGCTCAGTGCAGGCAAGCTCAGGGCGGGCAGGACAGGTTTTTGTGCGGTGGTTTTGAGGAGAAGACGAGGGACGAGGGAGGACCCACGCACCAATTGAACCATTATGTGCGCCAAGTCAAATTAAAGCATGATTCATTATCCATACTCAGTACAATTGGTACGGGGCAAGCGAGCGGCAGAGCTAAACGACCCCCTGCCTGAGGACGAGGGAAGATTGACGATGGGCGACGAACGACAGACGACAGAGGTAGGACAGGTTTTGGTTAAGAAGCTGGCTCGGAAAGTGTTTTAAGTTTTAGCTCGGGCTTGCCTGAAATAAGGCGTACTATTTCCATCTTGGTTTTCCATATATGGGAATCAATCCTATTGTATGGTGCTGGCCCGGATTTCAGATCCCTTCTCTTTTGACTTTGTCTGAACATTTTGCCTCCTGCATTTCTATCCACCCTTAAATCCTTTTAATTTGATGAGCATCTTCCTACCATATTTGACGGAAGAAGTCAAGTTTTGTTCCGAAAAATATTTATTTTCTTCTCACTTTTCGCAAATAATTGTGCAAAAAGATGACCTGGATGGGGGGATTTTTAAGCTAAAAAATGGGAATAATGTGAAAATCTGGGATTAGGTTCGGTGAGGGTGGGATGCTTCCGCCTTCGCTGAAGCTACCTGCGGTCGCCACGGCGGACAAGCGATACTGGATACTCGATTCTCATAGCAAGAGAATTCGTGGATTAGAGATTGGTTAATTAGAAGACAGAATTCAGAGGACAGATGATAGAAGTCAGATTTGAATATCTATTTTTCTGCGAAATCTGTGTAATCTATGGTTTGGGAAGTTCAATGCGGCGAATTCGCCGTGATACGAAGAAAAATCAAAAAAGAGATCGTTCGGCTTCGTCCACCTGTGGCGGACTTCGCTCGGGATGACAGGGAATGAACAGGTTGGGGCCAAGGGTGCTATCGATCAGACCCTTCGTCTGTTTACAGGCAGAAACCGTTATCTTTCAGGAGCTTAAAGCCAAGCGGCCTATAAAATCGGCATTTGTACAAAAAATTTTTGATTTTTGCACAAATAATGCTTGACAAAAGCAAGTAAAGAATGTATAGGTTTTAAGCGTAGTATAAGGAAATGGAAATGCCAGCCGTACCTGATACGGTGTGGGGGGTGGCGATGCGCAAGGAGGTTCCTCCCTAAAGCGCTTAAGAGCAAGGAATGGAGGCGTGATTTGTCTGTTAAGCGACTCAGACATGAGGCGGGTTTAACTCTCATCGAGGCAGCGATAGCGATGGACTTGGCCATGCCTTACGGCACTGTTATTCCATTGACAGCAGTCCCTGGAACATCTGCGTTTAGACACAATTCTGCATTTTATAGGAGGGATTAATATATGCCTGATGTTTCAAAATCTAAAAAAGGTATGAGCCTGATTGAAGTAATGCTGGCTCTTTTAGTTCTCCTGATTGTAATAATCGGAAACTCTCTACTCTTTGGTTATGGGAGAGGCCAAATCAGCCTGTGCGAAAATCGCCGTTCAGCCGTCCAATTGGCTGCTCAGAAATTAGAACAGTTAAAAGCAGATGATTATTATAACATACAGGAAGGAAAAACGGATGAGAACCTATCCGTAGGAGGCCTATCCTGTTCTCTAAGTACACTAACGGAGGATAGCGGCTTATACAAGAACATCAGAGTTGTTGTTCGCTGGACCCAGGGCGGTAAGCAGCATAACGTGCGTTTAGTTACTTTTATCGCTCCTAAATAGGTGAATCTAATGAAAATAAAATGTCAAAAAGGTTTTACTCTGGTAGAACTCGCCTGTGCGATGTTGACAACGTCAATTGTGATTTTAGCCGGTGGTACGGCTCTGACTACAAGCCAGGCATCCCTGAACAGAACCTGGAAAAAGGCAGACCTTCAAAGGAACGCTTCCTATGCTATGCTCAGGATAAGCCGTCATATCAAGGAGGGTACGGCAGCAGAGGTGGGAGATGACGGTAAATCTATAAAGATATACAAAGGTGCCGACTGGATGAGATTTTTTCTTGAGCATGGAAGTAACGACCTCAAATGCGAGTTTAAAAGACAAACAGTTGAAACTATTATCCATAGTGTAGAAGATTTGAAATTTGATGTTGATAGTAACAAAGTAAAAATAAACATCATATTGAAAAATGGTGACTTAGAGACACATTTTACCTCAGATGTAATGATTCGAAATTATGTGAAGTGATGCAAGATGAAAATTAGAATCTTAAAATCAGAAAGTCGCCGACGCTCCAAAGCTGTGGCGACGGAGCGGGGTATAGCACTTGTTACAGTAGTAGGGCTTGCTGTTATCATTATCGTCTTAGGTTTCTCTCTGCTTACTTTAGCGAAGTCTGAGATAATATTGACACAGAAAGCAATTAAAAGAACCAAGGCTTTCTATTTAGCTGAAGCGGGGCTTAGTAAATTGGCCACAAGATTGCACAACAACGAATTTGAAAACATTGAGAATACGGCCTTAGGAGAGGGACATTACCGGGTTGACGTTTACCTCGATGATAAAGACCTCCCTTCTTACGCTATTTCAACCGGCAGGGTTGCAAACCAGAAGAAAAGAATAAAGGTAGGAATATCGTTTCTGGCTGCCCCTTACGAACATAGTATATATGCCGGTAATTCGGATGGACAAAAGTGGTATTTTGTATTAAGGGGCAAAGGCAATCCCCAACAGGTCGGTTTTAGCAGAGAGGTTGGTGGAAGAGACATAGTTAATGGAAATATACGTATTCATGGAGATATCATTTTGTGCGAAGAAAGCAGCGTCAATCCTGCGCCCCTGCCCAACACCTATGGACTCAATGGAGATGTTGACGCTACCGGTGATATTGATATCCTCGACAGCGCCTCAATTTCCGGAGAAGCTCGGGAGAATGTCGATGGAATTGACCCTCCGGACCTAATCGGAATGAACTATGAAATAAATAATACGCATAATGTGAGCCAAATCTTTGCAGATAGAGGCATTAATTCGGGATACCTGCCATCAGAAAATGAGTTATACAATGTGGTTGTTAAGAACCCCACCGATAGGTCTGATGAATGTGCTGCTACTACCGGCGACGATTACTTCTTCGAGCCGGCACGGGTTACAGGCGGTGGAGGCCAAAAGGATGCAACAACTCCTTTACACCTGGGCAGCAACAGGATTTACTACGTTGACGGCGATGTTTGGGTCCACAACAAAACCACCTACGGCTTTTTGGTCGACGGTAAAGCAACTATTGTAGCAACCGGAGACATCCATATTTGTGACAATACGAAATATGCTGATAACCAAAGTCTGCTTGGCCTGGTAGCTCTCGGCAACTACGACGACTATAACCAGCTTGTAAGCGGCGGCAATGTCTACTTCGGAGACCCCCGTTACGGAACCACGTATACGGTTTCGGCGTTAATGTTCGCTGCAAATGACTTCTTATACAACACGGACTCAGTTACAGGAGGCGTAGAAGAGCCACAAACCGGTTTTTCCGTTTACGGCAATCTCAACGGCCTGAACCAGGTCTCCATCAATCGAGACTGGTACAACGATGACAAGACGAAGAACGGCAAGCCCGCATACTTTGACCCCAGCACTGGCCAATGGATAAGTATTGAGGATGGACGTGCTCTGACATCGACTGAAATTAATACTCTCAGGCATTATCAGATGATAATTAATTATGATGACCGGATCTGGACTCAAGATACACAGCCGCCGGGCCTGCCAAGAGGAGGGGGAACCATTTTCGCTGCACTTACAGACTGGGAAGAATTGCCATGAGGGCATCGGGACTACGGCTGGGCCTTCCCGGCTCCGACACACTTCCTGCTTCAACAAAGCGCTTCCCGGCTACGGCTCGCTCCGCCGAGACGAGCGCAAAGACAAGCCGCCATGATGAGTGGTTTTAGCTGCCGTTTTCCTCAAGCAATTTTCGCAGATATGTGTTTTCCCGGCGAGTTGCTTCAAGATCGAAAAGTTGATATTTGATGCACACCCGCAGGTAATCCAACGATTCCTGCAAGCTATCGATACTTTTCTCAAGCTTCCTGCGGTTGGCTTGTGCTTGTTCCGCAAGCTCTGCCAGTTTCCTATGTTTTGGGTCAGCAGCCTCTCCGAACTCTTTTACCAATTCGTTAAGTTTATCCTCTAAGTTTGTCTCGTCCATTCAAATCACCCTAATTTAGAAAGCCCCCGAAGCCGAATTAACTATTGTATTGCAAAAATCATACCCAAACGCCTGAGAATTGGCTCTTTGCCAAATTTAATCCTTGTATGTAAGAGATGGCCAATCAGGCAAACCTTTTGTGTTGCCCTTAGGTTTTATTTCTGCTTTGAAAATAGCAACCGTTATGTGGGTTAAGACTCTGTGTTGCAAAAAATCAACGCCCCAACCTCGATGAGATTTTTCTTTTGGATATAACGATTTTATGAAAAAACAGTTACGATTAACGTTGTTTTCCATAAACATCATTGTTGAGCTACAGTACCGTTGGTGCTTTACTATCCATATAAGCTGTTTTAAGTGTGTA
>CAZMSP010000118.1:0-2711 GCA_964568985.1 uncultured Pirellulales bacterium
TCTTCATTTAACCTGGCAGGCCTATTTGAGCAATTACAAATATTATGCAGACACTCGCAATCCCTACGTTTACGCTCATCCGACAACAGATGTTTTCGCTATGGTGCAAAGAGTTAAGGAGATAGCCGGCGTTCATGAAGACGGCTTCAATATGCATATCCAGGTCATCTGTCCGAGTTCCGACTATTGGCCTCTTCCGTGGTATCTGCGCTATTTCCCTCGTGCTGGTTATTGGGGTGATGTGGATATGGATGTGTCTGCAGCGCCTGTCATTATCGCCTCTGCGAGCGTCGAGCAGGAGCTTATAAAAAAGTTGTACGAACTACCACCACCCGGAAAAAAGAACCTTTATGTTCCCCTGTTTGATACATATATGGAATTGCGTCCCCAGATAGAGCTGCGTGGTTATGTTATAAAAAAGCTTTGGGATCGCTTTCAGCAGAGTCAGGCCCGGCCGATTCAATCACAGACAACGGGTGAAAAATGACTCAGCCGGAACCAGGAACATGTTTCATCAACGGTGATTGGGATTCAATTTCCGGAATCCATCGTTTCTGCCATGAAGCGATGGCGACTACTTTTGAGGTTATGATTCTGCATGAGGACAGCCGCTACGCACAACAGGCGGCGAGGGCCACTTTCGACGAGCTTGACCAGCTCGAAGCCGAACTTAGCCGGTTTATTGAAAATAGTGACATCTCCCGTATCAATAACCTTGCCGCCAACCAGCCTTTGCGAGTTGGTCTGGATGCGTTTGAGTGTTTGCAGCTCAGCGTCAAAATCAATGCCGATACCAGTGGAGCTTTCGATGTTACTGTTGGGTCTCGATATTCGAAGCCGAGAGTCGAGAATCCCACTCGTCAGGGCAGAGGCCCAGCCGGAGTCCCGATAAAATTGGATGAGGTGCAACATACAGTGCAGCTTCTGACCAGTCCGGTGCAAATTGACTTGGGTGGTATCGGTAAAGGTTTTGCCGTTGACCGGATGGCAGAGCTGCTGCGGGAATGGAGCATCGACATCGCCTTGATTTCTGGCGGGTACAGCTCTGTCTTGGCCCTCGATGCCCCGCCTGAGACAAGTGGCTGGCCGGTAACGTTAAGCAATCCCCATAATCGTAAACAAACCCTGGCTCACCTTTATTTGCAAAGGCTTGCTATAGGCGCCTCGGGTTTGCAGAAGGGCCGGCATATCATTGACCCTCGCAAGGCCAGTCCGGTTGAAGGAAAAATTGCCGTCTGGGCTTGTGCCGCTGACGCCGCAACTGCTGATGCTCTTTCAACCGCCTTTATGGTTATGAGTCCGGATGAAATCAAACAATACTGTCGGCAGCATCCGAACGTGCAGGCAATGGTCATATTGCAGAACGAGGGAAAAGAGCAGCGAAAGGAAAAAATTTTACAATTCGGTAACTGGCCGTAGGGTGACAGGTAAGGCTTTTTATTTTTTGGTTATCATCTTCCTTATAGTTTCCAGCTCAAGAAGGATTCTCCAAAAACTCCGTGTCGGGGAGAGTCGGCTGTCACGGTCACATGTCCAGTCTATAGGAAATTCCTTTATCCTGTACCCCTGTTTTCGAGCCCGCATTATGATTTCTATATCGAAGCCAAATCCATCAGTGGCACATTCGCCACATAACTGCCGTGCTACATCACCCTTGTATATTTTGAAGCCGCATTGCGTATCGGTGAGCTCAGCAGGGATTTTCATATAGTAAATAACAAACCAGTGGAAAATCCTGGCACAAATTCGCCGGTATAAGCTCTGGGCCTTTTCAATGTTGGAACCTTGCATCCTTCTCGAGCCGTGCGCTATATCACACACACCGCTTTTTAGTAATTCAAGCCCGCGCAAGACATTGTTATAGGGTACACAGCAGCCGCTGTCGGCAAACATTACGTATTCACCCTGCGTCTGTTTTATGCCTGTGCGAACAGCGTAACCTTTGCCCCGATGTTGCTCGTAACGAATGACCTTCAATGTTACTTCTGAGGAAATTTTTGCGAGTTCTGCAGCTTCAGCGGTGTTATCGCTGCTGCCGTCATCGACAACTACGATTTCTCCTGCAAAATGATTGTCTTGTAGAAACGCCGCTGCCGCTTCGATATCACGAGTAATCTTCTTGCCTTCATTAAGTGCCGGTATGACAATAGACAAATCCATACAGTTCGTTTCTCAATTGTAAAAACGGCTTTGCGCCGCTCTATTTTTGCTGGGGGCATACAAAAAACGATTATATTATAACCAGGATAGAGGAAAAGGCAATAAGGCAATGCACAAACCTAAAAACTTGTTACGTGCTGGTTATTATATGTGCAACTCTTTTCTATGTCACAAACATAAGTTAAGAAAACGGGGCCTACATCGAATCAAATCGGTATAGGCCCGAACTGTCGCAAATCTTTACGTCATCCCTGCGCAGGTGGGAATCTAATTATCTTTGTATCAAGGCTAATTACGGTCAAAGTTCTTCTTCAAGCCATCCATCTACCAGCAATGCAAAATCTCTAAAATTCACGATGCCATCAGAGTAGATGTCTGCTTTTATACCCTCGTTAAGCCACTCTTCGCTCATAACCTTTACATCGTACCAGTTGACCTTGCAGTCGTCGGTTAAATCGCCAACAGGCCCGCAATCCTGAGGACAGGTATCGCAAGTCTCTTCGCCATTACAAGTGCCATCGCCGCAGACAGGCGGGCATTCGCCGCAATCC
>CAZMSP010000118.1:2811-5996 GCA_964568985.1 uncultured Pirellulales bacterium
TGAGGACAGGTATCGCAGGTCTCTGTGCCATTACAAGTGCCATCGCCGCAGACAGGCGGGCATTCGCCGCAATCCTGAGGACAGGTATCGCAGGTCTCTGTGCCATTACAAGTGCCATCGCCGCAGACAGACGGGGACGCGGTGAGCCGCGCATTGTCAAGGTAATAGGTAACGGGACCGATGTAACCGCCATTTGTCGGGATGAGGCAAATCTCAACATACCTATCATAGATATAACCAGCGTCGAACAGTGCTTGAGTATCAGCTTTAGCATCAGAGATGTCCCAGACACAACGTGTAGTACTATCCAAGGGCAGCACAGCATCTCCCGCATCATACCAGACGCCTGCCCAGTCACCGTTCACGTTGAAGCCGCCCGCATCAAGAACCATTTTGAGCATGCTATACGGGTCTGGTGAACCATCAGGTATCCACTCACCGCTCACCCGCGTCACATCCACTTCGAACTTGTTGTATTGACAGCTGTCCATAAACCAATCCACGAAACCATTATCACCATACCCAAAGATATCCACGTCAAAATGGATATAGTTCTGAAGCTTGACGTCTATAGCCCAGGACCAACCGCCGGCAGGGCCGACCGCCTTGAGAGCTGTGCCGTTCCGAACAGCTCCAGTACTGCTGAAGCCTAACATGGCGTCACCCCAGTTTACCGTCCAATGGTCCATGCAGTTTTGCCAGTCGCCTACCAAAACACCGCCATCAGGGTCGCCCGGTGCCAGCATTGTAGGCGGTGGGTTATCAAACATTTGTTTATTACCATCTGCTGGGTTCCATCCTAATACTTCCGGATCCGGATTGTAGGCCTCTGTAGCTCCAAGCAACTGCGCATTGTCAAGGTAATAGGTAACGGGACCGATGTAACCGCCATTTGTCGGGATGAGGCAAATCTCAACATACCTATCATAGATATAACCAGCGTCGAACAGTGCTTGAGTATCAGCTTTAGCATCAGAGATGTCCCAGGATAAGCGAATCGGGCCGTCTCCCATTGAAGGGTCCCACGAGCCGGCATCTCCTGCATCATACCAGACACCTGCCCAGACACCGTTCGCATCAAAGCCGCCCGAATTGAGAATCATTTTGAGCGCGCTATACGGGTCTGGTGAACCATCAGGTATCCATTCGATAACTAACCGCGTCACGTCCATTTCGAAGCTGTTGCATTCACTTACCATAAACCAATCTACGAAACCTTGATCACCGTATCCAAAGATATCCACATCCTTTGGACCCTCATCCCAGACGGTATAGTCAGAATGGGTATAGTTCTGAAGCTTGAGCTGCAGAGCCCAGGCCCAACCGCCGGCAGGACCGACCACCTTGAGAGCCGTGCCGTTCAGAGTAGCTCCAGTACTGCTGAAGCCTAACATGGCGTCACCCCAGCTTACCGTCCAATGGTCCATGCAGTTTTGCCAGTCGCTTATCAATTCGGAAACAGTAGAGATGTCGCCGACTAGTGGGCATGGGAAACTTGATTCAAATATCTGAGGGCCATATTGATCTGGATTCACATCTGGATCGTAAAGGTATTCTGGATCGATCCAGTAATCACTTGGTACCTCGTAAGGGTCATGGATACCTCCTTTTTGGTAGACCTCCGTCTTCCACCCATATATTTTATTTTGGTAATGTTCATCGTCTAACCACTCTATCGAATTGCCTTCTTCATCCTTCCATGGGTCAGCGATGTCATATCTGCCTCTTCCTTCAGGCTGGCCTGCTGCCTGCTCAAAGCTCTTTATAAGTACATAGTGTTGGGAATAGTGTTCGTTACCTTCGCTATCTTTATATTTATAGTGTACGAGTACCACCACCGGCCTACCTGCCTTCAATTCATCGAGAATATACTTGTAGTTTTCATCAAGGGTAACGCCTTCGCTACCTATATCGTCAGGAATTCCACACCATCCTGGTGTGTGGTGTGCTTTTTGCTGAAGCCCCACACCCTCGAAAGATCTGTTTTTTGTGTCAGCCTTAACTGCCTTTAACAGCGCACCCATGTTTATGCCTGTGCTTGAACCAATGGGTTTGCCATCAGCGCCAATCTTCAATCCCCAGCCATCTTCATTAGTATTTTTGGTGCGATAGTCGTTTAGCAAGGTGTTTATCTCTGCTGGCGTGTAGGAGATGATAGGACCTTGAGTCCCGTCAGGATTCTTTTGGTGGAGTCCTTGTGCTGCTAAAGCTTGGTTAATGAGCATTGCAAGGGCAGTCAGCGAACAACCAGACTTGGCGATGGTATCTTTGGAGTTATCCAACTTATCTTGGTAGTCGTTTTGATATAACTTCGTGACGGGGATGTTGATATTGGGGTCCTCCGCATAAAGGTTTAAGCTACAGGCAAGTATTACGGCCACCAGTGGTAGCAATATGGAAACTAATTCTGAGTGGCAGCTATGGATGTGCTTTTTCATGGCTTTTCTTCTTTCGGCTTCTTTTTCTCTCCAGTTGTTAGGCCGTCTCTGGACTCCAACAGAAATTCATTTTTGTGACGGGAAGACCTGCAAAAGACAGAAGAAGGCCCTTCGCCACTCATTCTATTCCGGCAATATTACAATAATTATAGACCACAGCCGACACATTTGTCAACAAAACTATTATAGATTATAGGGCTTTTTTGGCAAACGGCGAAAAAACAGGCCAAAATAAACCTCGTTAGAAACTCTATAACTGAGGAACAACCTATAAAACGTAAGATTTCTAACGGGGTAAACTTTTGTTGCAGTTTGGTGCAAGAAATGATATAATATTATGCGCTTGAGCTGGGATTGTGGATCTGTAAGAAAGAGACTATAAAAGTTAATACGGGGGCGAAAGGCTTCGACCGGATGACGGATGGTCAAGCTGCATGCCCAGGACGCCGGTTGGCCTGGCTAATCATCCGGCAACAAATTTAAATGGCAACTATCAGTTGCGTTTGGCTGCTTAATTAAACAGCCCGTCCTGCCGAATCTTGCCTGTGGGTTCGGTAAGGGCGTCAGATAGCAGGCTTTGCTGAGCCGGTTGTTCGGGCCGGCAAGGTAAGATTTAATCCCGAAATAGCCGAGTTATGAGCCTGTCGTTTGGCGTTTAGCACGGCGAAAAATAATAAAGCGACTAAGCATGTAGACGTTTGTCTTGAAACATCTCGGGACGGGGGTTCGAATCCCCCCGCCTCCATT
>CAZMSP010000119.1:0-5933 GCA_964568985.1 uncultured Pirellulales bacterium
TAGCTTTTCATCACCCTCCTCCGAAGCCAGATTCTGTAGTAATTAGAATCTGGCTTTTTTAGGCGGACCTTTGTTAAAGCAGGCAATTTATAAAGATGTCACCAACGTTAAGTTAGGAAGCATCAAGGATGTCAGCGTGTGCTTTGAAGGGGATGTAATATTCGGTTAGATGTAACTATAGCTGGCAAGCCGCACGTTCGTTACAAATCAAATCTCACGAGTCTAAACACATATTCAGCTTTAGATTTTGTCTCGCTGATAAGCAGGTTGGTGTGTGGTGTTTCTTTTCGAGTCTGCATTGGTTGAGCGGACTATTTTCGGATGGTGTTGATTATTGCTTTGGTCCGGTAATAGTATGTGGGAATCGTAAAATTAGCCAAGTTGCTTTTCTAATAGGGAATCTCATCTCTGTTTTTGACAATTCTGCGGCTTTATAAAAGGATTGTTCTTGACTTAATGAAGCGCTTCTGATATAATACTTTAACTCGATATGGGGGCGGCAAAGTTTATCTTACATTGTTCCAAAAAAGCTAATGTGTAGTTTTTTGAGAGTTGTACATTAACTAACGGTTCGACAGTCCTGAGCTCACCATCGAAGGATTGTCGTATGTAAGAAGGGGGGTAACGATGAAAAGCTTAATCACTTCATTGGTAACAGTTTCAATTGTTATTTTTGCGATATGCGCAGGGCCAGTTGAAGCCGCAGTCCTGAGACTGAGTGACCACTGCTCGGAGGACGAGAGCCGACCTGAACTGGCGGAATACCTTGATGCTGAATTAGATTTTTCAGTTGTCGGTAATACGTTGACACTCAGTGTAACCAATCTGACGCCTGAGAACGAGGGTGACCCTGCCTTTAAGATAAGCAGGATATACTTCAATGTTACTGATAACGTAGAAGGGTTAACTTTGACTGATGTTCGTGCATATGAAGAAACTGCTGCTGAGGGATGGAGTTTAGGTTTATTGGAAGATGGTTTTCTTGTTGGTGGGTTCGGTTGGTTTGATGTATCCCTTAAAGGTGGCCATGGTAGTCATGGGCCTGTTGTCAAACCGGGTCAAGCCGTTAGCTTCGTCTGCCAGATTAGTGGAGCTGGCCCATTTGTTGATAGCGACTTTATAACCTTAAGCTCGCCACAGGGTGGGCACATTGTTTCATATGCAGCGGCGAAGTTTTATAATGACTGTACAAGCGCATACGGGGCTACGAATGTTCCTGAGCCCGCGACAGTATTCCTGCTTACGCTTGGTTCTCTGGTGTTTTTGCGAAAACGCCCGTGAGGTTTAAGTTAAAGTTTTAGTGCCGGACCTGCCAGCTGTTATTCTTCCGCTTCCGGGCAGGACATAATGTAGTCTATACAATCGGTTAAATTAGCTGTTGCGGCTGCAACGGTGCTGTCGGCGGCACCATAATAGAGGTCGAGCTGATTGGTTTCTTTGTGAACGATAGCACCACTGGGGAATATTACATCACTTACATCACCAATACGTTCGTATGATGTCTTGGGCCCCAGTACCCACTCATCGCTTCGTCGCAACACTTTCCACGGTTCCTCCAAATCCAAAAGTGCCAGTCCGAGGCGGTATATGCCTCCTGCTGAGGTAACGCGTACGCCGTGATAGAATAATATCCAGCCCTGTGGCGTTTCTATTGGCTGACAGGCCAGGCCGACCCTATGACAGTCCCAGTAGGCAGACCTTGTTCTAATTAATAGTCTGTGGTCGCCCCAGTGCTTAAGGTCGGGTGAGAAACTAATCCAGATGTGTGCCTCGCCTCGCACGATTGGGCGGTGAATCAATGCAAATCGCCCCCTGAATCTGCGAGGAAGCAGGCAAGCATCTTTGTCCTCCGGCGGCAAAAGTGCTCCGAGACGTGCAAAGGTCCTGAAATTTTTTGTGATTGCCAGCGAGACAACAGGGCCGCCTTCACTGAAAGAGACATACGTAATGGCAAATTGCTTTTGTTCTTCAAGCCAGATAATGCGTGGGTCTTCGAGTCCCCACTTTTCCTCTCGAGAGCTTTGGTCGGCTTCAAGAGTTGGTTGAGGGTCAATTTCCCAGTTAGTAAATCCGTCTGCACTGCGTGCAACAGTCAGATGTGAGAAACCCCGCATGTCCTCGACACGGACCAATAGTAGCGTTTCTGTATTTAACTTAGTGGCAGCAGGATTAAAGACGGCATTTGCCGGATAAGGCCAAGTATCCGGGGTTAGTATTGGATTGCCCTGGTATCTTTTAAAAAGCTCATGAGCTTTTTGTTGCCGTGAAAGCTCGGCCATAATATCAGTCCTAAAAATCAAGAGACATAATGATTTTAGTCTTAGAACACCTAAATTTTAATCGGCAAGTTGGGTAATTTACTGTAAGCTAAAGTTCGGGATTTAGATACAACAGTACAAAAAATTTCTCGTTAGACAGGCGAATTTAACCAATAGCTGGATATTCCGTGGTTGGAGAGTCCGTGATAAATTCACTACTGTTACTTCTATGTTATACTTTTACCCCATTAGAAATAAAACATATATCTTATAACAGCGCATTCTAAGTTACAGGATAAAATTTCTAACGGGGCTTACCAATTGTGTTTTGTATAAGCTTTGATATAGTGAGCAGGTCTGTATCAGCTCATTGTGCTGGCCTTGAGCGATAATTTTACCATCATCCATTACTACAATAACATCTGCGGAAATAACGGTGCTGAATCTGTGAGCGATAATAAAGCTGGTTCTATTCTGCATAATTTCCTCGATGGCCTTGTGAATTTTGGCTTCACTGTCGGTATCAACCTGACTTGTTGCCTCATCGAAAATAAGGATGGAGGGATTTTTCAAGATTGCTCTTGCAATAACGATTCTCTGTAACTGACCGCCGCTAAGGCCGGCACCATACTCTCCGATTATGGTGTCATATCCGTTCGGCAGGGGCTCAATAAATTCATGGGCGAAGGCACGTTTGGCTGCAGCGATTATTTCTTCTCTCGTGGCGCCGGACTTACCATACACGATATTTGCCGCTATAGTATCATTGAATGTTACTACATTTTGCGTAACCATTCCAATCTGGTTTCGCAAACTGTGCAGTGTTACATCATGAATATCTATATTATCTATGAGGATATGGCCGCTGTCGGGATTATAAAATTTTGGTATCAGATTTGCCAGCGTTGTTTTGCCTGAGCCGTTAGGTCCTACGATGGCAACATTGTACCCTGCCTGGATTGTAAGATTGATTTTCTTCAATACCGGCCTGTTACTGCCAGGATAGGTGAACACAACGTTTCTGAATTCTATTCTTTTCTTCAGCGGTGGTAGTTCAATCGCGCCGGTTTTTTCAAATTCAGGCGGCTCATCTATAACTGCAAATACTCTTTCCGCAGCGGCATTTGCTTCCTGGAGCTTATTCCAGATGTCAGAGGTTTTTCTCGCAGACTCGGCGGCGACTCCTAATACAATCAACAATGTAAAAAATTCGGAACCTTGCATCTTGCCTGCAGTAACCCACTGTGCCCCAACTACCAGCGCTGCTGAACCTGCTGCCATACCGAGGACTTCCATTACAGGCATAGTAAGAGCATCAACTTTTGAAATCTTAAGCAATTGTTTCAACAATCTTTTATTTATCGCTTTGAAACCCTCTATCTCATACCCATAGCGGTTATAAATCTTGACCACTTTTAGCCCTGCCATTGTTTCCTGAAGCTTACCCAGCATTTGGGAACTGGCCATTAGAGATTTTCTGGTGGCTCGTTTCATTTTTTTACCTAAGCCGATTACCAACCATATTACGAAAGGTGCGCCACACAGGAAAATAAGTGTTAGCTGCCAGTTAAGCCACATCGCAAAGCCTAAAATGAAAAGTACATTTAGTGGCTCGCGCAGCGCTTTTCCGAGCATTATTTTAATTGCCTTACCCATTACGCCGGTATCGCTGACAATTCTGCTGACAGTGTCACTTGGCCGCTCGTTTGCAAAAGAAAACATAGGCATGTCCATTGCATGACTGAAGACGTCTTCTCTTAAATGGTTTATTCCAACCTGCACGACTTTCTGGGCCATATATTCCTGATAGAATTTCGCTATGCAGCGGATTATTGTAACTACTCCTATTGCCAGAATAATGAAGATAACCGCTTTGGTTTTATTTTCCTTTGTTTGCTGTCTTGGCAGAAGATTCAGCCACCTTTCTAAATTGTCCACGTAAAATGGCTTTGGTCCTGCGTTGAGTGCTAATGTTTTAGTTTCAGTGGCGCCTTCTTTATTGTCTCTATGTATTTGAATGGTAATATCGGTGTCTGACGGTGCATTTGCAAGAATTTCAAGCAGCTTAGAAGAGGAAATTTCATCTTTGTCCTGCTTGACTAAAAGCTCGGCGGCTCCGATAATTTTGTCAAGTTTTTGCAGACCTGCTTTTCGCGCAAGGCTATCGTCCTTAATGTCTGTTACGAGCAAATAGGATTCGATATCAGATTCAGCGAAATCCCTTTTTTCCGGTACATAGAAGGATACGCCGTAACGATGTTTGCTGAACCCTCTTTCTACCCAGCCGTGCAGGCCTTCCTCGCCCATCATCACTTTCAAAAGCGGTATGATGGTCATAAAGCTCAGTGATAAAAGAGCCGAGACGATTATCGCGCTAAGGACAACGACGATAATCCTCGGCCATTGAGGCCAGACATACTTGAAAACTCGCCTAAAAGATTTCATTTTCTTCTTTATTCCAGTATTAACTATTATGGAGTAGGCACCTTAACAAACATAAGCCTTTTAGTCAAGTCTTTAATATTATTGACTGATAATGCCATTTCTGTTAAATCTATTTGTTTTTAAGGGGCAAAAGTAGTAAATGAAAATTGACACTTTCATTTTAGGTGCTTATGAAACCAACTGCTATATCCTGCGCGAAAGCGAGACAGCTAAGGACTGCCTGATTGTTGATGTAGGTCTGGAGCCGGGCAAGTTAATAGATTTTTCTTGTCAAGATAAATTAAACCCTGTTGCAATTGTGCTAACTCACGGCCATATAGACCACATTGCGGGCGTTGCTGCATTGCGCACCGAATTTCCGGCCATAAAGGTTTACATCCATAAACTCGATGCCGACATGCTCACCGGTGCCTACAGCAATCTTTCCGCTTTGACAGGAACAGCTTTCAGTACGGAGCCGGCTGATTTGTTTATTGAGGACAAAAGCGTAATTGAAGAAGCAGGCATAAAATTGGAAGCACTTCATACTCCGGGCCATACGCCGGGCGGTGTATGTTTATATTCGAAGGATGAAGGGATTGTTTTTACAGACGATGCGTTGTTTGCAGATTCAATTGGCCGTACGGATTTTCCAAACGGCAGTATGACACAATTGGTCAAGAGTATAAGTGAGAAACTTTTTACTTTGCCTGATGACACAATTGTTTATCCCGGCCACGGCCCGACAACAACAATAGCACAGGAAAAAGCGCACAATCAATTCCTGCAATAGCTGACTTCGTGGCGTTTCGCAAGAATGAACAACCATATTAAAAAATTTGATGTAACAGCTACTTTAGCCTGCGCTGGTACTCTGCTTTTTTGGTCTGTTGGGCCGAACTTTATAAAGTTTCTAACCGGACATTTGGATTCGTGGACACAAAATATGCTGCGGTATCTTGCGGCATGTTTATTCTGGCTGCCTTTTCTTTTATTTCTTATTAAAAAAAGGCGGGTTGATAAAAGTGTCTGGCGAAGGGCCCTTTTGCCAGCAGTGCCAAATCTTGCTATGCAGAGTTTATGGGCTGCGGCTTTTTACTATATCGACCCAGCTTTTATGGTCCTGCTGACGAAATTTTCTGTCATCTGGATAGCTGGTTTTTCGTTTGTTTTCTTTGCTGATGAAAGGGCGCTGATCAAAAGCAAGCGTTTCTGGCTGGCTGTGGCATTATCGGCAATTGGGGTAGTTGG
>CAZMSP010000120.1:0-5748 GCA_964568985.1 uncultured Pirellulales bacterium
TCAGGTGCGACCATATTCACGCGAACATCGTACTGGGCAAATTCAAGGCTGGCAATTCGTCCCAATTGATGACAGGCGGCTTTGGTGGCACTGTAGGCCCCGAAGCCGGCGCTCGGAGACGGAACATTCTTACTGGACATAATGATGATGTCTCCTCCTGCTGCCTGTTTAATAAATTGCCGACCTGCTTCGGCGAGTGTCAGGAGCGTCCCTTCCACATTTACCCTTTCCAGCTTGCGAAACTCTTCGATATCCATCTCTATTAAAGTTGAGACTAATGCGATGCCGGCGTTTATCACGACGATGTTAATTTTGCCCCAGGTATCGATGACCGACTGAAAACCGCTTGTTACGGAGTCTTTGTCGGTAACATCAAGCTCTATGCCGATTACCATCCCGGCTGCTTGTTTTTTCAAATCCGCTGTGAAATCATCGAGTCTTTGGCCGGGCAGGTCGCTCACTGCTACGCTGCAGCCGTTTTCCAGCAGCGCTTGCGCAACTGCATAGCCAATAGCGCCGGCTGCACCGCTTATCAGTGCAACTTTGTCTTTCAGAAGGAGTGATTTTTCGTTCATTACTTGGCTTTTTGCTCCTCTGCTTTTAGGGTCTTGTATAATTCTAAAGCCTCTTTCGGTTTTAAATTTTCGTGCACTATCTTGCGAATCGCCTGCATCATGGTTTTGGGAGCGTCGCTCTGGAATATATTTCGGCCCATATCAACTCCCGCAGCACCTTGCTGAACGGCATTGTAGGCCATCGTCAGCGCATCAAGCTCCGGTATTTTCTTGCCGCCGGCCATCACAATCGGCACCGGACACGATGCGGTAACCGTCTCAAAACCATCGGGAATGTAATACGTCTTGATAATATTGGCCCCAAGCTCGGCGCACATACGACAGGCCAGGCGGAAATACCTGGCGTCTCTGACCATATCTTTGCCGACCGCCGTTACCGCCATCGTGGGAATACCATATCGCATGCCCATATCCACCAGCCGGGTCATATTATGAATCGAGCGGGTTTCGAATTCGCCGCCAATAAATACCTGTAGTGTTATCGCCGCCACGTTCATACGGATAACATCCTCGATATCGATTGCTAACTCCTCGTTGGAAAGCTCCTTGAGTATGCTGGGCCCGCCGCTGCACCGCATCACAATCGGTTTGGTCAATGTGGGAGGCACGCACGTACGCAGGATTCCCCGAGTGAGCATTATAGCGTCGGCGTACTGCATCAACGGTACAATTGTCAGGTCAATACGCTCCAGTCCCGTAGTCGGCCCCTGAAAATAACCGTGGTCAATAGCAAACATTATCGTCCGGCCAGTTTCGGGATTAAATATCCGTGACAGGCGATTTTTCATCCCCCAGTCAAGGGCGTTTGCTCCTTTGAGGAAAAAGCCCTCGGTCTTCATCGGAACATTTTCATAATACTGCTTTTCTTTTTTTGAGGTATCAACATCAGGCACAGTAATATCCTCTCTTGCAATCAGGTATATTTGTTAGTAATGATTTCATATCCGCCATATTCTACGAATTTTTGTACACTTCCGAAAGAGTATTTTCGGCTTGCTTAGTCCACAGGCCATTATCGAGGCACTCAGCAACTTCCGGTATTTTTTCGTTTAATTCCTCCAGCCGTACCAGCCCCAGACCGCGGCAAGCCGGATAAACTATAACCTTACCTGCTACCGACCGATTTTCAACCGCACGAATACCTTCTGCTGCCGCATCAAGCCCGCAAACAGCCGCTACAGATACATTGGTATCGAGCTTGCCGGATTCTACCTTCGCCAGCATTCGTTTCATATCATCCAAAGTTGACCCGCTCGTTCCAACAAAATATAACTGCTTTTCTATATAGGTATCCAGGTCGATATTCCCTGTAACCGTCGCTGGTATGCCGGCAAAAATATTTATGATACCCCGCCTACGACAGTTGTGAACCGAGGCCGCAACCAAATCAGGAATCGGCGCCATCAAAATCGTGTAGTCGATTTCCGGCGGTATTTCCGCTTTACTTGGATTATATGTTCTATATTCAACGCCATTTTTCTTGGCTAATGGTTCTGCGATTTTTGTTAGCGCAGTTAATCTGTCATCATCTATGTCCCCCGCAAAGACGCTCACCCGGCTGCGGTACGCTCCGCCGTGACGAGCACCCTCGACGCCCTGGCAGATATTTCGTATCACATGCATCGTACCCATAGGCCCGGCTGCCCCGATAACATTAATCCTGTCACCGGGACGAATCTCACCGTTAACAGGGATTATTTCCATAGACTCAGCCGGGTCCGAACCAAAAGTGCCAACGATACGAATGCCGCCGTAGTGAACCCGGCCGACTGGAGTAGCAATATCCCTGCCGAACCTGCCGCCACAGAGAACGATATTCAATAAACCGTTTGCAGCCACCTTTGCAAATATCGCCTCGACAGTAGTCGGCTCGGAGCCGAAATAAATTACATTGTCAAAGCTGACATCGGCAAGCTCCGACACACTTGAAACTTTTTGTATTTCATCTGCAAGCTTCGGTGGTGGTTCATACGGAGAAGCCCATGTTATTCGAACCGGCTTACCATAGCGGTTCAGCAGATTTAGTAAAGTATCTTCGGCTACCGCTGTATCCGCAACAATAAGCATCTGCCCGTCGGCTTTTATACGCGTGCGCTCTTTGGACGCATAGGCATCCTCGACGCACGCCCAGGGCTCGACCAAAGCGATTGCTGAAGCAGGCAGATTCTCACCGACAGCTATGAGCATTGATTCACCCTCAGGTGATGTGATGACCCTTTCATCCATCAGCACATATTCCTGAAGAGCTCCTTCAAAGTTGTATCCGAAGGCGGCATTAGACTTGGCTGTGCGCAGCCATCGGTAGTCGGTTTGCACAAGGTAACGTTCGCCGGGCTTATAGTTTTCCACGCCAGCCCCGACCGCTTCAATCCTGACAACAGCTTCGTGTCCCGGCACCGTCGGCTTTGGGCCGGGAACATAGCTCGGTATCTCTTTGAGCACTTCCGGCTCAATGCCGGAAACTATTTCACTTTTACGAACATGGCTGGAAAATTGCTTGAGCAGTTTAAGGTCAGAAAAGCACAGCCCGACCGCTTCAACTTTACAGAGAATCTGGTGCCGACCGGGCCTGAAAATCTCCCTGGTTTTATTCAGGACCAATTTATCAGGCCCAACCAACTGTACCGCATATTGTGTTTCCGGCGATTTCGCCATTACCGTCCTTTGTCCTTCGTCTAAGAGGCCACTTTTTCTATTATTTCCTCAGCAGTTGAATCCTTACTTAAACCACTAAGTTTTTCTTCCTGTTCCGGCTCAAGCGTGCTTCCAAGCCTCTTGAAGAATTCGTTTTTCTCTGCCACGCTTTCGAAATTTTTCTTTGCCCATTCACTGGTATATCCTAATCCAGCTCTTTGTTGCAGCACCGAATGTGCATAAACAATATGCGCACCTTTCAGAAATGTCGGGACTAATGGCGCCAGTTCCTCATTATCAAAGTCGTCCACGAATTTTTGCCCCGGGCTATTCATCTCCGTCCCCACAACAATGGGCAAATGTAGCTTTTCAGCCAATTCTACTACCCGATAGAGATTCTCTAATTTTTCGCCTTTGGCGCCCACTGTATAATTACGGTCAGGGATAATATTGATAGCTGCTGCTCCCGTACTCATAGCAATTTCCAACAGCTCTTCAATATGCTTTTCACCTTCGCTGGTGCCATCGAGCCAGGTTGCAACAGGGATACCTCCAGCTGCCAAAACGAATCGGTTGGTATCAGCCATCAACGGGAACGAGCCTTTATCCGGCATCATATAACCGACGCCTCCACGCTTCATAGTCTTGGCTCTAATCGCATTCAGCAGGTCTCTGCCCTCAGGCAATTGTGACTCCTTGACCTTCACACCCAGCTTCTCCGACCAAAACTTAGAAAGAGTACTATTGTTACTAAATTTTTCTTTGGCCTTACGGGCGTATGCAAGACATATATGCCGCTCGGTCGGATTGCCCGAAGGCGTCAGAACCAGCACATCATGCTCATAATCTAATTCTACAGGCCGAAGGTATTTATTTACCCGCTCTATTAAGTCCCGGTTTCGCTGCTGTGCAGTTTCACGAAGATTTAATAAAAACTTCTCCTGCTCACCCTCAAGCTTAGCACTGGGAAATCCTATCCCCATATAGTAGGAGATACCCGGCTCACCCGGTGAGTTAATTACCATATCGGAAAATTCCGGTACAAAAACCCGCGTCTCTAATCCTGCACACGCTTTCTGGCCTAACATCCTGGCTGTCTCAAGGAATTCTTCCAGCGCATCTAACACATCGAAATCCACCACGCCGGCAACAGCTAATCCTGCCTTGCGAGCTAACCAGGCAAATTTGCTCGGAGAATAACCGTAAGTGTTATAGGAGAAAAAAGTATGACAGTGCAAATTGACTTTTCTTCCCGGCTGCGGCAAATCGATGTCACCCGCCTTAATCTTTGCGCACAGTGCTAACAGGGATTCTTTTCTCTCTGCGGAATCGAAGCTATCCAGTTTGCGTTCAAGCTCTTTAACCAAACCGCTTTTTCCTCTTCATCCTTCGTAGTATTTACTACGGAGAACGGAAACTTTTACTCCGTACTTTTTTGTACTCTTCTTCCCAAAACGACGTCTCTTGTGGTTGATACTCTTTTAACTCAAATGAATTGTGGACAATCTCTCTAAGCTCTGCCAGTGATTTTATCTGCCCCGTCGCCTTGGCCTGCATAAGGATATTGCCGCTGGCCGTCGCCTCAATAGGTCCGGTAATCACCTTTTTCCCGGTGGCGTTAGCTGTAAACTGACAGAGCAGCTCATTTTGTATCCCGCCGCCGACAATATGCAGCACCTCAATATCCTTTCCCGTAATATCCTCGATTGCTTCCATCACAGAGCGGTATTTGAATGCCAGGCTTTCAAGTATGGTTCTTATCATCTGACCTTTATCGTCGGTTGCTTTCTGACCTGTTTCGACCAGTTGGTCATTTATTCTTTTCGGCATGTCACCGGGTGCCAGAAATGTGCTATTATCAACATTAATGTAACCGGCAAAAGGTTCGGCTTTTTCCGCCATCGCTGACAGTTCCGGGTATGACAAATCAATCCCCTCATGCTGCCATTGTCTTTTACATTCCTGCATCAGCCATAGTCCCATTATGTTTCTCAAAAGCCGAATCGTACTTTCAACTCCTCCCTCGTTTGTAAACTCATATTCAAATGTTTTATCATTTACAATCGCCTTCGGCACTTCAACGCCCATCAAACTCCACGTCCCCGATGACAAATATGCCCAATTCCCGCCGCCATCAGCCGGCACCGCAGCCACCGCAGAAGCTGTGTCGTGCGAGCCGACTGCGATAACTGCGATAGGCCCAAAGCCGATTTCATTTCCAACCTTCGCCGCCAACTGGCCCACAACCGTCCCCGGCTGAACTATTTTGGGCATAATATCAATTGGCAAAGATAATCTATCTAAAACTTCTTTTGACCATTGACCTGTCTTCATATCCATAAATTGTGACGTACTTGCAAGCGTATATTCCGCAAAAACCTTGCCGCATAAATGATAGCTGAACAAATCCGCCATAAAAATCAGGTTCTTTGCTTTGGCAAGTGCTGTCGAATTAGTCAAGCGCATCGCAAGAAGCTGGTAAATGCTGTTTAACTGCATAAATTGCAGGCCGGTATTCTCATAAATTTCGCGTTTACCC